>JAICJI010000053.1 GCA_025928515.1 Thermoleophilia bacterium
CTCCGGCATGAACGACTGCAGCGCCGCGAGGATCGCGTAGTCGCCGCACCCCGGGCACCAGCGAACCTCCTGGTCGGTGCGGAAGTCCTTCGCGGTCAGCGCGCCGCTGCCGTTCCCGTTGCCGCCGTTCTTCTCGGTCATGCCGCGTCCACCAGAGCCTCGACCGCCTCCGCAACCTCGGCCGCGCGTAGCGGGAAGCCGCGGACGCGGTTGTAGCCGATCGCGTCGACGAGGAACTGCGACCGGAAGAGCTGCATGATCTGGCCGTTGTTCATCTCCGTTATCAGCACCTTCTCGTAGCGGCGCAGGACATCGCCGGTGTTGCGCGGGAACGGATTGAGATAGCGGAGGTGCGCGTGCGCGACGTGCTTGCCGCTCGCTCGGACGCGCCGCGCGGCCGCCGCGACCGGGCCGTACGTCCCGCCCCAGCTCAGGACGAGAACCGTCGCCTCGCCGTCGGGGTCGTCGACCTCGAGCTCCGGGATGTCGCCGGCGATCCCCGCGACCTTCTGCGCGCGGAGCCGCGTCATCAGGTCGTGGTTCTCGGGGTCGTACGAGATGTTCCCCGTGCGGTCCGCCTTCTCGAGCCCGCCGATCCGGTGCTCGAGCCCCTTCGTCCCAGGGACGGCCCACGGCCGCGCGAGCGTCTGCTCGTCGCGCAGGTACGGGAGGAACTCCTCCCCCGCGTTCGGCTCGGTCGCGAAGGTCGGGGTCAGGTCGGGCAGCGTGTCGAGATCCGGCAGCAGCCACGGCTCGGAGCCGTTCGCGAGGTACGCGTCCGAGAGGAGATAGACGGGCGTGCGGTACTTGAGCGCGATCCGCGCGGCCTCGATCGCCGCGTGGAAGCAATCCGACGGCGAGCGCGCCGCGACCACCGGCACAGGCGACTCGCTGTTGCGGCCGTACATCACCATGAGGAGGTCGCCCTGCTCCGGCTTCGTCGGCATCCCGGTCGACGGGCCGGCGCGCTGGATGTCGCAGATCACGAGCGGCAGCTCGAGCATGATCGCGAGCCCGACCGTCTCGGCCTTGAGCACGACGCCCGGCCCCGCGGAGGTCGTGACGCCGAGGGATCCGCCGAAGGCAGCGCCCACCGCGGCGCCGGCGGCGGCGATCTCGTCCTCCGCCTGGAAGGTGCGGACGCCGAAGTGCTTGTAGCCCGCGAGCTCCTCGAGGATCGCGCTCGCCGGCGTTATCGGGTAGGCGCCGAGGAAGAGCGGCAGCCCCGAGAGGCGCGACGCGGCGACGAGCCCGAGCGAGAGCGCCTGGTTGCCCGTGATGTTGCGGTACGTCCCCGGCGCGAGCTTCGCCGGCTTCACCTCGTACGTGACGGCGAACGACTCCGTCGTCTCCCCGAATGCGTAGCCCGCGCGGAGCGCCTTGATGTTCGCCGCCGCGATCTCGGGCCGCTTCGCGCCGAACTTCTCCTCGAGGAACTCGATCGTCGGCTTGATCCCGCGCCCGTACAGCCAGCACATGAGCCCGAGCGCGAACATGTTCTTCGAGCGCTCGGCCTCGCGCGGCGTCACGCCCACGACCTCCTTCAGCGCCCCGACGGTCAGTGACGTCAGCGGCACCGTGTGCAGCTGGTACTCGCCGAGCGAGCCGTCCTCGAGCGGGTTCTGCGCGTAGCCGGCCTTGGTGAGGTTCCGCTCGGTGAACGCGTCGGCGTCGACGATCAGCGTCCCGCCGCGCGGCAGGTCGCCGATGTTCGTCTTCAACGCGGCGGGGTTCATCGCCACGAGCACGTTCGGCGCGTCGCCCGGCGTGAGGATGTCGTGGTCGGCGAAGTGGAGCTGGAAGCCCGAGACGCCCGGCAGCGAGCCGGCCGGCGCGCGGATCTCGGCCGGGAAGTCGGGCAGCGTCGAGATGTCGTTCCCGAGCAGCGCAGCCTCGTTCGTGAACTGCGAGCCGGTGAGCTGCATGCCGTCGCCGGAGTCGCCCGCGAAGCGGACGATCACTTGGGAGAGCTGCTCGACCGGCTTGCTGCTCATCTCCTAGTTGCAGGTATAGCGCACACCGCACACCCTGGTTCGGGCTTAGACGGCGGACGTACACTCGCGGCGTGGAGCCGGTCGTCTCCGTACGAGGACTGCGGAAGCGCTACGGGCAGTTCGAAGCGGTCGCGGGCATCGATCTCGAGATCGCGCGCGGCGAGATCTTCGCGTTCCTCGGGCCGAACGGCGCCGGCAAGACGACGACGGTCGAGATCCTCGAAGGCTTCCGCGCGCGCACCGCGGGCGAGGTGAGCGTGCTCGGCGTCGACCCCGCGCACGGCGACGCGGCGTGGCGCAACCGCGTCGGCGCGGTGCTGCAGGAGTCGAACGCCGAGCCGGGCCTGACCGTGCGCGAGAGCCTGCAGCTGTACTCCGGCTACTACCTCGAGCCGCGCGACATCGACGAGACGATCGCGCTCGTCGGCCTCCAGGAGAAGGCCGACACGACCGGAACGAAGCTCTCGGGCGGCCAGCGGCGCAGGCTCGACGTTGCGCTCGCGCTGATCGGCGACCCCGAGCTCATCTTTCTCGACGAGCCGACGACCGGCTTCGACCCGTCGGCGCGCCGCACGGCCTGGCACGTGATCGACGGGCTGCGCGAGCTCGGCAAGACCGTCTTCCTCACGACGCACTACATGGACGAGGCCGAGCAGCTGGCCGACCGGATCGCCGTCATCGCGGGCGGGCGGATCGTTGCCGAGGGAACGCCCGGCACGCTCGGCGGGCGGAACTCGATGGCGGCGACGATCCGCTTCACGCTGCCGGAGGGGACCGGCGCCGACGACCTGCCGCCCGAGCTGCGCGCGCTGCTCGCCGGCGAGGACGGGCGCGTGACGCTGACGACCGACACCCCGCTCGTCCACCTGCACGCACTGACCGGCTGGGCGATCGGCCGCGGGCTGGACCTGCCCGACCTCGACGTCCGGCAGCCCACGCTGGAGGAGGTCTACCTCGAGCTGACGGAGGAGCACGCGTGATCATCCTCTGGCTGTGGCGACGGTGGCAAAGGCGCCGTGCCGCGGCGGCGGCCGAGCCGGAGTCCGGCGCGCCGACGGAGTTCCGGCCGACTCCCGCCCGCGAAGGGCCGACCGCGGCCGCTCGCGGGCCGCTGGCGCTCGTTCTCCACCAGGCGCGCTACGACCTCCTCGGGGTGCTCCGCAACGGGCAGTCGCGCTTCTTCACGCTGATCCTGCCGATCCTGTTCCTCGTCATCTTCTGCAGCGTCTTCGGCAACGGCAAGGTGCATGACGTGAAGCTGTCGACGACGTACGTGCCAGGCATCTCGGCGCTGGCCGTGATCGCGTCGTCGTTCGTCAACCTCGTGATCTCGATCACGGCCCAGCGCGAGACCGGCGTCCTCAAGAGGCGTCGGGCTACTCCGGTGTCGGCCTGGATCCTGATCGCGGGCCGGACACTGACGGCCGTCGGCATGTCGGTCGTCGTCGTGGCGGTTCTACTCGCGGTCGGCCGCGTCGCCTACGGCGTCACCCTGCCGACGTCGACGATCCCGGGCGTCGCCTTCACCACGGTGGTCGGCTCGGTCACCTTCTGCGTGCTCGCCTACGCGCTCTCGTCCGCGATCTCGAACGAGGACGCGGCCCAGCCGATGGTGCAGGCGATCATGCTGCCGCTCTATTTCATCTCCGGCGTCTTCATCGCGACCGACGTGCTACCCGGATGGCTCCATCACGTGGCGCAAGTCTTTCCGGTCGAGCACCTCTCGGACGGCCTGCACCACGCCTACGACCCGGCAGTTCACGGCGTCGGGATCGTCTGGAGCGACATCGGCGTGCTCGCGATCTGGTGTGCGATCGGGCTCGCCGTCGCGCTCGTCCGCTTCAGCTGGCTGCCCAAGGCAGCGGCGGACTAGGCCGCTTCGAGCACGAGCGCGTTCCCGGACGGGTCGCGGACCTCGGTGCCGCCGACCTGCTCTGCCACCCTGGCCACTTCGGCCTCGTCCGGGAGGACGATCGTGAAGCGGCGGAGCCTTGCGGTTCCCTCCGGAGCCGGCTCGGCGCCGCGCGTCTCCCACGTGTTGCCGGCGAGGTGATGGTGGTAGCCGCCGGCGCTGAGGAATGCGGCCTGGTCGCCGAGGTGCGCGGTCAGTCCCAGACCGAGCCTGTCGCCGTAGAAGCCGATCGTCTCGTCGACGTCGCGGACGCAGAGATGGACGTGGCCGACCTTCGTTCCCTCAGGGAGGCCGCCGAACTCGCCGTCGCCGGCCTCGGCGAGCAGCGAATCCGTGTCGAGCGGGATCGTCGTCATCCGCTGCGCGACCTGCCCTTCCCATTGCTCGCGCGGGCGGTCGGCGTAGACCTCGATGCCGTGGTAGTCGGGGTCGCGGAGGTAGATCGCCTCGCTGACGACGTGATCGGAGAGTCCCGTGAGCGGGATCCGCTCGCGCACGGCGTGGGCGAGGAAGCTGCCGAGGCTCGGGCGATCCGGGACGAGCAGCGCGACGTGGAAGAGACCGGTGAACCCGTGCGCCGGACGAGCGCCCGGCTCCTCGACGAAGCGCACGAGCGGTGTTTCGGCTCCGAGCTCTGCCGTCCCGTTCTCGCGTGAGAGCACGCGCAGGCCGATCGCGTCTTGCCAATACGCGAGCGAGCGGTCGAGATCCGAGACGCTCAGCTCGACGAGTCCCATGCGCGCGTCCGGCGAGATCTCCATGCACCGACTCTACCCCTGGGTGTGCTTCAGAGAGTCCTCGCGCTGCTGCGCCTGCGCGAGCGTGAGCTCGCCCGAGCAGACCTCGCCGTTGAGCTCGTTCTCGATCTTGTCCACGTCCGACGCGCGCGGGTAGGGCTCGGGCCAGAGGTTGCGTGGGTCGGTGGGATTGCCGCCGAGCTCGAGGCTGATCATGTGATCCTCCTGGTAGTCGGACAGGGAGCCTGCTTCGCCGTACTGGCGCATCTGCTTCGTCTTGAGCCCGTTCGTGTAGGACGTCGGCGGGCGGATCGTCTCCGTCCAGCCGCGCCTGCAGATCGTGGAGCGGATGTTCGACTGGGTCACGTCCGGGTTGAGGACGCCCGGCGTGCGCACGGGGTCGGCGACGATCGCGGGCGTATGGCCGTGGCCGTGCGCGAACACGACGAGGACACCCGCGACGAGCACGAGCGCGATGAGGAAGTCGGCGGGCCTCGCCACCCGGCGACGGTAGGTCGCGTCCTCGGCCGCCGCAAGACGCTCTCGCAGCCGTGTCCAGGCGAGGCAGTAGGCTCGCAGACATGGTCGAAATCGCCGTCCGGCCGCGTGGTCCGTACTCGCTCGAGCTCTCCGCACGGCTCGCGAGCGACGCGACTCGGCAAGTGCGAGACGGGCTCGTCACGGCACGTTGCTGCGGCTCGGTCGCCCGCGCGTGGCAGTCGCGGGACGGCGTCGTCACGATCAGATCCGAGTCGGTTGCTGCCGCGGAGAAGCTCCGCTGGACGCTGGCGCTCGACGACGATCACTCCGCGTTCCTGCGCCGCTTCGCGAACGATCCGCTGCTCGGCCGCGCCGTGAAGCACTTCCGTCGCTACCGCCCGGTGCGAACGGCGACGGTCGCGCAGGCGCTGCTCCGCGCCGTCTGCGGACAGCTGATCGACTCGAAGACGGCACGAAGTCTCGAGCGTCGCGTGATCCGCATGCTGCAAAGCCGCCAACGCTTTGTGACGGTACGTCGTACCGAACTTTGCGAGCCGCCGAGCACGGCAGCGCTCGCGGCTGTAGCGCCCTTCGAGCTGCGACGGCTGGGTCTCCACGAGCGGCGCGGGGCGACGGTCGTCCGTCTCTGCCGCAGCCTCGACCTCGAGCGGCTCCACGAACTGCCGACCGACGCGGTCGTCCGCCGGATCGAGCGCGAGCGCGGCCTCGGCCCGTGGTCGGCCGGCGTCGTCTGCCTCGAAGGGCTCGGCCGCTTCGAGCAGGGCCTCGTCGGCGACCTCGGGCTGATCAAGCTCCTGCGTGCGCTGCGCGGCCGCGAAGTCGAGGGCTGGGAGACGGCGGAGCTACTCGAGCCGTACGGCGAGTGGGCCGGCCTCGCGAGCGTCTATCTCCTCCGCGGCTTCGCTCGCGGTCTGATCCCGCTGCCGGCGGTGCGCGCGGCTTAGGCTGCTGCCATGAGCGACCGCAAGATTGCCATCCTCGGCGGGGGACGAATCGGAGAAGCCCTTCTCTCAGGCTTGCTCAGCTCGGGCTGGCGCGAGCCCTCCGAGGTCGTCGTCACCGCCCGCCGCGACGAACAGCTCGCGGAGCTGCACGAGCGCTACGGCGCCGAGGCGACCGCTGACAACACGGCGGCCATCGGTGGAGCAGGGCTCGTCGTCGTCGCCGTCAAGCCGCAGGACATCGACGCACTGCTCGGCGAGATCGGCCGGCACCTCACGACCGGCCAGACGGTCGTGTCGGTCGCGGCCGCGATCACGACCGCGCACATCGAGCAACGAATCGCGGACGGCGTGCCCGTCGTGCGCGCGATGCCGAATGCGCCGGCGACGGTGCACGAGGGCATGGCCGGTCTCTGCGCCGGAGCGCACGCGACCGACGAGCACCTTGCAGCCGCCGAAGAGCTGCTCGGGCACCTGGGCCGAGTGGTGCGCGTGCCGGAGTCGTGGATGGACGCGATCACCGCCGTCTCGGGCTCCGGGCCGGCGTATTTCGCGCTGCTCGCCGAGGCGATGATCGAAGCGGGAATCCTGCTGGGCCTCTCGCGCGAGGTCTCGACGACGCTCGTCGTGCAGACGATGTTCGGGACGGCCAAGCAGCTCCGCGACCAGGGCATGCACCCGGTCGAGCTACGCGAATCGGTCACCTCGCCCGGCGGCACGACGATCGCGGCGATCCGCGAGCTCGAGCAGGCCGGGGTGCGCGCGGCGTTCCTCAACGCGATCCAGGCAGCGATGGACCGCGCGCGGGAACTGGCCGAGGGCGGATGAGCTCGGTCGACATCACGGTCGTCGCCGACGCGGAGGAGGCCGCTCGCGTTGTCGCGGAACGGCTCGTCGAGCAGGCGGGCGCCGGTGGCAGCATCGTCCTCACGGGCGGCTCGACACCGCGCCGCGCGTACCAGATCGCGGCCGAGCTCGAGCCCGACTGGAGCGGCGTCGAGCTCTGGTGGGGAGACGAGCGGTGCGTGCCGCCCGACGATCCGCAGTCCAACTACGGCATGGCCAAGAAGGCGCTGCTCGACCGGCTCGAGGCCCAACCGGCCGCGGTCCACCGCATGCAGGGCGAGCTGGGCCGCGACGAGGCGGTGGCGGAGTACAAGCACGAGCTCGCCGAGGCCGGCACGTTCGACCTCGTCCTCCTCGGCCTCGGCCCGGACGGACATATCGCGTCGCTCTTCCCCAACTTCCCGACGCTCGACGTGACCGGCCGCGACGTCCTCGGCTCACAGGCCGGTCACGAGCCGTTCGTCGAGCGGATCTCACTGACGCTCCCACGGCTCTGCAACACCGAGGAGCTGCTGTTCCTCGTGGCGGGCGCGGACAAGGCAGACGCGGTCGCGCGAGCCCTCGACGGGCGGCCGTCGCACGCGACTCCCGGCAGCCTCGCACGCTCGGCGGAGGGAACGACGCGAGCCGTTGTCGACCGCGCCGCCGCTTCGAAGCTCTAGGCAGCAGCCCGCCAGCGGCGGACGAGGTGCCACGTTTGGCCGAAATCGTGCGTCTCGACCAGGCGCGTCAAGGGGCCGCCCGGATAGCTGAGCAACACCAAGCCGGTGCCGTTCGCGAACGCGGACGCACCACGACCGAAGTCGACGTCGAACCTCGCGAGGCGCGGCTTCGCGTGCCACTCCTTCCCGCCGTCGCGGGTGACCTAGACCGTCCCGTGCGATTCCCACATCAGCCCGAAGCCGTTCGGCGCGAACGCGATTCCGGCCGGATATCCCGTCAGCGACAGGCCGCCTCGCTCCCTGGGGTTGTTCATGCCTTCGGCAAAAGCCCCGGCGCGCCACGTCCGCCCGCCGTCCTGCGTTCGGAAGATCGCCTTGTCCTCGTTGCCCGCACCACCCTCACCGAGGCAGGCGAGCCACCCGTCCCGCGGGGTCGGGAAGGAGACCAACACCCCCGTCGCCTGGCACGGTCCCCGGCGCTTCTGCCACGTGCGGCCGGCGTCTTGCGTGGACCACAGGAAGACGTGACCGTGCACGCCCAGAATCGTGGTGAAACCGAGCCGCGCCGTGGGCCAGCTCACCTCAGCGAGCTCGGCGCTGCCACCGGGATGCTCGTCCCAGCGATGCCAGGTGCGACCGCCGTCGAGCGTCCGCCAGGCGTGGCCGCGTGCGATTGCAACGGCGTCCTCGGGCCCAACCGTCTGGACTTGCGTAACCGGAGAGCCCGTACGTAGGACGACTCGATACGTCCGGCCGCCGTCGGTCGTCAGCTCGACGGCGCCGTGCCCGCATTCGTACTTCCTGGTTCGGCACACCCCTGCTCCGAGCAGACCGTCGTTCGGGCTCCAGAAGACTACGGAGAGCGGAGTCGTGATCGGGCGCGTACGCGCGGGCGCGGCCGCTCCTGATTGCACCGCCACCGCGGCTACAACCGCGACCAGCCCTGCGCGAAGCGCCAGCCTCACACCGGAAGTGTACGTCTCGTGGCAAGTGCCTCTAGCGCGAGCGCCGTGTCGGGAACCGGCAGATCTTCGAGGAAGTCGTCGCGTGATTCGAAGTCCTGCCGGATCGCGGCGGCAGCCGTCCCGAAGGCGCTCGCGTCCCGGGGCGCGAGCGCCGCGAGCCCAGCGGCGACAGCGGCGGGGAAACCGTCCCCAAGACCCGATGCCAGCGCAGCTGCCTCGTCGTCCCGGTCGAGGACGAGCAGCGCGAGCGTGGCCGCATAGCGGCCGATCGTCGATTCGGCCTCCGCCGCCCCCGCGTCGAGTGTCAAAAGCGCAGCAAGTAACAAGTTGTTACAAGCTCGGGCTTCGCCGGCGATGAGCAGCGCCTTCATCATCGCAATCGGCCGGCCCCACGCATCGGTCGGCGCTCCGGAGTCCCAGCTCTCGCGATACCGCTCGGCCGACCGCACCAGCCACTCCCGCGCGCCTTCGCCGTCACCGTCCATGAGCAGAGACAGGCCCGCAGCCCAGGCCGCGTTCGCGAGCTGCACGAGCTGGCGCTCGTCCGGCTCGCGCGTCTCGCCGCCCGCATAGCGAGCCGCCGCGCGCTCGTACCGCTCGCGCCACTCCATGGGCGGAGACTAGGCTGCCCCGACGTGGCGAACGACGACTGGCGCATCCGGATCGAGGTCGAGGACGTGCACGAGCGCCTGCTCGAGAGGCTCGGTGTCGAGCTGGATGACGAGGCTCGCGAGCTCGCCGACGAGCTCAAGGGCCGCCGGCTCGCCGTTTCCCGTGACGGCGACGAGATCTTCGTCTACGCCTCATCCCGCGTCGAGGCCGAGCGCGCTCAGAAGGTGGTCGAGTCGGAGCTGCGGACCCTCGACGTCGAGGCGAAGACCAGCAAGGTCGAGCATTGGCTCGAGCACGAGGAGCGCTGGGACGACGAGCCGAAGTCGGAGACGTGGGAGGAAGAGGAGCTCGACCACGGCTATGCGCCGTGGGAGGTGCGGGTCACCACGTCGTCGCATCACGAGGCCAAGGCTCTCGTCGAGCAGCTCGAGTCGGAGGGATATCGGCCGCTGCGCCGCTTTCAGTACGTCATCGTCGGCACAGCGTCGAAGGAGGATGCCGACCGGCTCGCCGCCCGCCTCCACGGCGAGGTCGAAGGCGGCGGCGAGCTCGTCTACGAGGTCGAGCCGGCGAATCCGTTCGCCATCTTCGGCGGCCTCGGCCTGTAAGCCGACGTTGACGACCCCGGTTGACGGGGTATGCTTCCGGTTGCGCCGCTTGCACAGGGGAATCAGCCGAGCGCAGCGCATCTCTTCGTTGGATGGCAGCACCCCAGCGTGCTGCGCATATGCAAGAAGCTATTCAGCCGACCAGCTCAGCACTGGAGGCGGCGGACCCGATAGTCGCCGCCGCTGTCCGCGTGGAACCGTGGGCGGGCGAGCCGTTCCTGCGCGAGGGCGAGGATCCCGCGGAGGCGCTCGGCGAGGGCACGGCCCGCCGGCGCGCGCTCGACGACGCGCTCGCCGAGATCGACGCCGGGCTCGAGGCGCCGTCGTCGAAATGGAAGGTCCGCTACGGCCTCCTGCTCGGCCTCGAGCGCGTGCTCGCCGAGCCGGAGCCGCAGACCGCCTCCGGAACGGGCCTCCGGCGACACCAGGTCGACGCGCTCGCCGGGATGCTCACCGAGCTCATCGCCGCGAGCCAGCGCTACGACGAGGTGAACGGCAACGGGAACGGCAACGGAAACGGCCACAAAGCAACGGCCGAGGAGCTCGAGCAGCTGGAGGTCGAGGACGAGGACGAGGACTCGACGCTCGTCGTCGAGAGCGAAGACGCCGAGCTTCCCGAGGAGCCGGAGCAGGACGATCCGGGCGCCGTGCGCCGCTACCGGTTCCGCCACCCGACTGCTTCGGGGAAGACGATCGCCGCAGCGGGCTTCGTCGAAGCGGCCCGCACGCTCGGCGTGCTGATCCTCACCCACCGCCGCCTGCTCGTCTCCCAGTTCACGCGCGACCTCAAGACCGAGGGCTACGACAAGCGATTCACCGACGTGATCCTGCGCGACAGCCGCAGCGCAAAGCAGGCGCCGCTGACGATCCAGACGTACGCATGGTTCGCGCGGCACGTCGACTCGATCGACCGCGACGCGTACCAGCTCGTGATCTGCGACGAGGCGCACACGGCGCTCGGCGAGAAGACCTCGGCCGCGATCCGCTCCTTCCCCGAGCCCATCTTCATCGGGATGACGGCGACGGAGCAGCTGATCGCGAAGCAGGTCTCCGACGTCTTCCCCGCCTCGGTCGACGACTTGCCGCTGCAGGACGCCGCGCGCCGCGGTTTGATCGCGCCGCTGCGAGACCTGCGCGTGCCGCCGGTCGCGGCGATCAACTCCGTGCCGATCGTCGGCGGCGACTTCGACCAGGAGATCCTCGCCAAGACCCTCGACCACCAGGCGCTGAACCAGGCGGCCGCGAGCCTCTACCGCGACCGCTTCGAGAACACGCCGGGCATCGTCTACGCCGCCGGAGTCGACCACGCATACAACCTCGCGCAGGAGTTCCGCGCAGCCGGGCTGAAGGCTGAGGCCGTCTCGGGCAGGACGCCGCCGGTGCGCCTCGCCGAGACGCTCGCCGCCTACGAGCGCGGCGAGATCAACGTCCTGATCAACGCGCAGCTGCTCGCCGAGGGCTGGAACTCACCGCGCGCGACCGTCTGCATGCAC
>JAICJI010000005.1 GCA_025928515.1 Thermoleophilia bacterium
CCTCGCCCGAGACGTCGCGCGTGATCGAAGGGTTGTCCGCCTTCCGCGCGATCTTGTCCACCTCGTCGATGTAGATGATTCCGGTCTCGGCCTTCTTGATGTCGAAGTCGGCGGCTTGGATCAGCTTGAGGAGGATGTTCTCGACGTCCTCGCCGACGTAGCCCGCCTCGGTCAGGGCCGTGGCGTCGGCGATCGCAAACGGCACATTCAGGATCCGCGCGAGTGTCTGCGCGAGAAGCGTCTTGCCGCAGCCGGTGGGGCCGAGGAGAAGGATGTTCGACTTCTGGAGCTCGACGTCGTCGTCCTCCTGTCCCATCTGCACGCGCTTGTAGTGGTTGTAGACCGCCACGGCGAGCGTGCGCTTCGCCTCCTCCTGCGAGACGACGTAGTCGTTGAGGACGTCGTAGATGTCGCGCGGGCGCGGCAGGTTGTCGAGGTCGAGCTGGGTCGGAATCGTCAGCTCCTCGTCGATGATCTCGTTGCAGAGATCGATGCACTCGTCGCAGATGTAGACGCCGGGGCCGGCGATGAGCTTCTTCACCTGCCGCTGGCTCTTGCCGCAGAAGCTGCAGAGGAGCTGCTCGTTGCCGTCGGTTGCGCGCGCCATTTGTCTCTTCTTCTACCTCGAAAATGTCTTTTCGTCTACGCCGTCAGCGGTGCGCGATGACCTGGTCGACGATTCCGTACTGGTTCGCTTCTTCGGCCGTCATGTAGTAGTCGCGCTCCATGTCCTTCGAGACCTTGTCGACGGGCTGGTTCGTGTGCAGGGCGATGATCTCCTCCAAGCGGCGCTTGAGGCTGATCGTCTCCTTGGCCTGAATCTCGATGTCCGTGCCCTGACCTTGGAAGCCGCCCGAGACCTGGTGGATCAGGATCTTGGCATTCGGCAGGGCGGTGCGCTTTCCCTCCGTGCCGGCCGCGAGAAGCAGCGCGCCCATCGACATCGCGATGCCGACACACGTCGTCGCGACGTCGGGCTTGATGAACTGGATCGTGTCGTAGATCGCGAGCCCCGAGTAGACGGAGCCACCGGGCGAGTTGATGTAGATGTTGATGTCCTTGTCCGGATCCTCGGACTCGAGGTGGATCATCTGCGCGACGACGAGGTTCGCGACCTGGTCGTCGATCGGCGTGCCCAGGAAGATGATCCGCTCGTTGAGCAGGCGCGAGTAGATGTCGAAGAAGCGCTCGCCGCGCGAGGTCTGCTCGATGACGGACGGGATGACGAGGTTCGACGGCGGGTTCATGATCGGGCTCCTTCGCTTTGCTGCGGCTGGTCTGGGGTCCAAAGTTTCGTCTCGGTCGGGGGATTCTCCTTGTCGGGCGTCCAGATCGCTTCACGCGCCTCGGCCTGCGCGAGCGGAATGCGCTTGACCTCGGCGGCGACACGATCGAGCGCCCGGCGCAGTCGCAGGTCATCCCGCAGCGACTCGAACCGGCCGCTCTCGCGGAGCGCCACGAGCATCTCGTCGGCGTCGTCGCCGATCGCCTCGGCCTGCTCGCGCACGAGCTCCTCGACCTCGGAATCCGGAACTTCGAGCGAGAGCTGCTCGGCGACCGCCTCGAGCACGAGCTCGCGCGCGACCGAGCGTTGCGCCTCATCCTGGAGGCGGGCGACGAGCTCCTCCGGCGCCTGCCCGGTCATGGCGAGGAACGTCTCGAGCGAGACGCCGCGCGACTCGACCTGCCGCGCGAAGCCGCGCAGCAGCTCCCGCGTGCGCGACTCGACGAGCGGTCCCGCAGCTTCGACCTTCGAGGCGGCGACGAGCGTGTCGGCCGCGTTCGCGCGGAACTGTGTCTCGACCTCATCCTCGATCTGCTCGCGCAGGCGCGACTCGACGTCATCCCGCAGCTCCGCGAACGTCTCGAACTCGCTCGCCGAGCGCGCGAGGTCGTCGTCGAGCGGCGGCAGCACTCTCTCCTTGATCTCCTTCACCGTCGCCGCGAGGGACTGCGTCGACCCGTCCGCGAGCTCGAACGACATCTCCTTCGTCTCGCCGGCGCTCATCCCGACGAGGTTCTGCTCGATCTCTTCGACGACGGCTCCGCGGCCGAGCTCGACGACGTAGTCGCGCCGCGTCTCGTCCTCGGCGACCAGATCGACGACCACCGTGTCGTCGGCCGCGACCGGCCGTCCCTCGACGGGGACGAGCTCGGCGACCGTCGAGCGGAGCGCATCGAGCTCGTGCTGGACGAGCTCGTCCGGCACCTCGACCTCGGCGATCCCGACCTCGAGCTCCTTCCAGTCGGGCAGCTCCGGCTTCGCCTGCACGGCAACCGTCGCGGTGAACTCCCAGTCCTCGTCGTCGGAGGCCGGAAGCTCGAAGTCGTACTGCGGTTGCTCGACCGGCCGGACGCGCGTGCGTGCGGCGGCGTTCCAGAACCAGCCGCCGATGTGACTCTCGACGGCCTCCGTCATCAGCCGCTCGCGTCCGACGCGCTGCAGCAGCACCTGGCGCGGAACCTTCCCCTTGCGGAAGCCCGGCACCTTGACGCTCGACGCGAGGTCGTCGGCGGCATGCTCGACTGCGTGATGGACGTCGTGCGACGGCACCTGCACCGTCAACCGGACGCGGTTCTCCGCCAGCTCCTCGACCTGCGTCTGCACGCGGTTCATTCAAGCAGGGAGCAGGCGGGCGAGGTCGAACGTTCGAGGCACGTGAGCGGGTGGATCCTCAGCCTCCTCGGCCTCGCCGGAGCGATTTGGCTCGCGATGTTCTCGGCCATGGTCTACGCCGTTCGCGTCCGTGCTTGAGTGGGCGGCAATGCGGGCGGAGGGATTCGAACCCCCAAGCTCCTAAGAGCACCGGCCCCTAAAACCGGCGTGTTTACCAGTTCCACCACGCCCGCAAGAGCGCCGACAGTCTAGAGTCGCGCGGCGTGGCGGGGATGCGGCCTGAGGATGTCTATGCGCTGACGAGCGTCAGCGACCCGCACATTTCTCCCGACGGAAGCCGCGTCGCCTACGTCGTCAACCGGGTCGACGAGGAGGCGAACGGATATCGCACCCGGATCTGGGTAGCGCCGCTCGACGGCTCCGAAGAGCCGAAGCAGTTCACCGCCGGCGGGCGGATGGATCAGTCCCCGCGCTGGTCTCCAGACGGACGTTGGCTCGCCTTCGTCTCCAACCGCGACGGCGAGGACGAGAAGGCGCACGGCGAGCTCTACGTGCTCCCGGCAGACGGCGGCGAGCCGCGTCGCCTGACGGAGGGCAAGCAGAGCGTCGAGTCGATGGCCTGGTCGCCCGACTCCAGCCGGATCGCATTCGCCCGCCGTGTTCCCGACGAGGCGTACGAGGAGGAGGACGAGCGGCGGCGGCCACCGCGGCGGTTCGACCGCGTCTTCTACAAGCTCGACGGGGTCGGCTGGGTCGGCGACCGCCGCAAGCACATCTTCGCCGTGGGCCTCGACGGCGATGACGAGCGCCGGCTCACGAGCGGGGACTCCGAGAACGACGAGCCGGCGTGGTCTCCCGACGGCAAGCGCATCGTCTTCACGTCGATGCGCGGCGACCGCTGGGACGTCGACTTCGTCCAGGCGCTGTGGGAGCTCGACGTCGAGTCCGACGGGGCCGAGCCGAGGCGCCTGACCCAGCCGGACGAGTCCGCGGGGCAGGCGTCGTTCTCCCCGGGCGGCTCGCTCATCGCCTACATCCACTCGCCCGAGGACGGCACCTACCCGCACCACAGCCAGATCGCCGTGATGCGGGCCGACGGCGGCGACCGTCGCATCCTCACGTCCTCGCTCGACCGGCAGTGCGCGCCGTTCCCGTTCTCGCGCGAGCCCGTCTGGGACGGCGACCGCATCGCGTTCGGGGTCGAGGACGGCGGCAACGTCCACATCTACGCCGTCGCCTCGGACGGCTCGAGCGAGCCGGAGCTCCTCGTGGGCGGCGAGCAGTCCACCGGCCTCTACGACGTCGTCGACGGAGCGCTCGTGTACACGGCGAGCACGCACGACCGGCCGCACGAGCTGTTCATCGGCGACGGAACCCGCTTCACGTCGGTCTGCGACGAGTTCGTCGCCGGGCGCGAGATCGCCGACGTCGAGCGGTTCACCGCCGTCTCGGCGGACGCGACCGAGGTCGACGCGTGGCTCGTCCGGCCGCCGGGGTTCGACGAAGGTCGGCGTTATCCCGTGCTACTCACGATCCACGGCGGGCCGTTCTCGCAGTACGGGACGGGCTTCTTCGACGAGGTGCAGGTGTACGCCGGCGCCGGCTACTGCGTTCTCTTCTCCAACCCGCGCGGCGGCTCAGGCCACAGCGAGGAGTGGGGACGCGCGATCCGCGGTGCGGGTGACGGCGCCGGGCCTGGCTGGGGATCGGTCGACTACGAGGACGTGATGGGCGTCGTCGACACCGCGCTCGAGAAGTTCCCGTTCCTCGACGCCGACCGGCTCGGCGTGCTCGGCGGCTCGTACGGCGGCTACATGACGTCCTGGATCGTCGGCCACACGAAGCGCTTCAAGGCGGCGCTATCGGAGCGCGCCGTCAATCACCTCGTCAGCGCGTTCGGCTCGAGCGACCTGTTCTGGATCTTCGAGCGGCAGTTCGGCGGCCCGATGCCGGAGAACGTCGAGGACTGGCTGCGGATGTCGCCGGCGACCTACGCGTCGGAGATCGAGACGCCGCTGCTGATCGTCCACTCCGAGAACGACCTCCGCTGCAACATCGAGCAGGGCGAGCACCTGTTCACGCTCCTCCGGCTGCGCGGCAACGAGGTCGAGATGCTCCGCTTCCCGGGCGAGGGCCACGAGCTGTCGCGCTCGGGCTCGCCGGTGCACCGCGTGCAGCGCTTCGACGCGATCCTCGAGTGGTTCGGGCGGTACCTCTCACCCGGCGAGGGCTGATGCGCACGATCGCCACGGCGATCGGAGCGTTCGCGCTCGTACTCGCGGTGCTGCTTGCCGCCGTCGGCCAGCTCGGCAAGATCGACAGGCCGACCCTCGTCGTCGTGCTCGCCGCGGCGGCGGTGACAGCCGTGGTCGCGGCCTGGCGTGCGCGCCGTCACCCCTGAGGTGGCCCCGGGAGGAAGCCAAGCCGCCTGCAAAGAGGCATCTTTCACCCGCCTCGGTACCCACCGAGGTACCCACCGTACGAGCCCT
The DNA here is from genome assembly GCA_025928515.1 of Thermoleophilia bacterium. Taxonomy (GTDB): domain Bacteria; phylum Actinomycetota; class Thermoleophilia; order Gaiellales; family Gaiellaceae; genus Palsa-739. Next base: position 5,107 of record JAICJI010000005.1, read on the forward strand.
AGAGAGGGTTAGCGTGGCAATCGAGGTAGAGGACGCTCGCCCAGCCGAGCCCCTCCGGCCTCGGGACGGCAACGAGCGGGCAGAAACGCCGAAGCCCGCGAACCGCTTGCGCAGTCCCCGGGCTCCGACGGTGTCTACCCTCGCACAGTCGCCCCAGGCTCGTCAAGTAGCCGCTGAGAGGCGCTCGACGCGGGTCATGAGTGCGGCTTGGCGCTGAGGGTGGCGAGGACCGCGTCGGCGGCGGTTCGCGCCGACGCCGGCGTCACCTCGACCCGGAACCGCCGGCCGGCCTGGCGGAGGATCCGGCCGCTTGCATGCTCGCCCGGCCGCAACTCAGTGAGGACGACGAGGACTCCGGGGCCTCGGAGCTTGATCACGGGGTAGAGGCGTGGCCTGAGCGCGGCGCGCCAGGTTCCCGGTAGCCGCAGCACCAGGTTGCAACAGCGGAACGTCCACGGCCGCGGGGTCACCGTCAGCGTCGCGAGCAGGCGGTTCGCCTCGTGCAGGTCGCGCGGCGAGCGAGCGGTGGCGGTGAGGTCGAAGCTGCGCCCGCCGCTGGAGAAGACGAGGCGCGCGAACGGCAGCGGTGGTCGGCGGAGGACGTTTCGGCGCGTGAGGACGACGGGCAGCGCGAGACGACGGCCGGAGCCGTACGACTCGGCGTACTCGAGCAGTACGACGTGCAGGCCACCGCGCGATGCGCGCAGCACGAGCCGCGCCCCATAGCGATCTGCGGGGATCTCCATCCACCCCGACCAGCCCGGAAGCAGGCGCACCCCGACTCCGTCCGCCGCGAGCCGCCCGTTCCGCGGACGCACCACCCTCGGCGGCAGCACGCGTAGCGTGGCGAGCACGGCGTTCACCTTGCGCAGCAAAGATGGGGCGAACGGCTTCGGGCCAAGGTCGGCCACGACCTCCAGCATCTCGCCGCCGAGCCTGGCGTCGAGGCGCGCGTAGCGGTCATCCCCTGGGAAGCCTTCGAATCCGCCCCGGATCAGGTTGCGCCTCCCGAGCGCAAGCGGCGCCCGCGCAGGGCGATGGAACCCCGGCAGGTCCGGCACCCAGGGGCCGTAATTCCAGACGATCAGGTGCACGTGCCCGCGCGGCACGCGCACCAGGTTCGCCGAGGAGCGTGCCCGCCGCGGGAGCGGGAAGTCGGCAGCCTGGAACCCTCCGGGGCCGACGAGCCCGTACCACCCCGCCGACAGCGAGAGCGTCACTCCGTTGCCGCGCAGCGTGCGGCCGGACGACGCGCTCGCGCCCGTCGCCGCGACGAGGGTCAGCAGCGCAAGGAACGCAACGCGCTTCACGCCACCACTACGCGCGTCCCCTCGACAGAGGTCCGGACCTCAGAGGCTCATCGGCCCTGGCAGGTCGGTGGGATGACGGTTGGGGCGTTGGGGTCGTTGGGCGCCTCTACGAACACGAAGAGCGTGTTGGATGTGCGGGTGTCGGCTCCGATGTCCCAGACGATGCTGTCGGCGGGAACGGTCGCCGGCGCGGTGGCGTAACCACCGGTGACGGCGCCGGGTGAGTTCTTGCCGGCCGCGCGTGCCGTCTGGGCGCCCCAGTACTGGAAGCGCCATTCGATCTGGTAGCCGCTCTGGTGCAGAGTGTTTTCTGCCTGGCCGGCGGTCTGTCCGATCAGGTTGCAGGCTAGGTCGCTGCTGGCTGCGGTGGTCAGGGTGGGCGGATTGGGGCTGATCGAGGCGCCGTGTAGCGGACCGAATGCACCCGCCGTGGCGAGACTGGCGAAGACGAGGATCGCGACGCCGATCGCAGCGGCCGCGACGAGCCATGGTCGCGAACGGCGGGCAGGAGCGCGGCGGCGCAGGGTGACCGGCTGGACACGCGCAAAGGGCGCGAGCAGTTCGCGAACGATCTCGTCGTCGTGGTCTAGCTCAAGCACAGGGTTCATGGCTCTCTCTCCTGGTCTGAATCAGTGGGTGTGCGACCGGCGGCGCGAACGAGGCGTCGCTTGGCGCGGGCGAGGCGTTGGCGAACGGCCTCCGGCGTGCGCCCGGTCATCGCTGCCAACTCGTTCGCGTCGAAGCCGTGCAGATAGCGAAGGAGCAGAAGCGCCCGGTCGTCTGGGTCGAGGTGCCGCTGAAGCAGGTCGCGCAGTTCGAGCAACTCGAGGTCGTTGCGCTCAGCTGGGTCGGGACGCTGGACGAGCCGTTCGAGCGCACCGCGGAGACGACGCCGCTTACGCAGTGCCGCGAGCGCACGATTGCGGGCGATCCCGAACAGCCACGCCTCGAGATTGTCGATCTCCGGCAGTTGGTCGCGGCAGCGGAGCACCTCGTAGAAGCTGTCTTGGAGCAGATCCTCGGCCAGCGCCCGGTTGTCGACCATCTGGGCGAGGAAACGGCCAAGACGGGCCTCAGAGGCGTGAAAGAGCTGCTCGACAACCTCCGCGGCAGCCCGTTCCGCCAGGCCCTCGGCCGCACGTGTCCGTCCCGGTTCGGAGCCCTCGGGCAAAACGTCGACTTGTTCAGCGAGTTGCCTCATCTATCCATTGCAGGTGCCGAAACGGCATCTAGCGTGACATCGGCCAATCACCCCGGTACTTCCACACCCGAACACAGCGGTAGCCCAGCCGCAGCTTCGGCTGGGCTACCGCTCGCTCCTGCTCTCCTAGTGGGTCTGAATGACGGTGGTGCCGTCGGTGAAGTGGGCGGTGAGGGAGACCATCGGGCCGTAGAGGGCGTCGGGGACGTCGGTCCGGTACGTCCAGACGTTGTCCTTCACGGGCACAGTGACCTGCTGGCCGTGCTCGTCGAACGAGACCGATGTGACGCCGTCGAGCGCTATCCCGACGAGCGTGTAGGGGGCGCCACCCTCGGTGTAGTCGAAGATCGTTGACGGATGGGAACGGCTGAGCGCATCGTCGCAGTTCCACTCCGGTTTGGGCGGCCCGACGACGAAGCAGAGGCTGTCCGACTTGGTGGTGATGACGTAGATGTTCTGGCCGCTCGGGATCTGACCGACGACACGAGCCGTGTCGAACAGGAGACCGCCGATGACGGGCATGCAGTGCGGCGGCGGTTGGTCGGGCGAGTGGTTGCAGTTCTGGCCCTCCATGTAGGCCCGCGTCGCCGGGTCGATCACATCGGCCCCGGTCTGCGGATGCTGCGCCGCGCCGATGCCGTTGAAGGCGCCCAGACCGGCCGCGATCGCGACACCCGCACCCGCGAGCGCGACCACAGCGACGACCGCCACGAGCACCGGCCGCAAGCGGCGCACTCGGTGCCGTGCCGGCCGCTCGCGGGGACGGTCCGGCCCGGCGTACGTATTGAGCACGGAGCGGATCTCCTCCAGCGAGACGAGGCCTTCGCTATGCGTGGTCATCAGAGCTCTCCTTTCGCTGCTCGACCGTTGGCGCATATCCCGCCTCGGCGAGCGACAAGGTCAACCGCTTGCGTGCGTCGTGGAGGTTCGACTTCACGGCGCCGACCGAACAGCCAAACGCAGCCGCCGTCTCCTCCTCGCTCAGCCCTGCCTGCAACCGCAGAACCGCGGTCGCCCGCAGGCGCGGTGGCAGGCGGTCGAACGCCTGCTTGAGCGCGGCTTCACGCCCTTCGGTAGTCGCGCGCGCCTGCAACTCATCAACGTTGGGAGCGCCGCCAACGCGCAAAAGACGCTCCCGACGCGCAACCTTGAGTGCGCGGCGCGTCGCGATCCGCAGTGCCCACGTCCTCACCGCGGCGGGGTCACGCAGCTTGCGGATCCCCCGGCTGATATCGAGGAGCGCTTCTTGCGCTGCATCCTCGGCCGCCCACGATCCGGAGCCGACCACCAGCCGCGCCGTCTGCACGACGAACGGGCGCAGCTCGGCGAGTAGCTCGTTAAGCGCGGCGGAGTCACCCGCGTGAGCGCGGCTCGCAAGCGAGACGGTGCCCGGTGCCATTTCCATCGTCACCTACATAGAGCGCAGCAACAGAAGAAAGGTTGGGTTCTTGCCCGGGCACGAAATCGAATCCTGCGCCACTCTTGGAGGTTCGAGGTTCGGAGGAGTGGAAGCGTCATCTCCCTCAGCGGCCGGGGAGACTTTCCGGCGCAATGGGCTGAGTAATGCGGATCGCGCTCGGACGAGGGAGGCGGAGCCGCGTCGAGCAGCTCCTCCAGCGTCATCTCGTGCCGCCCATTTCTGCGGCTCCGAAGCGCGATCCGAAAGGCGATCCGCCAGACCCAGGCGGCAAGCGAGCCCTCGCCGCAGTACCGCTCGCGATCGTGCAACGCCTGCGCAAGAGCCTCCTGCACAACATCGGACACCGCCTCGGTGCTTCCCGTCAGCGCCACTGCGCCAGCCCGAAACGAGGCGTAGCGGCTGACGTACAGCTCCTCGATCTCCTTCGCGCTCGCTGCCGTCGTCATCTACCTAGGGTCGCTCGCCCGCACGTTTCTTTATCGCAGAGAGGGCCGTCCGCCGACTCCGTCAGGGGACAGTTGCGAACCTGGCCCAAGCGAGCGCAGCGGCGAGAGGCTTCGCGCTAGAGGTGACCGCGAAGCCGGTCGGCTAACTGTGCGATGTCGGACGCGCCGCGAATCTCAGGTCTCCGGTCCTACCTGAGCTCCGCCTTCATACGGACAACCTCGTCCAGGGCTGCGGTCGACGCTTTGAGGAGGTCCTGCAGCTGCTCTTCGAGGCGTTCGACGACGGGAAACGGTGGATTTCCCTGATCGAACGCGAGGCCGGCCTCTTCGATGCCGCTGCCCTCGTAGCGCCACGCCGCTGCCGCCGCGGCCGCCACGGCGACCGCGAAGCGCTCGGCCGCCGCCTGTTCGATGCCGGCGTCGAGCAACAACTCGCCGAACTTTTCGAGGTTGTCCTCGACGACGAACTTCCCCCGGCGAATGGCGTATGCCGCCCAGCGCAGCGCTAGGCCGTCGCGCGTCTCGTCGGTCAGACTGCGAACCGAGAAGCCATCGGCCAACGCTGCGACGTCGCGCGCGTCGACCATGAAGCAGCGTCGGAGCTCGACGATGGCATGCTCCGCGTGAACCTCGTCGCTGCGCAGCCCGAAGCGGCCGTAGGTCGGAAGCTCGTCGAGGCTGTCGAGGGTGTCCTGACTAGCTGGAGCGACTGGCGCGAACAGCAGCCGCCCACTGGGGTCACGGCCATCGCGGCCGAGTGCCGTTTCGATCAAGCAATCGTCGCTGAGAAGAAGCGCCGTCCGCGGTCGGCCGTGCGCAAGGACATAGCTCTCGTCGGTTGGCCCCAGGGGGACGAAGTACGAGACGGCTTCGTCGATCTGCCACTTCTTTCTTGCAAAAGGGGCGGAGGCCTCCTCGCGGGTCAACGCACGCGCATCGGCGCGAGCATGAACGTCGTAGAGGAACTCTGCTTCGCAGATGTCGCCGAAACTGAGTAGGTCGCGCGGCGCCGCGGTGTACGTGCTCACGCCGGCGCGCGCGAGCGCGACGCCATGCTGTTGGCGCCGGCGTACGAGGCCAGCGGCAGATCGACGCGGATGCGGCGGCGCATTCGGACGACGTCTCCGCCGTTTGCGTCTGGCTCCGTATCGTCAGCCAGCACCGGGATCACAACCGGTGCCCGATCGACGCCTGCGAACATCTCCGCCCAGATCTCTTCGGCCGGATCGGTCGCGGCTGTCGTGGTCGTCGGCAGCACGTAGCTCAGTCCTCGCGCACCGACTCTGACCTCCTCGAGCGTCACCACCTCCCCCGCCCCGACGATGCCGAGCACCTGAGTGGCCGGCAACAGCGTCTGTGCGCCAAAGCCGTCGACGACGCGCAGTGTCGGACCAAGCATCGTCACCGTCGCCGGTCGACTTTGGAACGCGATGCCAATCGCCTCGAGCGACTCCTCGGCCGCAGCGAGTTCTTCCTCCAACGGCGCGAGTAGATCTGCCTCGGCAAGGTGGTCAAGGACGCCGCGGGTGAGACCGCGGTACTCGACCAGATGCTCCTCGAGCAGACTGGCGACCGACTCGAAGAGCCGCGAGTCGATTAGGCGAGCGCCGATGCGCATCGCTTCGCGCACGGCATCCTCGCTCTCCTGGGCATCGACGCCCGCGACAACGCGCGCGAGGAGGATGTCCGGATAGATCCCGAGCCGCTTCTGGAAGCCCTTGATCCAGCGACCGCGTGGCAGTAAGCCGTCGGCCTCCCACCGCTGGCGGGTCCGCGGCGAGCCGAGCGCCTGATCGAGCTCGACGTTCGTGAGAAAACCGGGGACACTCCGGGCGATCTTAGGCATCTTGCTCCTTGGGCGACACCGTGTCGCTGATGATAGCTCATCGACGCCACCATGTCGCTCCTTTAGGCGCAAACGCGGAGATCGAAAGTTCGAGTCCCTCAAAGTCCTCGGCTTGGATCGAAAGGCCGCGCGAGACGTTGATCGCGGGATCTGTGGCCGCCGGAGGTACCCACCGGGGTACCCACGCCGTGCAAGGCGCACTACTTCTCCCCGAACGATGCGGTGCTTCCGAGTCGCTCCAAATCACAAAAACCCTGCAAATCAGTAGATTCATGGCCCCGGGAGGAATCGAACCTCCGCACGCAGCTTCGAAGGCTGCCGCTCTGTCCGCTGAGCTACGGGGCCGAGCCCCGGAAGGGTAGCCCCGGACGAGACGAAAATCCGGCGGCGCGACCCGCTACGCTGTCTGCGCTCGGTGGCGGTAGCTCAGTTGGTAGAGCTCCGGGTTGTGGTCCCGGTGGCCGCGGGTTCGAGTCCCGTCCGCCACCCTCCCTCGGTCGCGCGAGTGGGGCCGCCGACGCGGCCCCCGCCGCGCTCGTTGCTCAGGCCGGCACTCGCTCGCCGGAGAAGAGCCGCGTCATCTCGCGGTTGAACGCCGGGATGTCGTCCGGCTTCCGGCTCGTCACGAGGTTGCGGTCGACGACGACCTCCTCGTCCACCCAGTCGCCACCGGCGTTCCGAATGTCGGTCTCGAGCGTCGGCCACGAGGTGATGCGCTTGCCGCGCACCGCGCCGGCCTCGACGAGCACCCACGGGCCGTGGCAGATGACGGCCATCGGCTTCCCGGCGTCGTGGAACCCACGGACGAACGCGACGGCGTTCTCGTCCCCGCGCAGCTGGTCGGGGTTGCCGACGCCACCCGGAATCAGGAGGGCGTCGTAGTCGTCGACCGACGCCTCCTCGACCGTCCGGTCGACCTTCGCGGTCTCGGCGGGATCGAAGTGGTCGAAGCCCTTGATCTCGCCACCGTGGATCGAGACCACCTCGACGTCGGCGCCGGCGTCCTCGAGCGCCTTGCGCGGCTCCTCGAGCTCGACACGCTCGAACATGTCCGCCGCAAGGATCGCGACCTTCTTGTTTTTCAGTGTCTCAGGCACGTGAGACCCTCCTTGTCCAGTTCGCTGATTCTCGGCGCCTACCCGGCGCGGCGAGACCTATGCGTACGTCTGGCGGAGGTAGTCGAGGTACGGCTGCGCGGCGATCGGAGAGCCGGTCGCGCGACGCAGCGTCTCCTGCGGCGAGTACTTGCGGCCCTGTGCGTGCACGTGCTCGCCGAGCCACTCGCGGAGTGGGCCGAACTCGCCGCGGCCGACCTGTTCCTCGAGCTCCGGCAGATCGCGCTGCGCGGCCTGCCAGATCTGGACCGACGCCACCGTCCCGATGAGGTACGTCGAGAAGTAGCCGATCGAGCCGCTCGACCAGTGGACGTCCTGGAGGACGCCGTGCCCGTCGTCGGGCACCTCGACGCCGAGGTATTCCCACATCTTCTCGTTCCACCGCTCCGGTAGGTCGCGCAGCTCGACGCGGCCCTCGACGATGTCCTGCTCGAGTTCGAAGCGGAGCATCACGTGCATCCCGTAGCAGACCTCGTCGGCCTGGATGCGGATGAGAGCGGGCTTGACCGCGTGGATGCCGGCGTGGAAGCGCTCGAGATCGACGCCGCCGAGCTGCTCGGGGTACGTCTCCTGCACGCGCGGATAGAAGAGGCGCCAGAACGGGAGACTGCGACCGACGAGGTTCTCCCAGAGACGGCTCTGCGACTCGTGGATCCCGAGCGAGCACGACTGGCCGATCGGCAGCCGCTCCAGATGCTTGGGCTGCTGGTGGCTGTAGAGGCCGTGGCCGTACTCGTGCATCGTGGAGAAGAGCGATTCGAGCGAATCGGGGTGGTAGTTCGTCGTGATCCGGATGTCGTCCGTGCCCGCCCCGGACGCAAAGGGATGCTCGGTCGGGTCGATCCGCCAACTGCCGGGCCGATGGCCGAAGAGGTCGACCACCTCGTGCGCGATCGCAACCTGGCGGTCGGGTGGGAAGTCACCGTGGAGGAACGAATCGTCGACGTCCTTCTCCCGGAGCTCGGCGATCAGCTCCACGATCTGCGGCTTGAGCTCGTCGAACAGCGTCCGCACCTCGGCCGTCGTCGTCTGGGGCTCGTAGTCGTCGAGGAGAACGTCATACCGCTCGGCGGCACCGTCTGCGACACAGTCGACGTACTCGAGCTTGAGCTCCACGATCCGCTCGAGCGACGGAAGGAACGACGCGAAGTCGGACTCGGCCTTCGCCTGCACCCAGACCGGCCGCGCCTCGGCGGAGGCGCGGGCCATCGCCGCGCGCAGCGACGAAGGCACCTTGACCGACTTCTCGTAGTCGCGACGCGTGAGCCGGATCAGCGCGGCGTCGTCGGAGTCCGGGTCGAGCGAATCCTCGAGCGGCTGCAGCTCGTCGAGCAGCTTGCCGACCTCTGGGTCGGTGAACCTCTCGTGCTCGAGCCGGAACACCGTCGACATCTGGTCGGCGCGGTGGGACGTGCCGGCCGGCGGCATCATGGTTTGCTGGTCCCACGAGAGGAGGCGAACGACCTTGGTGAGGTCGAGAACCTCGCCGAGCCGCTCCTTCAGACTCTCGAGCGCGTCAGCCATCCGCGGGAGCGTATCTACGCCGCCGAGCGCTCTACGCTGTGTGCCGGCGCCCGTAGCTCAGTGGACAGAGCGGCGGACTTCTAATCCGCGGGTCGGAGGTTCGAATCCTCCCGGGCGCATCTGTCGTGTCTGACGTGGGTAGAAGCGGAGGATGACGCGCCGGGCTCCTCTGCGCGATCGGCGGCGCGGTCCGCTCGGCATTTTGCTCGCGCACCACCGTGAGCAGGAGGCACACCACGTCGTGATGCTGATGGTCGTCGCGGCGGCGCTCTCGCTGATCGCGTCGATCCTCGTCGCCGGCACCGCGGGATACGTCGCCGTCGCCTCGCGCATCCGGCATGCGAACACGTACTGGTTCCCGTTCGCCATCGCGGGCGCCGTCGCCGCACACGTCGGCTACACGTTCGCCTACCGCGAGATCGCGCACGTCGGACGCGGCGTGAAGCTCGGCACGCTGCGCGCAGGCGCGATCGTGGCGGCCGGATTCGGGATGTTCATCCCCCGCGGCGGGTTCGCGGTCGACATCGAGGCGCTGGAGGATCTCGGCGTCCCGTCGGAGGAGGCGCGGGTCCGGGTGCTCGGGCTCGGCTCGCTCGAATACGCCGTCCTCGCGACCGGGACGCTCGTCTGCGCGATCTTCCTGCTGCTCAACCATGCGCATGCGCAACGAGCGGTGACGCTCTCGTGGACGATCGGCGTTCCCGTCGGCACCGTGCTGGCCCTCGTCGCGGTGCGGTACCGGAAGTGGATCTGCCGCGGCAGCCTCCTGAAGAAGGTGCTCGGCCCGCCGCTCGAGGCGATCGGAGTCGTCGGGCAGATCGTCGCGTCACCCCGCCGGCACGGCGCCGCGGCCTTCACCGGGATGGCGGTCTACTGGGCCGGCGAGGTCTTCGTCCTCTGGGTCTGCCTCGCCGCCTTCGACCGCAACACCCCGTCGGTGACGGCGGTCGTCGTGGGCTATGCCACGGGATACGCGCTGACGCGACGGACGCTCCCGCTGGCCGGGGCCGGCGCCGTCGAGGCGCTGCTGCCGTTCGCGCTCACCTGGGTCGGCTACGGCCTCCCGTCTGCGGTCCTCGCAGTCTTCGCGTATCGGATCTTCAACCTCTGGCTGCCCCTCGGGCCCGCGGCCGTCGGGCTCTGGCACCTCCAGCGCCGGGCGCCGGAGAGAGCGCTAGCGCCGGACGCCGAGGCTGCGGAAGACCCCCGGAGCATCCGGGACGCGAACGGCTGAGATGCCGATCTGGCGCCACTGCGCGGACAGAAGGTTCCGGAGATGCTCGGGGCTCGCGAGCCAGAGCTTCATCGCTCGTCCGGCGCCGCTCGTTTCGACCCGAGCCACCTTCGGCAGAATGCCAGCCGATGTCCCTCCGCGGCCAGCCGCTCGAACAGGAGGTGAAGCTGCCGGACGGCCGCGTCGTCGCCGTCCGCGTGGGCCTCGCCGAGGACTCCTACATCCCGCGCGGCGAGCTCGACACGGTCGTGCTCGAGCTCTGGGACGAGGGTCGCGGCGAGCACCTCGCCGGGGTGTCGACCATCCTCTCGGCCGACGACGATGGCGCAGCCCGTTCGCTCCTGCTGGAAGTCGTCGCAGGCCTCGGGGACGGCTCGCTCGCACCTACCGCGGGCGCGCTCGAGCCGCTTGCCGATAGCGTGCCGCCGGAATGAACGCGACACTCCAGACGAATCACGGCCCAATCGCGCTCGAGCTGTTCGACGGCGAAGCGCCGAACACCGTCGAGAACTTCCGCAAGCTCGCCGAGGACGGCTTCTACGATGGCGTCGTCTTCCATCGCGTGATCCCCGACTTCATGATCCAGGGCGGCGACCCGACGGGGACCGGCTCGGGCGGGCCCGGCTACACGTTCGAGGACGAGTTCAACGAGCACCCAGTCGTGCGCGGCGCGCTCGCGATGGCGAACGCCGGCCCGAACACGAACGGCAGCCAGTTCTTCATCGTCACGGCCGACGCGTGCCCGTGGCTCGACGGCAAGCACACCGTCTTCGGCCAGGTCACGGACGGGATGGACGTGGTCGACAAGATCTCGGCACTCGAGACGGACGCGCGCGACCGGCCACGCGAGGACGTCGTCATCGAGCGCGTCGACCTCTGAGCTCCGACCAGCCCGCGAGGCCGTACCAGAAGATCGCGACGACGGCGAGGAGCGAGCCCGCGGCGGCGATCGCCGCCCCGAGCGACAGCACGTAGTCCATCACGAGCAGGACGACCGCCTCGAGCGAGACGGCCGAGGCGACGATGCCCGCGATCGTGAGCCGGTTCCCGACCTTGACGATGTGCTCCTTGTTGCCCTGTCGGAACCGGAGACGGTGGTACGAGCTGGGGGCGGTGAGCAAGGCGACGGACACCGCGGTCGCAAGGAACGCGACGACGAAGACGTCCCGCTGGAACGCCGTCGTCCTCGACCAGCCGTTCGCGAACGGGACGGCGAGCAGGAACGCGAGCAGGACCGTGACGCCCGGCAGCACGACGCGCAGCTCGTTGAGCAGCTCGATCAGCTCGCGGTCGGCCCGCTCCTTCGGCGTCTCCTCCTGCTCGCGGCGCTCCTCCATGTCGCGAGACGCTACTGCCCCGCGCCGGTCGAGTTAAAGCTCTGGAGCGGATCGGCCGAACCTTGCTTACATCCGGGCTTACAGCCTGCTTTCCGCTCCCTTAGACCCGCCTCATCGATGCTTGCTCTCATGCCCTCGTGCCCGGCCTGACGCGAAGCCTCCTGCTCGCCGTCCTGGCCACGCTGGCGCCGGCCGTAGCCGCCTCTCCGGCCGGCGCCGCCGGGCACACGGCGCATGCCGCGCGGAAGACGCGCCCGAACGTCGGGATCGTCGACATCTATACGACCCTGGGCTTCCAGAGCGGCGCCGCCGCGGGAACCGGGATGATCGTCTCGCACTCGGGCGAGGTCCTCACCAACAACCACGTGATCGCCGGAGCAGCGAAGTTCAAGGTCGTCGACGTCACGACCCACCGCACGTACTCCGCCCGCGTCGTCGGCTACTCCCTCTCGCGTGACGTCGCCGTGCTGCAGCTCGCGCACGCGTCGGGACTGCGGACGGTCACGCTCGGCGGCGGCGTCCAATTGCGGGTGGGACAGCATGTCGCCGCCCGGGGAAACGCGCAGGGCCGCGGCGGGCTGCCGAAAGTCGCCCGGGGGCAGATCATCGCCCTGCACCAGCAGATCGTCGCGAAGGACGAGAGCGGAGACACCGAGACGCTGAACAACACGATCGCGACGAACGCGCCCGTCGTGCCCGGCTACTCCGGCGGCCCGCTGCAGGACGCCCGGCACCGCGTGCTCGGAGTCGTCACCGCAGGCTCGACCTCCGGCATCCATCGCGGCTTCGCCATCCCGATCAGGCAGGCGCTGGCTCTCGCGCGCAGGATCGAGAACGGCAGGTCGAGCGCCACCGTCCACGTCGGGCCGACGGCGTTCCTCGGCGTACAGCTGGAGAACGGCGCCGGCGGTGCGAAGATCGCGAAAGTCCTCGCGCACCAGCCCGCGGCGGCCGCCGGTCTTGTCGCCGGCGACGTCATCACGTCGCTCGGCGGGGTGACCATCTCGTCGCCCGCCGACGTCCGCCACGCCGTCGTCGCCCTCGTTCCCGGGAAGGCCGTCTCGATCGGCTGGACGGACGCGAGCAACACCGCGCAGACGGGCACCATCACGCCGACGACCGGCCCGCCGCAGTAGCGGGCGAGCGGACCGGACCGACGCCCGCGCCCAAGTAAGCGATGCAGCAGGAACCGGCGCCCGAGCCGCGTCTCGGTGAGAGCGTGGAGAGAGAGCGGGTGGCGGGAATCGAACCCGCGTAACTAGCTTGGAAGGCTAGGGCTCTACCATTGAGCTACACCCGCGAAGCGCTGGGTACGGTAGCGAGATGCATCCCTCGGCGGAGGCGATCGGGCTAGCGCCGGCGCTCGCCGCCGGAGTCGCTCTCACAGCTCGCGGCGGCTCCCTCTCGCGCCTGCGTCTTGCCGCCGGAGCGCTCGGCGTGGCGCTCGTCTTCGCCGCCTTCTCGACGGAGCTCGAGCCGCTCGCGAACCACACCTTCCTCTGGGCGCACCTGCTGCAGAACGTCGTTCTCGCGGAGTGGGCTCCTGTGCTGCTCTTGCTCGCAATCCCGCCGGGAGTCGCGGAGCGCTTCGCCGGGCTCCCGCTCTTCCGGCCGCTCGTCGCTCTCCCTCTTTGGCTCGTCGCCTATTACACGTGGCATCTGCCCTGGATCTACGACGCGGCGCTTCGCCACCCGCATTCCCTGCTGCACCTCGAGCACGTCACGTATCTCGTGGCCGGCGTCTGCGTCTGGTGGCCTGTCGTCCACGGCCGCCATTCGGCCGGAGCGAAGGCGGCCTACCTCTTCGCCGCGTTCGTCCTCGCGTCACCGCTGGGCCTGCTGCTCGCGCTGATCCCGCGGGCGATCTACCCCTTCTACGTCCATGCTCCGCGCACCTGGGGCCCGAGCCCGCTCGTCGACCAGCAGATCGCCGGGGTGACCATGGCGGCCGAGGAGGCGATCGTCTTCTTCGGAGCGTTCGCCGCCTACCTGCGGCGCTTCCTCGCGGACGAGCAGGCGAGCGGATCGTTCAGCCCGAGCCGGAGCGCGACGGAACCAGCAACCGGCTCTCGGCCGGTCGGCCTTCGCGCAGCTCCCGGCTCCGCTCGGCCTCGGCATTGATCTCGGCGCCAAGGAGCAGCGCAATCGCGGCGAGCCAGAGCCAGGTGAGCATGATGATCACCGCGGCGAGCGTTCCCCACGTCTTGTTGTACGAGCCGAAAGCCGCCGTATAGAACGCGAAGGCGCCCGACGCCGCGAGCCAGACGACGGTCGCGAAGAGCGAGCCGGGGGTGATGAAGCGCCAGCGCGGATGCGCGACGTCCGGGCCGAGATAGAGGAGCGTCGCGAACGCCGCGAGCAGGCCGGCGACGAGGATGGGCCACTCGGCGATCCACCAGATCCAGCCGACCGCGCCCGAGGCCGGCCCGGCGTGGGCCGCGACGAACCGCTCGATCGGCGGCCCGAAGATGAGCAATACGGCCACGAGCAGAAAGGCGAAGCCGATCACGGCGACGAGCTCGACCGCGACGATTCGCTTGCGGATGAACGAGCGGCCGTCCTTGCGCTCGTACGCGAGGTTGATCGCCGTCATGTACGAGGTCATGGCGCCGGTCGTCGACCAGAGCGCGAGCACGAGGCCGACGATGGTCATCACTACGCCCGTCGAAGGGTTCTGGTCGAGGCGGCGGAGGCTGCCACCCAGCAGGGACGCCGCCTGGCCCGGCATCACGTGCGAGAAGTGCCCCATCAGCGTCGTGATGGTCTGCGGGCCCACGAGAAGTGTGAAGACACCTACCACGACGAGCAGGACGGACGGGATCGCGAAGAAGGTCGCGTACGCGAGCGCCGAAGCGAGCATCGTTCCGTTGTCGGCCAGAAACTCCTTGACGCCGCGGACGAGAATCGCCCGCCAGTCGCGGAAGGAGAGATCGCCCAGGCCGGGATCGACGAGCCGTGGCTCGTTTTGCTCGGGCTGCGGCTGCGGCGCATCGCTGCCGCCCTGCTCCTCGAACGGCGCCTCGTCGGGCCCCGGCCGCCGCTGGCTCCGCTCCTCGCGCGTCGTCATGAAGGGGCAACGAAGCTCGCCGCGATCGGGTTGCGGAATCGGGGCGGGCAGATTCGAACTGCCGGCCTCCCGGCCCCAAACCGGGCGCTCTGACCAGGCTGAGCTACGCCCCGACGAGCTACGCAGTGTAAGCCGCGGCCCGGGTTACTCGGACTCGATGAGGCTGCGCAGCTCGGCGAGCTTCTCGCCGCGCAGCTCGTCGCGCTCTCCGCGGGCGAGGCGGGTGAGCAGCTCGCGCACGAGCGGAGCGAGCTCGAGAGGGTTGAACGGCTTCGTGACGTAGTCGACTCCGCCGATGTCGAGCCCACGCGCTCGGTCGCGAAACTCGGCACGCGCCGTGAGGAAGATGATCGGGATCCCGCTCGTGAGCTCGTCCTCGAGCAGCTCCTCGGCCACGCGCCAGCCGTCGAGGCCCGGCATCATCACGTCGAGGAGCACGACGTCGGGCTGCTCCTCGCGTGCGATGTCGAGGCCTGTCGTGCCGTCCGCGGCCTCGAGCACCTTGATCCCTTCCGCCTCGAGATTGACCCGGCAGAGCAGGCGGATCGGTGCCTCGTCGTCGATCACGAGCACCCGCGTATCGTCGGCCGAGCTCACCGGCCGCGTATACCCATCCATGTCTTCACCCATGCTCGTCACGCGTCTTCCGCTACAGGATCGGCAAGAGCGGCCGGTAGCTCAAATGCGAACCGCGATCCCTCGCCCTCCTGCGACGAGACCCAGATCCGGCCACCCATCGCGCTCACGAGGCCACGCGCGATGAAGAGGCCGAGCCCGGTGCCCCCCGCGCCGGCGCGCAACTCGGCGTCCGAGCCGCGGTAGAACTTGCGGAAGATCTGCTCCTGGTCCGACTGCGGGATGCCGATCCCCTCGTCCGCGATGCTGACCTCGACCGTGTCCTGACGCCGCGCCGCACCCACCGTCACGGTGCCGCCGTCGGGCGAATAGCGGAGCGCGTTGTCGACGAGGATCGAGCACACCTGCCGCAGCTTCTCGGGATCCGCCTTAGCCGCGAGCGGCTCCTCCGGCAGGTCGACGACGAAGTGATGTCCGTCGACCTCGGCCGCCCACACCGTGTCGAGCACCTCGCCGACGACGTCGCGCACGTCGGTCTCCGCCAGGTTGACCTGGAGGTCGCCGGTGTCGAGACGGGCGACGTTGAGAAGCGTGTCGACGATCGACGTGAGCCGCTGCGACTCGGAGGCGATGTAACGCAGGAACGTCAGCCGTTCCTCCTCGCCGAACATGACGTCCTGGCGCAGGAGCGTCTCGGCAAAGCCGTAGATCGAGGTGAGCGGCGTGCGGAGCTCGTGCGAGACGGTGCTCACGAAGTCGGACTTGACCTGCTCGACGAGCCGGTCGCTCGAGATGTCGCGGAAGGCGAAGATGCGACCGGACACGGCGCCGACCGGATCGCGCATGACCGCTTCCGCGACCGAGAGCCACACCTCCTCACGCCCACGCATGACCGGTACGAGCCCCTCCCCGCGCGCGCCCGCGTCGGGCGACTCGAGGCTCCGCTGTAGCACGTCGACGGGCGCACGACCGAGGGCAAGCGACGCGGGAACGCCCGTGATCCTCTCGGCAGCGCTGTTCCAGAGCACCACCTTGCCGTCGCGATCGACGGCGACGATCCCCTCGGCGATGTTCGCGAGGATCGCGACGGAGCGCTCGCGCTCGAGCGCCACGCGCTGGTAGAGCTCGGCGTTCGAGAGCGCCGCGGACGTGCTGGCGGCCACGGCGAGCAGAGCCTCGATCTCCTCCTCGCGCCATTCGCGCGGCACAGACGCGTAGACGGCGAGAACGCCGAGCGTCGCTCCTTCGGCGCCGGCGACCGGCACACCGAGGAAGGCGGCGTAGCCGGCCTGGAGCATCGGGTCGAGGCCGCGCAGGCGCTCGTCGTCGCCCGCCTGTGCGAGAGCGACCGGCGCGCCCGACTGGATCACGTCGCCTGAGAGCCAACCGCCGGCCGGGCTGCGTGAGCCGAGCGCCGTCTCCGCGCCCTCCCCGTCGGCCGCCGTCACGACCAACTCCTCGCCGTCGAGCAGCCGGAAGGCTCCGGCCTCGGCGTTCACGAGCTCGGGCGCCTGCTGGACAACCTCGTCGAGCACCGCAGCCGGATCGAGCTCGCTCGTGAGCAGGCGGCCGGTGCGTGTCAGCTGCTGCGCAAGGGCGCGCGCGCCGCGCTCCGCCTCGAATAGCTCGCTGCGCTCGAGTGCGCCGCGCGTCGCGTCGGCGAGATGGCGGGCGAGCTCGAGGTCGTCGTCGCTGAAGGAGCGTTCCTCGGCGAAGAAGATGAGCACGAGCCCGCGGCCGGCGTCGCGCGGTGCTTCCACGGGCACGGAGATGAGCGAGCGGTAGCGGTTCGTCTCTGCGGCGGCGCGCAGATCGGCCAGCAGCCGCTCGTCGGCGGCGATCGAGGACGAGACGAGGATGCGTCCCTCGACGGCAGCGCGAAAGAGCGGTCCGTGATGCTCGGCGGCACGTTGCTCGAAGATGTCGCCGAGATCCGTCGGCAGCTCATACGTCCCGACCGCTTCGAGGCGGCCGCTCGAGGGCACCAGCACTGCGGCCGACGTTCCCCCGAGCGCTTCGGCGGCCGCCTGCGCGATCGCCTCGAGCGTCGCGGCACGCGACAGGGACTGGCCGAGGACGGACGCGATCCGGTAGAAGCCGCGCTGAATCCGCGCTTGCCGGGCGCTCTGCGTGAACATCTCGGCGTTCCGCAACGCGAGGGCCGCGAGCCCGGCGAACGCCTCGAGAATCTCGGCGTCCCGCT
Organism: Thermoleophilia bacterium; assembly: GCA_025928515.1. Lineage (GTDB taxonomy): Bacteria > Actinomycetota > Thermoleophilia > Gaiellales > Gaiellaceae > Palsa-739. Next base: position 22,386 of record JAICJI010000005.1, read on the forward strand.
CGGCGAAGCGGCGGCCCCCACGCCGGCCGACGCCGAGCACCCCGCGCACCTCGTCGCTCCAGGACATCGGCGCCGTGATCACGTCGGTGAAGCCGTCGTAGGCAGGATGCGGCACCGGCGACGGGATCTCGCCGTAGGCGCTCTCGATCAGCGGGCGGCCTTCGCGAACCGCGGCGCCCGCGAGCCCGTGGGCCGCAGGAAACTCGAACCCGAGCAGGGACTCCCGAAACCCGTGCACCGCCACGCAGCGGAAAAACCCACGCTCGTGGTCGAGGAGGTAGCAGTCGGCGGCGTCCGCGTCGAGGAGCTGCGCGAGCTGGTCGGCCAGCCGCTGCAGGACGATCGGCAGGTCGAGCTCGCTGCTGAGGACGTGGGCCGCGCGGAGGAGCGCGGTCTGCTGCGCGAGCTGCTCCTCGTTCGCCTTCACCGCCTCCTCGAGCGCGACACTGGCGCGCAGCCGCTCGAGCGCGACGGCCGCCTCCGAGGCGAGCGTCTGCATCACGGCCACGTCGTCGGCGCTGAAGACCCGCCGCTCGTCCAGCGTCGCGACGGAGATCACAGCGGTCACGCGCTCTTCCACGAGCAGCGGGACGAACGCGGCGCTCTTCGCGCCGACGGCGGTCGCGAGCTGTGGGCTGATGACGCCCGAGCCTTCCGTGTCGTAGACGGTGAACGCAGTCGCCTCGAAGACCGCGCTCGCGATCCCCGACGGCTCGTGCTCGAGGTCGAGGCGCAATCCGCGCCACCAGTCGAGGTTCTCGCCGCCGGAACGGGCGAGGTAGCCGGCCGCTTCGTGCCCGTCCTCCGAGACGAAGGTCAGCGCGACGAAGCCGACGCCGAAGAGCTCTGCGAGCTCGTCGAGCAGCGTGCGCGCGACGCCCTCGACGTCCGCGCTGCGCGTGAGCTCGCCGGCAACGCGGCTTACGCTCTCGAACTCCCTCGTCGTGTCGTTTCCACGGCTTTGCCGTGAGCCGCTGCGGCGAAGAATCGCACGCAGGAGCGCCGCTGCGGCCGCGGCGCGGCCGAGCGCGCGAACCGTCGGGAAACGTGGGGTCGACACTGGGCGCTGGGATTGTACGGAGCCATTCGAGCCGCGGCCAGAAACCGGCTCCAGAGATGGAAAAGCCCGCCGCTCGGGGGGTCGGTGCGGCGGGCTCTCCCGATTGCTCCCCGCATGACGTCCGCAGACGCCCGCGGTTCGCATCGCCCAGTGCGAGGGAGGGTAGAGACCGTTTGCGAGGCGGACAATGGGCCGTACGGCCCATCTTTGCAACGTATATTGCGGCCGTTCGCGCACGCGAAAGACCGCACTGGGACGTTCTTCTCACGCGGGTTTGACACGCCCCGGCTATCGTGGCTGCACCGTGGTGCAACGCCTCCTCCTCGCGTCGCCGCGAGGCTATTGCGCGGGAGTCGAACGGGCGGTCGAGACGGTCGAGCGGGCCCTCGCCCTCTACGGAGCGCCGGTCTACGTCCGCAAGCAGATCGTCCACAACTCGCACGTCGTCGAGAACCTGCGCGCCCGCGGCGCCGTCTTCGTCGATGCGCTGGCGGACGTGCCCGAAGGTGCGACCGTCGTCTTCTCCGCTCACGGCATCGCGCCCGCGGTGCGGCGGGAGGCCGAGAGCCTGAGCCTGACGACGATCGACGCGACCTGCCCGCTCGTGACCAAGGTGCACGCGCAGGCACGCCGCTACGCGGAGGCGGGCTACGCGCTCGTGCTGATCGGGCACGAGGGACACGAAGAGGTCGAGGGAACGCTCGGCGAGGCGCCCGAGGCGATCGTCCTGGTCCAGTCCACGGACGACGCCGAACGTGTCCCGCTGCCGGATGACAAGCCGCTGGCATACCTCACCCAGACGACGCTCTCGGTCGACGAGACCAACGAGATCGTCGCGGTGCTACGCCGCCGCTTCCCCCGGATCGAGGGGCCGGCGCGCGAGGACATTTGTTACGCGACCTCGAACCGGCAATGGGCCGTGAAGGAGCTGTTGCGCGCGGTCGACCTCTTGCTCGTGGTGGGCTCAGAGAACTCGTCGAACTCGGTGCGCCTCGTCGAGGTGGCGCGCGCGGACGGCACCCCCGCTCATCTCGTGGACGACGTCCGGGGGATCGAGGAGAGCTGGCTCGCCGGCTGCGAGACCGTCGGCCTCACGTCGGGCGCTTCCGCGCCGGAGCGGCTCGTGACCGAGGTCTGCCACTGGTTCCGGGCGCGCGGGGCCGAGGTGTGCGAGCAGGAGCCCGTCCACGAGGACGTGAGCTTCAAGCTGCCCGTCGAGCTGCGCCGCGCCGAGCGCGCAGCCGCCTAGCTCTTCTCGAGCGCGAGCTCGCTGCCGAGCTTCAGGTCGACGGCGAGGACTTCGCCCTTGACCCAGTCGCCGTGAACGTCGACCAGCTCCCGCTGCGTCTGGGGCACGGTGAGGACGATCCGGTCGCTCAGCTCGAAGCCTTGCTCCTTGCGCAGCGAGTTGACGCGATGGATCAGCTCGTACGCGTCGCCCTCGAGCACGAGCTCGTCGTCGAGACCGAGGTCGAGCGCAACCGTCACGCCGTCGCCCGACGCGACGGCCCAGCCTTCGCGTCCGCCCCGCTCGACGAGCACCTCGTCGGGCTCGAGCTCGTATCCCGCCACCCGGAACCGACCGCCTCCGAGCTCCTCGAACTCGCCCGTGGCGAGCGCCTGGCGCACCGTCGCGAGCTCCTTGCCGAGCTTCGGGCCGAGCTTCGGGAGGTTCGGCTTCACGCGTAGCTCGACCGCCTCGACGGTGCCGAGCTCCACTTCCTTCACGCGCAACTCGTCGGCGACCTCGTCGAGATGGCCGTCGAGGCTCGCACCCTCGACGACGAGCCGGCGCAGCGGCTGCCGCAGCTTGATCCCGGATGTGGAGCGCGCCTGCCGGCCGAGCTCGACGACCCGCCGCACCGCAGCGATCTCGTCGAGGAGCGCGCGGTCGGGCTCGGGAATGTCGGGCCAGCCGGCGAGGTGCACCGACTCCGGGCCGTCGAGCACGAGGGTCCGCCACAGGTGGTCGGTCACGAACGGGAGGATCGGCGCGAGCACGCGCAGCGTCTGCACGAGGGCGTACCAGAGCGTCCGCAGCGCTGCCTCGTCGTCCGCCCAGAAGCGGCGGCGCGAGCGGCGGATGTACCAGTTCGAAAGATCGTCGAGGTAGGCCTCGAACTCGCGCATCACGTCGGGCGAGAGCCAGCGCTCGTAGCCTCGAGTCGCGTCGGCGACGAACGCGTGCGTCCGCTCGACGAGCCAGCGGTCGAGCGTCGTGAGCTCGCCCTCCGGCCGCAGCGTCTCCCACGAGGGCTCGAAGCCGGCCGAGGCATTCGCGTAGTCGATCAAGAACTTGACCGAGTTCCAGAAGGTGAGGAGCTTGCGCTTCACCTCCTCGGCCGGGCCGAAGCCGAACAACAGGTTCCGGTCGGGCGGCTGCGAGGAGTACTGCCACCGCATCACGTCGGCACCCATCCGCGCGAACGCGTCCTCGGCGGGAATCGTGTTGCCCCACGACGCGTGCATCTCGCGGCCGCTCTCGTCGAGCATCTTCTCGTAGCCGAGCACGCGCCGGAACGGCGCCTGTCCCGTGAGGACGACCGACATGAAGAGCTGCGAGTAGAACCAGAGCCGGATCTGCTCGCGCATCTCCGAGACCCAGTCGGCCGGGAACCACGTCTCCCAGTACGCGTGGTCCGGCAGGTCGGCGGTCGTCAACCCCTTGGCCGCACCCGTGCCGAATCCCTCGGGCACACGCTCGTCGTTCTGCCAACCGAGCGTCGAGAAGGGGACGATGCCCGCGTCGAGCCAGACGTCGCCGACCTCCTTGATCCGCTCCACCGGCTCGCCGCACTCGGCGCAAAGCACCGGGACACGATCGATCCACGGGCGCCGCAGCTCCTCGAGCTGGTCGAGCCCGGAGACGGCGCGCTCCTCGAGCTCTCGGCGTGACCCGATCACATTCACGTGCCCGCAGGCGCAGGGATAGAACGGGAGCGGCAGCCCGTAATAGCGACGGCGGGAGATGTTCCAGTCGCCCATGTTCCGGAGCCAGTCGTCCATGCGCTTCCCCATGTACTCGGGCGTCCACTCGACCGTCGCGTTCGCGTCGAGCATCTGCTGCCGCAGCACGCGGACGGAAATGAACCAGTCGTCGGCGATGCGGAAGATGAGCGGCGTGTGGCAGCGCCAGCACTCGGGATAGCGGTGCTCGTGGAGGCCGGCTTCGACGAGGACGCCCTTCTCCTCGAGGTTGCCGATGATCTGCTCGGCCGCCTCGGTCGTCGAGAGGCCGTGCAGCCAGCCGAAGCTGTCGTAGAAGCGCCCCGACTCGTCGACCGGCTGGACGACCTCGAGCCCGTGCACCTGCGAGAGCTCGAAGTCCTCGGTGCCGCACCCCGGCGCGATGTGGACAATGCCCGTGCCCTCGTCGAGCGAGACGTCGTCCCACGGGATGACGCGATGCTCGACCTGCGTGATGTCGTCGAATGGGCCGCGGTACGTCCAACCGACGAGCTCGGCACCTCGCAGCCTCTCCTCGAACGACTCGTCGGGATAGCGGCCGGCGGCGACCCACTCGCCGCTCGCGCGACGGCCGTACTCGGCCTCCGGGTTGACCGCGGCCGCAACGTTGGCCGGCAGCGTCCACGGCGTCGTCGTCCAGACGACGAGGAACTCTCCGGGCCGCTCGAGCAGCGGGAGCCGGACGTAGAGCGACGGATCGGCGCGATCGACGTAGGAGCCGATCAGCTCGTGTTGCGAGATCGACGTTCCGCAGCGGGGGCACCACTCGGTCGAGCGGTGACCGAGGTAGAGCCAGTCCCGCTCGTGCACGACCTTCAGCATCCGCCAGACGTACTCGATGTTCGTGTCGCTGAAGGTGAGGTAGTCCCGGCCCCAGTCCATCCACTGGCCGAGCCGGATCGAGCCGCGGGTCAACGCCTCCGACGAGCGGACGACCACGTCTCGGCATCGGCGCGCGAACTCCTCGAGGCCGAACTCCTCGATCTCGCGCTTCGAGTTGAGGCCGAGCTCGCGCTCGACGCCGACCTCGATCCAGAGGCCCTGGCTGTCGAAGCCGTTCTGGTAGCGCTGGTCGAAGCCGCGCAGCGCCTTGTACCGCTGGAACACGTCCTTCAGCGTCCGCCCCCACGCCGTGTGCACGCCGAGGGAGAACCGGTTCGCCGTGACCGGGCCGTCGACGAACGAGAACGTCGGGCCGCCGCGGTTCTGCTCGCGCAGCTTCCCGAACGTGCCCTCGGCCTCCCAGCGCGCGAGCATCTCCTCCTCGAGCCCGGGATGGTCGGGTTTGTCCGGCAGAGATTGGAAGATTGGCTTCCGCATCGGGAAGGCAAGTCTAGGCCGAGGCGTTAAGAGCTATTGGGAGCGTGGGTACAGGTCACGCGTTCCCGCGACACCGAAAGGAAACGATGGCAAACGACGTCACAAACGCCACCTTCGAAAACGAAGTGCTGCAAGCCGACAAGCCGGTGCTCGTGGATTTCTGGGCCGAGTGGTGCGGGCCCTGCCACGCGGTCGCGCCCGTCCTCGAGCGGATCGCCGACGAGCACGACCTCAAGCTCGTCAAGGTGAACATCGACGAGAACCAGGATCTCGCGATGCGCTACGGGATCCAGTCGATCCCGAACATGATGCTCTTCGAGGGCGGCGCGCCCAAGGCCTCCGCCGTCGGCGCCATGCCGAAGGGCATGCTCGAGCGCCAACTCGGCTTCGAAAGCTAGGAGGGCGCGGCGACCGGCCGCGCTCTAGCCCTCACGAAAATCGGGAAGCTAGTCCGCCGAGGGGGCCGGATCACGGCCCTCGACGAAGCGCAAGAAGTCCGCATGCTTGGCGAGGTACGCCTCGAGCTCTCCGAGACCCGCGCCAGCCCAGTCCTCCAGCCACGTCTCGGCGATGTCGTCCTCGATGCGGTGGAACCCTCGCTCACTCATTGCGGGCATGATCGACACGAAGCCGGGCAATGGCCATGGGCCGTTCGGCTCAACTTCGCGGACGGCCGGACCTAAGCGATTTCCCACAAAGGAGGTAGGTCGTGCACGACAATCCCCGCCCGACCGAAGAGGAGCAGGAGTTGACCCAGACCGAGCGGATGAACGAGGAGGAAGAGCAGCGCAGCGGCTACGCGCCGAGCGAAGCCGCCGACAGTGACGAAGACGGGGACGAGGAGTAGCCTCGCCGCGCCGTTCCGCCACCCAGCACGAGCTCACCCGCGTCACGCTGCTTGCCGGCTTGCCGGGCCAGACGCTCGCCGAGCTCGCACGACGCCTGGAGCGCGAGGAGGTCACGCCGGGCACCGTCCTCATCCGGGAGGGCGACTCCGACGACCGCTTCTACGTCCTGCTCTCCGGGATCCTCGCGGTCAGCCAGCGCGACATCGGGGCTCGCAGCCTGCTGCGCCCCGGTGAGTACTTCGGCGAGGTGACGCCGGCGATGGGAATCCCGCGGACGGCGACCGTATCGGCGATGACTCCCGCGGTCGTCGCGAGCTGCGACCGGGCGACGTTCGACGAGCTAGTGCGGCCGCTCTTCGCCGACGACGACTAGAGGGTCGTCGCAAGCACGGCGTCGCTGAACGGCGGCCACGCCTCCTTGGCCCAGTCGCCGAACGGCCGGTCCGTGAGCACGGCGCAGGCGAGGCCGGCGGCGGGGTCGACCCAGAGGAACGTTCCGCTGGCGCCGAAGTGGCCGAACGTGCGCTCCGAGTTCCGGGAGCCCGTCCAGTGCGGCGACTTCGAGTCGCGCAGCTCGAACGCCAGGCCCCAGTCGTTCGGCTCCATCCGGCCGAGGCCGGGCAGGACGCCCGTGAGGCCGGGGAACTGGACGGTCGTCGCCTCGGCCAGCGTCTCCGGCGCGACGAGAGTCGGCGCGAGAAGCTCGTGACCCAGCGCCAGGAGGTCGTCGAGCGGCCCGCGGTAACCGTGGGCCGGCGATCCGCGGAGGCGTCCGACGAGACCGAGCGGTTGGACCACTGCCTGCGCGAAGTAGTCGGCGAAGGGCATCTCGGCCCGCTCTGCGAGCAGGCGCGCGGCGAGCTCGATGCCGGTGTTCGAATAGATGCGGCGCCGCCCCGGCTCGGTGAGCGGCTGCTCGCCGTCGATCGGCAGGCCGGAGGCGTGGGAGAGCAGGTGGCGCAGCGTCGACCCGGGCGGGCCGGCCGGCTCGTCGAGGTCGACGGTCCCCTCCTCGGCCGCGACGAGGAGCGCGAGCCCGGTAAGGAGCTTGGTCACCGAAGCCCACGGAACCTCGGCGTCCCGCAGCCCGTGCGTCGCGACGCCTTCGTGAACGCGAGCGACCCCGGCTGCTGCGACGTGGACCTCCCAGTCGTCGATCAGCCGCAGCGCGTCCACGCGGCGATACTAGGGGGATGGAGCGGCGCCGAATCTCGTCAGGCTCCCCGTACGAGCCGGTAATCGGCTTCTCCCGCGCCGTCCGCGTCGGCGAGCACGTCCACGTCTCTGGAACCGCGCCGGTCGGCACCGACTCCGACGACCCGTACGAGCAGACCAGACGGTGCCTCGAAATCATCCTCGCGGCACTCGCCGAGGCCGACGCAGGGCCCGAAGACGTCGTGCGGACGCGCATCTACGCCACGAGCGCAGACGACTACGAGGAAATCGCCCGCGCGCACGGTGAGGTGTTCGGAGCGATCAGGCCTGCGTCCACCTTCATCGTCGTGAGCGGGTTGCTCGATCCGCACTGGGTCGTCGAGCTCGAAGCCGACGCGCTCGTATCCGGGTGAGGCTCGCAACGCTCGCAGGCCTCTACGTCGCCGTCGTCCTCTCGGCGCAGATCGGCGCGAACAAGATCGTCCGTCTCCCGTTCACGCACCTCGAGGCGCCCGGCGGTGTCTACTCGATCGGTGTAGCGCTCGCGCTCGTACAGCTTGCGCATCACACCGGCGCGACCCGGCGCGACGGCGCGCTCAACGCGCAGCTGCTGATCGGGCTCGGCTTCGTCGGCTCGGCGCTCTTCGCCGGCTACATCGCCCTCGTCGCCCACTCGCACCCCGCATTCCCGGGTCAGGAGTTCGACAGCGCCGTCGGCTCGACGTGGCGCATCGTCGGCGCCAGCCTCGCCGCTTTCATCGTCTCGGAGACCGTGGACAACCTTGTCGGCGCGCCTCTGCGCGGACGTGTCCACGACAGCCTGCGAGTGGTCGTCTCGGCCGGAGCGAGCGCGCCGCTCGACAGCGTCGTCTTCCTCGTCCTCGCCTTCGGCTCGTCGGGCCTGGACTTCTTCGACGGCCAATTGGTGGGCAAGATCGCGTCGTCCGTCGTGATCGGGATTCCGGTGGTCGTGCTGGGTCGACGGTTTCTTCCTGCAAACAGGCCGGATATCGTTCCCGCATGACCGATTCGCTCATCCCGCCGTCGATCACGGGCAAGGGCTCGCAGTTCCCGCCGGGCGGCAGCGTGCTCGACCACGCGTTCGGCACGAGCGACCCGTACACGCTCGGCGTAGAGGAGGAATACATGCTCCTCGACAGCGAGACCTTCGACCTCGTCCAGCACATCGACACGGTGCTCGCGGCGGTCGCGGGCCACGAGCTCGAGCCGCGCATCAACTCCGAGCTGATGCAGTCGGTGCTCGAGGTGGCGACGCCGGTCTGCCACACGCCGGCCGGAGTGCAGCAACAGCTCCTCCGCATTCGCCGCTACGTGACCGACGTCGCGCGCGAGCAGGGATTGCGCGTCGGCTCGGCCGGAACGCATCCGTTCTCGCTCTTCGAGCGCCAGCGCATCACCGCGAAGGACCGCTACCGGCAGATGGTCGATCAGATGCAGTACATCGCCCGGCGCGAGCTGATCTTCGGGATGCACGTGCACGTCGCCGTCGACGACCCCGAGAAGGCGATCCAGGTCGTGAACGCGTTGATCGCGCACCTCCACGAGCTCGTCGCGCTCTCGGCGAGCTCCCCGTTCTGGCGAGGCGAGCCGACCGGCCTCCGCTCGTCACGGCACATGGTCTTCGCCGCCTTCCCGCGCTCGGGGCCACCACCCCGCTTCCGCGACTACGCCGACTACGCCCAGGTCGTGAACCAGCTCGAGAAGACGGGCTGCATCCAGGACTACACGCACATCTGGTGGGACATCCGCCTTCATCCCCGCCTCGGCACGATCGAGATCCGGATCTGCGACGCGGTGACGCGGCTCGACGACGTGATCGCGATCACCGCGTACTGCCAGGCGCTCGTCAAGCACTACGCAGAGCTCGTCGACCGCGGCGAGGAGATCCCGTCGTTCCACCGCATCCTCACGACCGAGAACAAGTGGCTCGCAGCGCGGTACGGGCTCTCCGCGCCCGTGATGGACCTCCACACGGGGCGGCGCAACAGGCTCCCGGTGGCGGCGGTCGTCCGGCGAACGCTCAAGACGCTCCGGCCACATGCGCGCGACCTCGGCTCGGAGGAGGAGCTCGCGGGCGTCGAGGAGATCCTGAGCCGCGGCAACGGCGCCGACCGGCAGCTCCACGTCTTCAACGTGCTCAAGGCTGCAAGTGCCGGCGGCGAAGCCGCCGGCGCGCGGCCGGGAGACCCCGCCTTCGGCGGCCGGGGCGACGTCGTCGAAGTCGTGCGAGCCATCGCCGAGGCGACCGAGGTGGCGCCGGTAACGGAGCCCGAACCGGCCGCCGCCGCGTAGCATCGAGTCGATGCTCGAGACCGGAGAGAGAGCGCCGCTCGAGGCGGTCGTCTGGACGACACCGCGCGAGCGCGCGAGCATCGGCGACCTCCTGCACGATCGGCCGTTGCTTCTCTTGTTCTACCTCTTCGACTGGTCCTCCACCTGAACGACCGAGCTCGAGCTCCTGCGTGACAGGAGAGCGGAGCTGCAGGAGACGGGAGTGCAGCCGTTTGCGATCTCGCGCGACTCGCCGTACACGCACGTCGCGTGGATGCAGGCGCTCGACCTCGACTTCCCGCTCCTCTCCGATTGGAATGCCGAAGCCACGCACGGATTCGGCGTCGCGTTCGAGCACAACGGGATGCGGGACGTCTCCCGCCGCAGCGCGTTTCTCGTCGGCGCCGACGGCGTCGTGCGGGGCGCGTGGGCCTACGAGTCGAGCGAGCTGCCCGATCTCGACGAGCTGATCGCGGCCGCACGGGCCTTGTAGTCGTCCGCCGTATCTCGTTTACTCCGCTCATGGATACGACTCCCGTAACGGCCGCTCCGAGCGCCGGCCGCACCTCTGTCTGGGTCACCGCGGCCGTCGCGCTCGCGCTCGTCGCCGTCGGCCTCACCTTCGCACTGACGACGACGGACGCGCCCACGCATGCGTTTGCGATCTTCAAGCTCATCCACGTCAGCGTCGCCGTCTTCTGGGTCGGCGGAGGCCTCCTGCTCACGATCCTGGCGCTACGCGCCGAACGGGCCAAAAGCGCGGAAGAGCTGGCTCACATCGCGCGCCAGGCCGTGTTCGCAGGCGAGAGGCTGTTCGCGCCGGCAGGCATCGTCGTGCTGGCGATGGGGATCACGATGGTCATCAACTCGCCAGAGATCGGCTTCGGCACGACGTGGGTCGACGTCGGGTTGGTGGGCTACGCGCTCAGCTTCACCACAGGCGTCGGCGTCCTCGCGCCGCGGGCGAGATAGATCGTGGCGCTGCTCGACGAGAAGGGACCGAGCGCGCCCGAGACGCAGGCCGCGATCCAGCGGATCCTGCTCATCGCGCGAGTCGACGTCGCAGTCCTCCTGCTCGTGGTCGCGGACATGCTGCTGAAGCCCTTCAGCTGATCGACTTGACATGTGACCTTTTGGTCACGTAAGCTCGTCGAATGGACGACGACCAGGTCTTCAAGGCGCTCGCCGACGCGACGCGGCGCCACCTGCTCGACCGGCTCTACGAGCGCGACGGCCGCACGCTCACGGAGCTCGAGTCCGAGCTCGAGATGTCTCGTTTCGGCGTCATGAAGCACCTGCGCGTACTCGAGGACGCGGGCCTCGTCGTCACTCGCCGGGAGGGCCGGGAGAAGCTCCACTTCCTGAACCCCGTGCCGATCCGGCTGATCCACGACCGGTGGATCGACAAGTACACCGAGCACCGCGTCGCGGCGCTCGCGGATCTCAAGCACGAACTGGAGGACACTGCATGACCACCATCACCGCACAAGCGACCCAGGTCTACTCGGTCTTCATCCGCGCCACCCCCGAGCAGATCTGGGAGGCGATCACGATGCCGGAGTTCACCCAGCAGTACTTCTACGGCGCCCGCATCGAGATGCGCGACGGCCGCCTCTTCTCGGCGGTCGGCGACACCGCGTGGGACGAGGCCGTGCTCGAGGCCGATCCCCCGACGAGGCTCGTCCACGGCTGGACTTCTTCCTACGACGCCGATCTGGCCGCCGAAGAGCCAAGCCGCGTGACGTGGGAGATCGAGCCGCAGGACGGCGGCATCACGAAGCTCACGGTCGTCCACGACCAGCTCGAGGGCGCGCCGAAGACGGCGGAAAACGTCGCCGGCGGCTGGATGTACATCCTCAGCGGGCTCAAGACGCTGCTCGAGACCGGCACGCCGCTCGCCGGCTGAACCGGCCTCGGAGATCGCGGCCGTCGGGAGCGATGAGTTTCCGGCGGCCGCACGGTCTCTTCCCTAGAGGGTCGCTCGTAGGCGACACTCTCCACCAGTCCCGCGACCGCTGAGGAGCGAATCGATGCCGAAGACATTGCTGACCGTCGCCACACGCAAAGGCGCCTTCATCTTCGAAAGCGAAGACCGCCGCGACTGGAAGATGCGCGGCCCGTTCTGCGAGGGCTGGCCCGTCTACCATGCCATCTACGACGCGACGACGGGCGAGATCTACGCCGCCGCCGCGAGCGAATGGCACGGCTCGGCCGTCTGGCGCAGCAAGGACCTCGGCGAGACGTGGGAGCACTCGAGCGAGGGGCTCGCATACGGCGACGGCGACGGGCGCAAGATCTCGAAGGTCTCGACGCTCGCGCGCGCGGGCGACCGCCTGCTCGTCGGTGTCGAGGCGCCGGGCATCTTCGAGAGTCGCGACAACGGCGAGACCTGGTCGCTCTTGTCGACCCTGTCCGGTCAGCACGGCAGCGAGGCCTGGGACGATCCCGCGAACCAGCCGCCCGGTCATCTCGGCATCTCGGGCTTCGTGACGGAGCCGGACGACTCCGACGCGTTCTTCGCGATCGTGCAGGGAATCGGCGCCTTCGAGACCGAGGACGGCGGATCCTCCTGGACGCCCCGCAACAGCGGCCTGCGCCGCGACTGGCCCTCCGACTGGGAGGACGTCGGCTTCTGCGTCCACAAGCTCGTCCGCTCGGCCGACCCGCAGCGGATGTACCAGCAGAACCACGTCGGAGTGCATCGCTCCGATGACGCCGGCCAGTCGTGGACGGAGATCACAGAGGGGCTGCCCGGCGACTTCGGCTTCGCCGCAGCGGCTCACCCGCACGACCGCGACACCTTCTACGTGGCGCCGGTCGACGGCCTCCACGATCGGACGATGCACGAGGGCAAGCTCACCGTCTGGCGCACGCGCGACGCCGGCTCGAGCTGGCAGCCGATGCGCACCGGCCTGCCGCAGGAGAACGCGTATCTCGGCGTGCTGCGCCAGGGGATGACGAGCGACAGGCACGACCAGCCCGGCGTCTACTTCGGCACGAGCACCGGCCAGGTCTTCGCAAGTGCCGACGAGGGCGAGAGCTGGACCGAGGTCGCGAGCTACCTGCCGGCGATCTCCTCGGTCGACGTGGCGATACTCGATTGACGATGGCGGACGTCAGGCTCCCAGGCACGCTGACGCCGCTCTTCCCCGGGCTGCCGCGACGCGTGGAGGTCGAGGCCGCCACGGTGCTCGCGGCGATCGACTCCCTCGAGACGAAGTGGCCGGGGCTGCGGGACCGGATCGTCGAGGAGGGGCCGGCAATCCGCCGGCACCTCCACGTCTATGTCGACGGCGAACGCGCCGGGCTGGACACACCGGTCGAGGAGCGCTCGCGGCTCGACGTGATCGCCGCGATCAGCGGCGGGTAGCCCAGAGAAGCGAAAGGGCGGCTTTCGCCGCCCTTCGCTGGAGCAAGGTCGGGTGGATCAGCGAACCGTGAGCTTCAGATAGTTGTCGTCGGAAGCCTGGCCGACCATCATGATCACGTACTTGCCGCGGCCGACCACGATCGACTTGCCGACGGCGATGTGCCGCATCCCGTTCCGGGAGGCGACCTTCAGCCCTGCTTCGTCGAGGTCGACGAGGCGGACGCGGCCCTTGGCCGTCGCCTTCGTCACGAGCTTGCCGCCGATCTTGAACCAGTGGCAGCCGGGGTCGCTCATCACGATCTTGAGCGTCTTCGTCGCGGTCTGATGACTGGTGGTGGCCGACGCCTGGCTGGCGCCGAAGGCTCCGGCGAAGATGATCGCAGCCAGAGCAAGAGCGAGCGTCGAGATCTTCATGGTTGCTCCTTTGGGTGTCCGTGGCATGTCCGAATCCTCGGGCCCCGGGGCAACGCCGGAATCAGGGGACACCGCGTACACGTTGCGTAGTTCTCCGTAAGCCTAGAGCCGAGAAGTCCCGGATCGGCGCGTTGTGCGCTCGCCTACCAGCTCTTCGTGCGGCGAGCCTGACCGCGGTCCGCGACGCGCACTCTCGCGTCGACGGCGAAGCACCTGTCCGGCAGCGCGAGCACCGGGTTCAGGTCGAGCTCGACGACCTCGGGGAGATCGTCGGCAAGCAAAGAGAGGCGCACGAGCAGATCGATGAGCGCGTCCTCGTCGGCGGGAGGAGCTCCCCTGAAGCCGGCGACGAGGCGACCCGTCTTGCCGGAGCGAACGAGCTCGGCCGCGTCGAGGTCGGTGAGCGGCGCAAGCCGGAACTGCGCCTCGTCGATGAGCTCGGCCAGGACTCCACCGGGGCCGAACGCGACGAGAGGCCCGAAGACGGGATCCTGCACAACGCCGGCCAAGAGCTCGGCGCCGCCGCGGACGAACGGCTGCACGAGGAGCGGCGCGCCGATTCGCTCCGCCGCCTCGAGAACGGCTGCCTCGTCGGCCAGGTCGAGCGCGATGCCGCCCTGCTCGGTCTTGTGCGCACCGGGCGCTGCGGTCTTGAGCACGACGGGAAAGCCGAGCTCGTGCGACGCGTCCACCGCGGCGACCTTCGTAGGCACGACACGCTCGGGCACGAGCGGGACCGCGTACGCCTCGAGCAGGGCCCGCGTCGCCTCTGGGTCGAGCCATCCTCCGCCGGCGGCGACCGCCGCCCGCACGACGGCCTGGGCCCCGTCGCGATCGCACTCGAGCTCGGGCGTCGAGCCGGTCGGCCGTCGCAGCCACTCGCCGCGCTCGGCAGCGCGCCCGAGAGCGCGCGCCGCGGCCTCGGGGTACGCGAACGAGGGAACGTCTGCAGCGCTCCGCAGGGTCAGCGGGGCGCCCTTCGCGCTGACGAACGTGCAGAGGACGGGCTTGTCGACCGCGCCGTCCGCGGCGCGGCTGATCGCAGCACCGACCTCGTCCTCGTCCGCCCCGACCGTCGGGACGAAGAGGGCGATCACCGCGTCGAACGCGGGATCCGCGATCACCGGTGGAAGGGCGGCGGCGAAGCTCTCGGCCGTCGCGCCCCCCAGGAGGTCGATCGGGTTCGCGCTCGATCCCTCGGCGGGCATGACCTCGGCCAGGGCGGCGCGCGTCTCGTCGCTCGGCAGCGGCAGCTCGAGGCCGGCCGCTTCACAGGCGTCCGCAGCGAGGATGCCGAGTCCGCCGGCGTTCGTGACGAGCGCCACCCGGCGTCCGCGCGGCACCGGCTGCGCGGAGAGGAGCGTCGCGACGTCGATGAGCTCGTCGAGCGTCCGCGCCCGGATCACGCCGGCCTGGCGGAACAGCGCGTCGACGGCGACGTCCGAGCCCGCGAGCGCCGCGGTGTGCGAGCCGGCGGCGCGGCTTCCGGCCCGAGTGCTCCCGCCCTTCAGCGCCAGGATCGGCTTGCGGCGGGCGAGCCTCCGAGCGATCCGAGAGAACGCGCGCGGGTTGCCGAACGACTCGAGGTAGAGGACGACCATCTCGGTCGCCTCGTCGTCCTCCCACCACTCGAGGAGGTCGTTCGACGAGACGTCCGCCTTGTTGCCGACCGACACGAACGACGTGACGCCCAGGCCTGTCGCTTCTGCCCCCTCGAGCAACGCGAGCCCGAGCGCGCCGCTCTGCGAGGAGAAGCCGATCTTGCCGGGCGGGAAGCTGCGCGGGGCGAAGGTCGCGTTGAGCCCGACCGCCGTCGAGGCGATGCCGAGACAGTTCGGGCCGAGGAGGCGTGCGCCGTGCTCGCGGACGAGCGCGAGCAGCCGATCCTGCCGCTCGGTTCCCTCGCTGCCGGTCTCGGCGAAGCCTGCGGAGATGACGACGAGCGCGCGAACGCCGGCGGCCAGCGCTTCCTCGGCCGCAGCGAGCACCTGCTCGCCCGGCACGCAGATGACCGCCAGATCGACGCCATCCGCGATCTCCCCCACCGTGCCGTAGCCGTGGACGCCGGCGACGGAGTCGCCCTTTCGGTTGACCGGATAGATCGAGCCGGAGAAGTCGGCGGCGAGGACATTCCGGAACAGCTCGCCGCCGATCGAGCCGCGGCGCTTCGAGGCTCCGACGACAGCGACCGAGCGCGGCCGGAAGAAGGGCTCGAGCGAAGCCTGCACCGCGGCGTGGTCGCGCGCTGCCACCTCGTCGCGATAGCCGGTCGTCGCGGCGATCGGGAACCGGATCTCCAGCTCGCCGCCTCCGCCGGCGCGCGTCACCGTGAAGCCGGCATCGCGGAAGACGTTGAGCATCGCAGAGTTCTCATGCAGCACCTCGGCGACGAACTCCTCGATCCCTGCGTCTGCGCCCCGCGCCGCGAGCTGCTCGAGCAGCCGCATGCCGATGCCGCGCCGCTGGTACGCGTCGCCGACCGTGAAGGCGACCTCGGCTGCGCGCGGATCGCGGAGCCGGACCCAGTTCGCGACGGCCGCGATGCCGCCGTCGAGCGACGCGAGCAGGGCGCCACGATCCCGCCAGTCCGGCTCGAGCACGGGCTCGACGAGCTTCGGCCCGAGCGCGGGGAAGCCGTGGAACCGCAGATAGCGGCTCTGCTCCGAGAGGCTGGAGAAGAACGCGAGGAGCGCGTCGGCGTCCTCCGCGGTCGGCGGTCTCAGCCGCAGGGTCGATCCGTCGCGAAGGATGACGTCGGCAGCGTCGACCGCTTGCGCGGCAGTGGCACTCACGCGGCGGCCGCGTGCTCGAGGGCGTTCTCCCGACCGCGGACGACGAGCACCGGGCACGGCGCCGAGTGTACGAGCCCGGTCGAGACGCTGCCGGAGAAGAACCGGCGTGCGGCGCCCCAGCCGTGAGAGCCGACGACGATCAGCTGCGCGTCGAGCTCGCCGGCTATCCGGCAGATCTCCTCGACCGCGAGACCGTCGGCCGTGACCGTCGAACAGGACACGCCGGCGGCGCACGCGGCGGTTGCGATCGTGGCGAGCAGCTCCGTCACCCGACGGTGCTCAGCCTGGGTGAGCTCGGCGACGATGTTGGAGTAGCCATAGCCGCTGTACCCGACGGCTGGGAGCGCCGGATGCGCGACGGAGACGGCGACGAGCGGTGCCTCGAGACGGCGGGCGAGCTCGAACGCATCCTTTTGAGCCTCCTGCGCCGAGGGCGAGCCGTCTGTCGCAAACAGGATTGGTCTGTTGTCGGTCATCTCGATTCCTCCTTGCTGGAAGCCGTGAATGCAGTGTCCGCTGCGCACGACCGCACGTCATCCGGGCGGGGCCGCCACGCGCTGCGGGAAACCACGCACGCGTCTTCGGGGCGGCCTCCGATGCGATCGCGCCGCGCCGGGCTGACGATCGTGCCAAGGAAAGGAGGCACACCATGTTCGAGACGATCGCGTGGGCGACCGACGGCTCGGAGCTCGCCGACAGCGCGCTCGAGCGCGTGCAGGAGCTCGCCCGGATCCACGGCTCCGAAATCGTGGCCGTGCACGCCAACGAGCTCCTGAAGGGACGCTTCGGCGGGGCCCCACTCCTCGCCGACGAGCCCGACATCCGGGCAAAGATCGAAGCGCAGGTCACGGGGCTCCGTTCGGCGGGGTTCGACGCGAGGCTCGAGGTCCTCTCCGGCGGCGACGACGTCGCGAGGCTCATCGAGCGTGCGGCCGAGGAGGCCGGCGCCGACCTCGTCGTCGTGGGCACGCACGGAAGGGGCGGCGTCACCGCCACGCTGCTGGGCAGCGTCGCGCGTGCGCTCTGCCACACCTCGCGGCGACCCGTGCTCGTCGTGCCGCCGGCCGACCGGGCCGAGCACTCGAGTGACGACTCGGCGCAGCTGACGACCGCGTAGCCGGACGAACGAAGAGGGCGGTGCCCGAACCTGCGGCACCGCCCTCTTCATGTGCTGCTACGCGGTGACGGGAACCTCGTGTCGCTCGACGAGGTCGTGGCTCACTCTGCCGGCCTCGAGCACGACCTTCAGCGCGTGGGTCTCGGCAGCTGCGCCGAACACGTCGTACGCCTCCTCCACATCGTCCAGGGCGAAGTGGTGGGTGGCGAACGGCGTCGGATCGAGCCGCCCGGCCTCGATCAGCTTGAGGAGCTTCGGCGTCGTGGTCGTGTCGACGAGACCCGTCGTGATCATGACGTCGCGGATCCACAGCTTCTCGAGGTGGAGAGTGGCGGAGCAGCCGTGCACGCCGACGTTGGCCACGCGGCCGCCCGGCCGGATCAGGTCGGTGCAGAGCTCGAACGTCTCCGGGATGCCGACCGCCTCGATGGCGACGTCGGCCCCGAGGCCGCCGGTGAGCGCCATCACCCTCGCGATCGCATCCACCCGGCTGTTGTCGATCGCGACGTCGGCCCCGAACTCGATCGCTTTGTCGAGCCGCGAGGTGTTGGGATCGATCGCCACGATGCAACCGGGTGTGTGGAGCTGTGCGGTCATGATCGCGGCGAGGCCGATCGGCCCGGCGCCGACGATCGCGACCGTGTCGCCCGGCTCGACGCCTCCGTTGAGGACGCCGACCTCGTACGCGGTCGGGAGGATGTCCGCGAGGAACAAGACCTGCTCGTCCGAGAGCTCCTCCGGCACCTTGTAGACCGACGTGTCGGCGAACGGGACGCGGGCGAGCTCGGCCTGCAGGCCGTCGATCAGGTGGCCGAAGATCCAGCCTCCGCCGCCGGTGCAGAGCCCGTAGTGGCCCTCCTTGCAGAAGCGGCAGCGACCGCACGAGGTGATGCACGAGACGAGCACGCGGTCGCCCGGCTCGAGCGTCGTGACGGCGCTCCCGATCTCGACCACGGTGCCCACGGCCTCGTGACCGAGGATGGTTCCGGGGCTCACCTCCGGCACGTCTCCCTTGAGGATGTGGAGGTCTGTCCCGCAGATCGTCGACGAGTCGATCCGCACGATCGCGTCAGTGGGTTCCTTGATTGCCGGGTCGGGCGCGTCCTCCCAGGCTCGCTGCCCTGGCCCGTGGTACACGAGCGCTTTCATCTGGCGCCTCCTTTTCTCTCGAGTCTCGTGGGAAACTGCGCCGGCCGCATCGGCGGCACCACGGACCGCGGTTGCGGCCTTTTCCTTAGAGCTGCCAAGGGTTACCCTGCGCGCACATGGACGCACTGTCCGTGAGCGAAGGGCGCCTGCGCGCGCTGATTGCGGCGGGTCTGGCGGTCACTTCGGAGCTGTCGCTGGAGGCGCTGCTGCACCGCGTCGTCGAGACGGCGGCCGAGCTGACCGGTGCTCGCTATGCCGCGCTCGGCGTGATCGACGCGAGCGGCTCCGAGCTCGAGCAATTCCTGACCCACGGGATCGACGCGGATGCACGCGCCGAGATCGGCCCGCTCCCCCGCGGCCGCGGCATCCTCGGGATATTGATCCACGAGGCGAAGCCGCTGCGCCTGCACAACCTCGCCGAGGATCCGCGCTCGGTCGGCTTCCCGCCTGCGCATCCGGCGATGCACAGCTTCCTCGGTGTCCCGATCATGCTGCGCGGCGTCGCCTACGGGAACCTCTATCTGACGGAGAAGGAGGGCGACGGCGACTTCACCGAGGAGGACGAGGAGCTGCTCACGCTGCTCGCCGGCCAGGCGGCCGTGGCAATCGAGAACGCCCGTCTGTACGAGGCCTCGACCCGCTGGTCACGCCAGCTGCAATCGCTCGAGGAGGTCGGGAACGCGCTGGCCACCGAGACCAACCTCGACCGCTTGCTCGACCTCGTCGTGCGCCGGCTCCGCGAGCTGGTCGGTGCACGGGTCGTCGCGCTCGCCTTGCCGAGCGGAAGCGAGGATCTCCGGTTCGCCGCCGTTGCCGGTATCGGGGTCGAAGACCTGCTGGGCACGACGATTCCACGCGCCGAGTCGAAGAGCGGGGCGGTGCTCGCGCGCAGGCGAAGCGAGCGCATCGACTCGGTGATGGACGATCCGGAGGTCCATCAGGAAGTCTCGAGGAGACTCAGCGCCCGCACGGGCATGTGGGTACCTCTGCTCGCACGCGACAAGGCGATCGGCGTCTTGGAGATCCACGACAAGGAAGGCCCCGACGCCCGCTTCAACCACGACGACTTCCGGCTCGCCGAGACGTTCGCAGCACGGGCGGCGGTCGCGGTCGAGTTGTCGCAGCGCGTGGCGCGCGATACGGTGCGCCGCGTCGTCGGCGCGCAGGAGTCGGAACGCAAGCGCCTCGCCCGAGAGCTCCACGACGAGACCGGCCAGGCCCTGACCTCGATCCTGCTCGGGTTGAAGCCCCTCGAGGTCTCGATGGCCGACGATCAGTCGCGTGCGGCCCTGGCCGAGCTGCGCGAGCACGTGGTCGCTGCCTTGCAAGACGTGCGCCGCCTCGCAGTCGAGCTCCGCCCAGCGGTGCTGGACGACTTCGGCCTCGTCCCCGCGCTCGAACGGTTGACGGATGCGTTCGCCGAGCAGACGAACATCCGCGTCGACTTCCACTCGGCGCTCGGAGACACGCGACTGCCCAATGAGGTAGAGACTGCGCTGTACCGAGTCGTGCAGGAATCGCTCACCAACATCGTCAAGCACGCGAACGCGCAGCGCGTGAGCGTCTCCATCGCCAGGCGGCCATCCGGCGCGGCGGCCGTGGTCGAGGACGACGGCAAGGGCTTCGACCAGCGCACCTTGCGCGAGGACGGGCTGGGGCTTCTCGGCATGCGGGAACGGCTCGGCTTGATCGACGGCCGGCTCGAAATCGAATCGCGTCCCGGGGCCGGAACGACCGTCGTCGCGGAAGTGCCTCTCCGATGAGCATCAGAGTCCTGATCGTCGACGACCACGCCGTCGTGCGAAGCGGGCTGCGCCTGCTGCTCGAAGCGGCAGGCGACCTCGAGCCGGTCGGCGAAGCGGGCAACGCCCGCGACGCGGTGTTCCAGGCTCGTGCCCTGAAGCCCGACGTGATCCTCCTCGACATCGTCATGCCCGACCAGACCGGCCTGGAGGCGCTTCCGCAGCTGAAACACGAGAACCCCGACGCGAGAGTGCTGATCCTCTCAATGCAGGACGAGCCTCGCTACGTACGCGAGGCGTTCGCGGCCGGCGCGAGCGGCTACGTCCTCAAGGAGGCAGCAGACACCGAGGTCGTCGCAGCCGTGCGGGAGGTCGCGGGCGGCGGCCGGTACGTCAACCCCGAGCTCGGCGCGCGGCTCGTTGCCGCCGATGCCGAGGCGGCGAAGCTCGCCGACGAGGATCCGCTCTCCGACCGTGAGCGCGAAGTGCTGCGTCTGCTCGCCCTCGGCCACACGAACCAGGAGATTGCAAAGCAGCTCTACATCTCGGTGCGCACGGCCGAGACGCACCGCGCCCACATCATGCAGAAGCTGCGGTTACAGACCAGGGCCGACCTCGTCGCCTATGCGCTCGACCGCGGCCTGCTCGAGCCCGAGTGACCGTTCGACCGGGTCCTACTCGTTCGAGTCGTTGAGCAAGTGATGGAAGGCGCTGCGGAGGACGCGCTCCTCGTCGGCCGAACTCGTGGCTTCGAGCCGCCCGCGGATCTCGAGCAACCAGGACGCCAGCCGGGCATCGGCTGAGAGGCCGAGCCGTTCGAATGCGCAGCGACCGCTCAGCGCCGCACCGCCCGGCTCCCAGAACGGACAGGCGCTCTCCGGGCAGGCTTCCGTCTTGCCCACTACGGCTTCGAGCGAGCAGAGCCGTGTCGTGTGCAACGTGGCCATGCCACCATCCTCCACCCGGGTGGCCCGGCATGGCGTCGGGTCGGGCGCGGATCTGACGTCGGGGCTTTCCCGTAATACACGAGGGCCGCCTTGCGGCGGCCCTCGTCGTCCAGCGGTGGAGTCGGGGCACTATGCCACTGGCACCGCAGGAGCCTTGGTGGTCGACCGCAGGAGGAAGGTGAGAGCGGTCGCCGGATTCCGGAGCGCCCCGCCGATCGCGAGGATCGCGAACCCGAACCCACTGAGCAGGAGGGCGATCCCGACGACGATCCCGAACAGCCCGAGCTGCGAAGCCATGTAGCTCGTGTTCAGCGCGGTCGTGAGGGCCGTCTCCGTGACCCAGATCTGCCGGGCGCCGTTCTGCACCGGCTGCTTCGTCTGGGGGTCGATCGCGGCGAACTCGGAATTGTCAGTGCCCCCGCCCGGCATGATCTGCGCCTTGGGCGTTCCGGGCTTCGCCGTGTAGATGCCCATCTGCGAGTACGTGAAGCCGTGCGTGGCCTCGAGTGTGTGGATCCGCATGTACTCGCCCATCAGGCGGGCCTTGGCGCCTGTGTCGATCTTCTGGTTGGCGACGCTCTTGGTCGGCCACACCGTGACCGAGGAAGCGACGCCCGCCTTCTGCGCCTCGGCCTTGATCGCCGACGGCGTCATGTCGGGTGAACCGACGATGTACTCGTTCGCGAGGCTCTTGTTGACCGTGTGCCGGCCGTTGACGCCCATCGAGATGGCAACTGCGCCGAACACGATGAGGACGACCGCTGCAACGAGCCCTCCGATCTCGAAAAACTTGCGCATGTCCCGACTCCTTTCCATACCGTGGTAGTTCGTCTTGGCGCAGTGTCGGGCGTTGGGGCGCACCCGGAATCCGGGTAGCTACCGAAGCTGGCGGCGGATCTTCCTCGGCTCGGTTGCGGAAAATCCCCGAGGCTCACGCAAGCGCGAGATCGGCGAATGTGGGCTCGGACGCGACACGCGGGCTCGGTCGTCCGTAGAAATAGCCCTGGCCGTACTCGATGTTCCGCGTACCGAGTAGGCGCACCGTGTCGTGTGTCTCGATGCCCTCGGCGATCACCTTCATCGACAGGGCGTGGGCGGTGTTGACGATGCCTTCGAGGATCGCTTCGCTGACCGGATCCGACTTGACCGCGTCGACGAATCGGGCGTCGACCTTGACGAAGTGGGCCGGCAGCCGGCGGAGATGCTCGAAGGAGGAGAAGCCGGTGCCGAAGTCGTCGATCGCGACCAGGCAGCCAAGCCCTCTGAGCGTCGTAAGGCGTTGCTGAGCGCGGTCGTAGTCGCACAGCGGCGCGCGCTCGGTGATCTCGATCCCTAGACGGCCGGCCAGATGCGGCCTTCTCGTGAAGACGCCCTCGAGGCCGTCGAGCAGCGTTTCGTTGTAGAAGCTCTGTGTGTCGAGGTTGACGAAGATCCGCAGCTCGGGGTCGCGTTCAAGGAGCTCGATCGCACGATCGATCGCGTTCTGGTCGATCTGGTCGATCACGCCGAGGTCCGCCGCGTGCGGAAGAAACTCGGCCGGGCTCACGAGTTTGCCGTTCTCGTCGGTCATCCGGGTGAGCGCCTCGTGGTAGGCGATCCTGCCCACCCTGAGGTCGACGATGGGCTGGAGATGGATCACGAATCGCTCGTCGCGAAGTGCATCCTTGATCCGGGTCGACCAACCGCGACGCACCGAGAGCTGCTGGATCTCGGCGAGCGTGGGAGTCCAGACCGCGCTCCGGTTCCGGCCCCTTGCCTTCGCTTCGTAGAGTGCGAGGTCTGCATGGAGGAGCACGGTTTCCGCGCAGCTTTCGGCGTTGGGGCCGGGCTTGATCGGAGACAGCCCGATGCTGAGCGTGATGTCGAGGGTTCCATGCGCGGAATCGAGAGGGAGCCGGTAGTCGCGAACGGCGGTCAGGATCCGCTCGCCGACGCTGACAGCGTCAGCGATCGATGCGCCGCGAAGCAGTAACGCGAACTCGTCGCCGCTGAGGCGGGCGCAGATGTCGTCGGGCCGCAGCTTGCCTGCGATCAGCCCTGCGAGATCGCAGAGCATCCGGTCGCCTGCGGCGTGGCCGGCGGTGTCGTTGATCTCCTTGAAATGGTCGAGGTCGGCGATCGCCACGACGAAGGGGGTTCCGCTGGCGTCCGCGGCGACGATCTCTTCGAGTAGGCACTCCGAGAAGCGGCGCCGGTTCAGGAGCCCCGTCAGGGGATCGTGGTCGGCGAGATAGCGAACCTCGTCCTCATGCCGCCGCTCCTCGGTGACATCGTCGAAAACTGCGATCACGGCGTCGGGAGCCTCGCGCGGACCGACGGGCGCCGTAGAGACCTCGACGCGGCGAGCGGCCCCGTCGTTGCGGCGCAGAGCCAACTCGACGTGGTCCAGACGCTCTCCGGCCAGCGCACGTCGCTCGATTCCGCCGGCGCGCTGCTCGCCCGGCGCCGCGTGCATGTGCCAGGGTCTCCCGACCACGTCCTCGACCCGCCAGCCCGAGATCGCCTCTGCTGCCTCGTTCCATCGTTCGACGTTGCCGTTCGCGTCGACGACCGCAATCGGCAACGGCGAGGCGTCGAGGACCGCCTCCAGGCGCGAGGCAGACTCGAGCGCGTCCTTGCTGAGTCGCCGGGCGGTCAGCGCTAGATCGAGCAGCCGGTAGATCACCAGCACCGGGATCAGGGTCGCGGCCGCCCCGAACAGGATGCGATCGTCGAGGTCGAACCTGCCGGGCCGGGAGAGCGCGACGACGGGAACCGTTGCGAGCGCCCCGCCCAGCAGCATCAGCCGCCGGACCGGCATCACGCGCGCCTCGTCGACCTCGATCGCGGTCAGCAACCGCATCGACGGGTGCAACGCCGCAGCCCCGATCAGCGCATAGCTCAGGTAGTAGCTCGCGTTGACCCAGATGCTCTGGTAACTGGTCGTCTCGAGAAACCCGCGCCAGATGAGGTCGCCGAGGAAGCCGAAGCCGATACCCGCCGTCAGCAGGCCGAACGACGGGAGCCGGGCCGCTCCGGTGAGGAACAGACGTGCGCCAAGAGCCAGCAAGAGGAGATCGAACGTGGGGAAGGCACCGACGAGGATCCGACTGTTAGCGGACAACCCCAAGCCGTCGAACTGCTCGTTGAAGACCAGGAACCACAAGAGGAGGAACGAGCCGAGGAACACCGGTATCGCGTCGACGAGCACCATCCGGCCCGCCCAGCGGGAGTGCCGGGGGCGGCATCCGAACCAGGCCAGGGCAACGGCCATCGCGACGTAGCCCGCGAGATAGAGCCAGTCACCGACGGAGAAGAGCGCGAGCGTTCCGCCGGTCGCATCCGCCTCGTACGCGATGTCTCCCGAGGCGAGGAGCAAGATCCCCAACCCCACGAGTGTCCAGGGCGCCAGCGGCCGTGGGCGGTACCACGCGATGCCGACCCCTATCGCCGCCGCCGCGGATACTCCCGACACGTCGTGCAGCACCGAGGAGGCGACGCCGTTGGAAAGCGCGAGCGAGCCCGTGCCCGCCGCCAGGTTGCCGACGATGAAAGCCGCCGCCCACCAGACCGGCCGTACGCGGGAGATCGACTGCCGCAGAAACATCATCGCATCGTCGGGGTCCCAGCCCGGCTCGAAAACCGGGAAAGCCCACCGACCATGCTCCGTAGAAGCCCGCGCCCGTTCCCTACGAAACGACGACCGCAACACCGCTCACCTGGCCGGCGTCGATCGTGTCCGAGCTCGGGTCGATGGGAATGGACTCGGCCGTACCCGCTGCGGGCAGCGTGACGGCGACCTCCGACCCAATGGCGTGGTCGCCGGCAAAGAAAGTCGCAATCAGACTCTTGCGAAGGCACCCGACAGGGATGTTCGACAGCGCGATCCCGTTGACGGCGTAGCCCGAGATGGCCGGGTCGAAGGTCGTCGTGTAACCGAAGGTCAGGCCGCTCCCGCAGGCACCGACGATCTTGCTCGTCGCACCGAGGCCTCCGGTGCCCGTGCCGAGCGAAGCGGCGAAGCCTTGATTGACACCGCCGGCGAGGCCTGCCGCGACAGCCGTAACGGCCAGCTTCCTCGCCCACGCCGCAGACATCATGAGAGGTAAGAACGGCAACCACTGCGCGGGTCACGACAGGATGTTCTACGTGGAGCACAGCGGACGACTACTGAGCCTGCCGCCGACGCCGCGCGGCGGCAACCCACGTCGGTAGTCGCGGGCAGCCACGGTCCGGAACCTCGCGGATGTGCAGCCGCCGGGCACGGCGCATCGTGGGGTCGTGCCCTACTCGGAAGCCGATCGCGCCGAGCTCGACGTACTCCGCTCGGAGTGGCGGGAGGCGCTGCTCGCGGCTCGGGCCGCGCTCCGCGCCGACGAGGGCGTGCTCAAGCCAGAGGAGCTCGAGTCGCACGAGCGCCATCTCCACGACGAGTTCGCGGGCGCAGCGGCGAAGCTCCGTCGCTTCGCTCGCGACAAGGGTCTTTCACCAGAGCTCGCCGAGCCGTTCCTGCCACGCGGCCTCGCCCAGCGGGCACTCGCTCTGCCGGCCACCGTTCGGTCGTGTGTATTCGAGCTGGACGACGTGCTCGTCGGCAGCGCTGCGTTGCACCGAGAAGCCTGGACACACACGCTGAACGAGCTGGTTGAGTCTCGACCCGACACGACGTACGGACGATTGACGGCCCCTTTCGACTCGCAGATCGACTATGCGAAGCACATCGCCGGACGGACGCGACTCGAGGGAGTGCGTACGTTCCTCGCCAGCCGCGGCATCCGTCTGCCGGAAGGACACCCTGCCGACCGGCCGGGTACGAGGACGGTGCACGGACTCGCCAACCGCAAGAACGAGTGGTTGGGCCTGCTCCTCGAGCAGCGCGGAGTCGACGCCTTCGACGGCGTACGCCATTACCTCGAGCTCGCTCACGATGCGGGCATCAGCTGCGCAGTCGTTTCGGCGAGCGCGCATGCCGCCGAGATGCTCGAGAGGAGCAACCTCGCCGAGTTAGTGGACGGCAGCGTCGACGCCGAGACCATCGCGACCGAGCAGTTGCGAAGCCGGCCTGCCCCCGACAGGTTGCTCGCTGCATGCCGGAGGCTCAACGTCGAGCCGTCTCGGGCTGCGGCATTCGAGACGACCCCGGCCGGCGTGGCGGCGGCCAGGGCAGCCGGCTTTGCGTGGGTCGTCGCCGTTGAGCCCACTAACGACCCCGACCGCTTTCGCGAACTTCGGCACGCAGGCGCCGACGTCACTGTCCGCGGTTTGGCCGACATCCTCCAGCGCTTCGCCTGACGCGCCGCGAAACGTAGTTCTCACGCGGAGATCCGCGGTTTATCCCGATGAGCGCAGGCTTGTCCGCTCCTAGCCTGCGAGGCATGTCTCCGCACTCGCAGCCGGAGCGCCTGGTGGTCGACGGGAACGAAGCGGCGGCCCGGGTTGCGCACAAGCTGGCCGAGGTGATCGCGATCTACCCGATCACGCCGGCCAGCCCAATGGGCGAGCTGGCCGACGCCTGGTCGGCTGCGGGCGCGCGGAACCTCTGGGGTCAGGTGCCGGAGATCGTCGAGATGCAATCCGAAGCCGGTGCTGCCGGGGCCGTCCACGGCGCGCTGCAAGGCGGTGCACTTGCGACGACCTTCACCGCCAGCCAGGGGCTGCTGCTGATGCTCCCGGAGATGTTCAAGATCGCCGGCGAGCTGCAGCCGTGCGTCGTCCACGTCGCCGCGCGAGCCGTCGCGGGCCACGCGCTTTCGATCTTCGGTGACCATTCCGACGTCTACGCAGCCCGACCCACCGGCTTCGCCATCCTCGCGGGAGCCTCTGTGCAGGAGGCGCAGGACATGGCGGCGCTGGCGTTCATGACCAGCCTCGCGAGTCGCGTGCCGTTCCTGCATTTCTTCGACGGCTTCCGCACGTCGCACGAGATCAACGTGATCGACGCTCTCTCGGACGACGACCTGCGAGCGCTGGTGGACGAGGAACAGGTCGCGGCGCTGAAGAGCCGGGCGCTCTCGCCCGACCGTCCCAGCCTGCGCGGCTCGGCTCAGAACCCCGACGTCTTCTTCCAGGCCCGCGAGGCGGCCAGTCCGTTCTATGCGGCGGTGCCACGGCTGCTCGACGAGGCAATGGTCCGCTTTGCGAGCTGCACGGGCCGGAGCTACCGGCCCTTCGAGTACGTCGGTCATCCGTACGCGGAGCGCGTAGTCGTCGCGATGGGCTCGGCGACCTCGACACTCGAGGCGGCGGTACGCCGGCTGAACGGCGAGGGCGAGCGTGTCGGCCTCGTCATCGTGCGGCTCTACCGCCCCTTCTCCAGCCGCCACCTGGCCGCCGAGCTCCCGTTCTCGACCGAGGCCGTCGCCGTGCTCGACCGGGCCAAGGACTCCGCGGCCGTCGGCGAGCCACTCTACGAGGACGTCGTCTCGGCCCTCCACGAGGAGGGACGCCTGCCGCAGACGGTCATCGGCGGCCGCTACGGGCTGGCCTCGAAGGAGTTCACGCCGGCCATGGCCTGCGCGGTGTTCGAGGAGCTTGCCTCCGCGCAGGAGCACGAGCTCGAGCACGTCCACCGCGACCTCGATCTGCGACCGCACCGGCACTTCACGGTTGGCATCGACGACGACGTCTCGGGCACCAGCCTCCCCTACGACCCGGCGTGGCGCGTTCCCCGGCAGGACATCAGCTGTCTGTTCTACGGGCTGGGCTCGGACGGCACGGTCGGCGCGAACAAGAATTCGGCCAAGATCATCGCCGGCGAAGCGGGCCACTACGTGCAGGCGTATTTCGTCTACGACTCGAAGAAGTCGGGGGCGGTGACGGTCTCGCACCTGCGTTTCGGCGACGACCCGATCGAAGCGCCGTACCTGATCGAAGAGGCCGACTTCGTCGCCTGTCATCAGTTCCGGCTGCTCGAGCGTGTCGACGTGCTCGAGCACGCACGCCCAGGCGCGACGTTCCTGCTGTCGAGCCCGCACGGCGTCGACACCTGGCGGCACCTGCCCCGCTCCGTGCAGGAGCAGATCACGAGCAAGCAGATCCACCTCCATGTGGTCGACGCAAAGCGTGTCGCCCGCGAGGCCGGGCTGGCCGGGCGCGTGAACACGGTCCTCCAGACATGCTTCTTCGCGCTCTCGGGCGTGCTGCCCGTCGAGGAGGCGATCGCTGCGATCAAGCACAAGATCGAGAAGAGCTACGGCCGCAAGGGCGAGGAGATGGTGAAGCGCAACTTCGCCGCGGTGGACGGAGCCCTCGCCGAGCTCCGCGAGATCGAGCCGAGCTCCCCGAACGGGTCGCGCGTTCCGGAGCTCCATGCCGACGCGCCCGCCTTCCTGCAGACGCTGCTCGAGGGTCACGGCGATGCGTTACCCGTGTCCGCCTTCGACCCCGCCGGCGTCTTCCCGACCGGGACCGCCCGGTACGAGCGGCGTGGCCTGGCCGACGAGCTGCCGCTCTGGGATCCGTCCATCTGCATCGACTGCGCCAAGTGCACGCTCGTCTGTCCGCACGCCGCGATCCGGATGAAGGTGTGCGAGCCCAAGCTCCTTGCCACCGCTCCGTACGGGTTCAAGAGCAAGCCGTGGCGCGGCAAGGACCTTCCCGGGATGCAACTGACGATCGCCGTCTCGCCGCTCGACTGCACCGGCTGCAAGCTCTGCGCGACCGCCTGCCCCGCATTCTCGAAGGTCGAGCCGGAGCACCGCTCCCTCGAGATGCGCCCGGCCGAGGCCGAGCGCCAGCATGCCGAGCGGGATTGGGAATTCTTCAGCTCGCTGCCGGAGCTCGACAGGACGCTCGTCGACCCGGCGTCGATCAAGGGCTCGCAGCTGCTCGAACCGCTGTTCGAATTCTCGGGCGCTTGTTCCGGCTGCGGCGAAACCCCGTACCTGAAGCTGCTGACCCAGCTCGTCGGCGATCGGCTCCTCGTCGCGAACGCGACGGGCTGCTCCTCGATCTACGGCGGCAACCTGCCGACGACACCATGGGCCTCGAATGCGTCGGGCCGCGGCCCTGCCTGGGCGAACTCGCTCTTCGAGGACAACGCCGAGTTCGGCCTTGGACTGCGTCTCAGTCTCGACCAGCAGCGACACGAAGCCCTCGCCCTGCTCGACCGGGTTCACTTGCCTACCGAGCTCAAGGCCGGCCTGCGCGAGCCGCAGCCGGACGAGCCGGCGGTGCAGCGAGCGCGGGCGCTCGTCGACGAGCTGAAGACGCTGCTCGCCGAACGGACGGATGCCGCCTCGCGCCGGTGGGCTCTGCTCGCGGACGCGCTCGTCGAAAAGAGCGTCTGGCTTGTCGGAGGCGACGGCTGGGCGTACGACATCGGCTTCGGCGGGCTCGATCACGTGCTCGCATCCGGCCGCAACGTCAAGGTGCTCGTCCTCGACACGGAGGTCTACTCGAACACCGGCGGACAGGCGTCGAAGGCGACTCCGCGCGGCGCGGTGGCGAAGTTCGCGTCCGCCGGCAAGCGGACGCGAAAGAAGGACCTCGGGGCGATCGCCATGGGCTACGGCGACGTCTATGTCGCCCAGGTCGCCCTCGGCGGCGACAACGCACAGGCCGTGCGCGCGCTGTGGGAAGCGGAGCAGTATCCCGGCCCCGCGCTCGTGATCGCCTACAGCCATTGCATCGAGCACGGCATCGAGATGGAGCACGGGATGCTGCACCAGAAGGACGCGGTCGACGTGGGCTACTGGCCGCTCTACCGTTACGACCCTCGCGCAGAGAAGCCGCTGCGTGTCGACTCCAAGCGCAAGCGCCCGCTCTCGGAGTTCCTCGCCGAGGAGAACCGCTTCGCCTCACTCCAGCGCAGCAGCCCCGAGACGGCGGCGGAGCTCGACGCGCTCGAGCAGTCGGACCTCGACGACCGCTGGAGTCATCTCGAACTGTTGCTCGCCGCGCAGGAAGCAGCCTCCGCAGCCGCCGCCGCAGGCTAGTCAGCTGGTCACGAGTCGAATCCGCCACGAGGCGGTCGAGGAGTTCCCGCGGACGTCGGCGACCCGCACCTCGAACCGGTAGTGCCCGACGCGGAAACGGCTCCGGTCGAGATCGACGCGGAACAGGTAACGACCGGGCGTGCCGTTGAAAAGCCGCTGGTCGAAAACGGGGCAGTTCTGGTAGGTGCCCGGGGCGTAGACGTTCCAGAAATCTCGCGGCGGGGGCTCGGTCTGCCGGAAGTCGGCTGCGACACGCCAGGGCGTGCGGGTCGGCCAGTGCACGAGTCGCCACTCGACCAGGGCCGGAGTCTGTGGGAGCCCGGCGTACGGGGCCTGCAGGGGCCGAGCCGGCGGATCGACTGCGGCGACCACGAGCCGGTCGTGGGGTGCGACCGGACGATCGCCGACCGGACGAACGCTGTGGCCGTTGTCGATGTACAGACCCTTGGCGGAGGGCCTCGTCCAGTCACGGTAGGGCTCGAGGTGTCCCGGGGCGAGCGGGTTCTGGATACGGCCGTCGTCGATCTCCGCGAGGTGGACATGGGAGCGCCTCTCCGTGACCCGGCCGAGGACCGTCCGCCCGGCCACAGCGGTCTCGCCGCGATGCACGGCTCGGG
Organism: Thermoleophilia bacterium; assembly: GCA_025928515.1. Taxonomy (GTDB): domain Bacteria; phylum Actinomycetota; class Thermoleophilia; order Gaiellales; family Gaiellaceae; genus Palsa-739. The sequence continues at coordinate 53,091 of JAICJI010000005.1, forward strand.
CGAGGTGGTCGTACTGGAAAGCGCGTCCGTCGGCGGTCCGGACGACGATCTTGCCCTCGGTGGCTGCGACGACCAAGCCGGAGACAACCGGATAGACCCGCGTCCCGGGCTCGGCTGCGACGTCGACGCCGTTGTGGAAGGAGTGGGCGCCGTCGACCCACGGGCCCGTCCTGCCGAAGGGCTGGCTCTTGCCGATCGTTCGCGGATCGCCGAAGGCCGCCTGCAGCGGATGCTGCTGGTTGAAGGGCTTGATCGGCCAGTGGTAGGGCGGCCACGCCGATGTGACGGCCGGAGCGCCGCGAACCCAGCCGCCGCCCGCCTGCAGGCCGAGTACCAGCAGAATTGCGAGGGACAACCTCGCTGCCCGGAGGCGTCTCATCGTCCCTCACCTCCACTCGAATGGTTGCGCGAAGTGACGCGCACGGCATCCGCAGCGACCCCGAACTCAAGTTGCGCGGAACTACGCAGTACCGCAGACAAGCTCAGGCCGAGGCGAAGACCTCCCGCGGGCCGTGACCTGCGGCGATCGCCCGCGCGATGTCGAGCGACGAGATGACACCGATCGGGCGGCGCGAGGTGGGCTCGGTGACCGCGAGGTGCGCAATGCCGTACTGCGCCATCAGGCTGCCTGCCTCGGCGATCGAGCTGCTGGCCTTCACGCTGACGAGCGGCGTCACGGCAGTGGCGCCCGCCGTGAGCTCGTCGAGGTCGAGCTCGGTGGCCGCGACGAGGTCCAGGTCGGACACGACTGCCCACAACCTGCGTTCCTCGTCGTCCTCGTCCGTGTGCTCGAAGACGAAGATCGCGTGCACTCCGTGGGTTGCCATCATCCGCGCCACGACTCGCAGCGGAGTCTCGGGCGGGCAGCTGATGACGCCGCGGCTCATCGCGTCGGCGACGGCCGCCACCTCGAATGGGACGGGCAACTCCTCGGACCGATGTCGAACCTTGATCATGCTTCGATCCTCGCCGCAGGCACGCTGAGCCGCATCGGGAGAACTACTGAACGTCGCAGAGTGATGCGCACGGACGGACGGCGTGAGGATCATGCCGCCACCGCTTCTCCGACCAGCACACGCCCGGCGAGATCGACGAGCCTGTTCGAGTAGCCCCATTCGTTGTCGTACCACGCGACCACCTTCACCTGCGTCCCGTCGATCACCGCTGTCAGGCCGCCGTCGAAGATGGCCGAGTACGGCGACTTGACGATGTCGGAGGACACGAGCGGCTCCTCGCTGTAGGCCAGGATGCCCTCGAGCGCGCCGGTGTCGGCCCTGCTCGCGAACAGCTCGTCGACCTCCTCGACGCTCGTCGGCCGTTCGACCTCGACGGTCAGGTCGATGAGCGAGCCGGTGGGGACGGGAACGCGTACCGCGTAGCCGTGCAGCCTGCCGTCCAGCTCAGGCACGACCAGGCCGAGCGCCTTTGCGGCGCCGGTCGTGGTCGGGACGAGGTTGCAGGCCGCGGCACGCGCTCGGCGGTAGTCCTTGTGCGGCCCGTCGAGCAGCTGCTGGTCGCCCGTGTAGGCATGCACGGTGGTCATGAGCCCGTGCCGGATGCCGAAGGCCTCGTGCAGCAGCTTCGCCACGGGCGCGAGGCAATTCGTCGTGCAGGACGCGTTCGAGATGATCCTATGCTCCGCCGGGTCGTAGACGTCGTCGAAGTTGACGCCGAGCGCGACCGTGACGTCCGGCTCCTTCGCCGGCGCCGAGACGATCACCTTCTGCGCACCGGCCTCGAGATGCTGCGCGGCGTCTGCACGTGCGCGGAACCGGCCGGTCGACTCGATCACGACCTCGACGCCCAGTTCCCGCCAGGGCAGGCGCGCCGGATCCGTCCCGCCGGGGACGGCGATCGCGCTCCCGTCGACGACGATGGCTCCGTTTGTCGCCTCGACAGTGCCCGGAAACGGTCCGTAGACGGTGTCGTGCTTGAGCAGCTGCGCGAGCAACGCCGGCTCGGCGACATCGTTGATCGCAACCCACTCGAGGTCGGCCTCGCGCTCATACGCGGCGCGAAACGCAGCCCGGCCGGTGCGGCCGAAACCGTTGATGGCAACGCGAACAGACATCGTCTCCTCCGTTTCCGAATCGCTTGCCTCGACCGTAGGCAGCGGGGTCGGAGCCGGCATCGGCGAAGACCCTGAGCGAATCGGGAAAAAGCCGCAGCAGGCGCAACAAGCTGCGGGATGGGTTATCCGGCGAGGATCGGCGTGCCGACGACGCCCTCCTGCGGGTCGATCAGCCCAAGACTCTCGACGACGTCGAAGTGGCCGTTCCGGGCTTGGGCGATGTACATGTTCAGCCGAGCGTGGTGCTGGCCCGGCACCATGGCTGCCGGTCCGCCGGGACCGTCGGCGATCTGGGCATGGTCGAGCGCCGCGATCACGTCCTCCTGGTCGAGCGAGCCGGCCTCGTTCACCGCATTCGCCCAGAGACGCAGTCCGCGGTACAGGCCCGAGCAGGCGCTCCCACCCGTGAACTTGGCGTCGCCCGGGTAGCGGGCCTCGTACCGGGCGAGCAGCTCCTTGCTGAACGCGTCGTCGACCCCCTGGTAGTAGTCGAGGCAGCCGTACAGCCCCTCGACGTGGGCGGCCGGAACCATGTTGAGGAAGTTCTCGTCGAAGTACGTGCAGATCAGCAGGCCGCCGCGACTCGCGAAGCCGGAGTCGTGGAGCTGCGCGAAGAACGGCGTGACGCCGGGCGGCACGATCGTGTTGAAGACCGCATCGGCGCCGCTCGCGACGATCCTCTCGACCGTCTCCCGGTAGTCGGTGTGGTCGAGCGCGTAGTACTCCTCGCCGACGATCGAGCCGCCATTGGCGACGACGACCTCGCGGACGCGCGCGTTCAGCACGTGCGGCCAGATGTAGTCGGCGGACGGCAGGTAGAAGCTCTTCGCCCCCGTTTGCTCCATAAACCAAGGGATGAACGGGTCGACCTGCTGCGCCGGTCCCGGGCCGGTGCAGAAGACGAGCGGATCCGACTCCTGCCCCTCGTACTGCTCGGGGTAGACGTAGAGCGTCTTCCCCTCGACGACGACCGGGACTTTGATCGCCTGCCGCGTCGAGCTGTAGATGCCTCCGAAGACGACGTCGACCTGGTCGACCTCGACGAGCTTCCTCGCCTTTGCGGCAGCGACGTCGTCGTCGGTTGCGCTGTCCTCGACGTGCAGCTCGAGCTGTCGTCCAAGCAGGCCGCCGTCGGCGTTGAGGTCGTCGACGACCATCCTCGCAACGTTCGTATTGGCGATCCCGACGAACGAGAGCGGGCCGGTCTGGTCTGCGATCAGTCCTACTTTGATGGGATTGGTCATGGTGTCCTCCGTGAGTCGAAGTTGTGGGGTCTACGACCAGAACTCGTCCCAGGCGTCGAGGTCGTAGACGTGCTCGCACCCGTCGACGATTCGGCCGTTCACGAGCTCGAAGGCGATGCAGGAGTAGACGTCCAGGTGCTTGCCGTTCCGCTCGGCGACGTTGCGTTGGATCACGATCACGCGACCGTCCTCGTCGGTGAGCACGCGCTTCAGAACCGCCCTGAACGTGCCGCCCGTCTCGGCCATGTAGCGGCCGAGACGGGCGAAGACCGCCTCCTGCCCGACGAGCTCGCCGAGCGTCTCCAGGTCGCCGGCGTTGAACGCCTCATAGCCGCGGCGGACGATGGCAGCGTTCCCCGGCATGACTCGCTAAGCCTCGAAGCGGCCGACGAGCTCCGTCACCTGCGGCCGGCTCTTGTGCCCGGCTTCCTGCATGATCGGCGGCACCTCGGGGTCGGAGGCGAAACTCTGCCAGCCCTCGAGGTCCCAGTCGAAGATCGCCCAGACGCGATCTTCCTCGTTCGGGTCGCGAAAGACCGTCGAGCCCTTCGAGCCGTGCAGCTTCCGCTTCTCGGCGCCCGCCGCCGAGTAGACCTCCACGAACCTGTCGATGTCCTCGACCGTCGTCGTTGCCAGGATCATTTCGTCCTCCTTCTCGAGTTGCGCGTCAACTGACGCCATCGAGGACGAGTCTGGCCCCGGCGGGCCGGAGCCCGCATCGGGCGAACGCCCTATGGGCTACGAGCTGTGCACGAGGTCGTGCTCGAAGGCCCAGACCGTCGCAGCGGCGCGGCTGCGGACGCCCGCCTTGCGGTAGACGTGCTGGACGTGATGCCCGACGGTCTTGGCGGAGATGCCGAGGTCGTCGGCAATCGCCTGGTTCGACTGGCCGAGCACGAGCGCGAGCAAGACCTCGAGCTCGCGCTGCGTCAACCCCGCCGGCAGCTCGCGTGGCCGCTTGGGGACGCGGTGGCCGGCCGCGGCGAGCACCGCGTCGACCGCCTCCGCGTCGAGGCGTCCCTCCTCGACCTCTCCTCGCAGCTCCGCCTCGGCAGCCGCCGGCTCGAGCGCCGCCCGGTGCGGCCTCTCCGCCCGCATCGCCGAGTAGCAGTCCGCGGCGGCGAGGATCCGTCCGGCCTTGTCGAGAGCCGACCCGCGCAGGCCGCGGTGGTAGCCGGACCCGTCGAGCCGCTCGTGGTGGGAACCGGCGAGCAGACCGACCGCCGCGAGAGCCTGCGACTGGGCGAATGCGCGCTCGGTGAAGTGCGGATGCAGCCGCACGCGTTCCCACTCGCCGAAACCCAGCGGCCCGGGCTTCTCCCAGATCGCGTTCGAGACGCCGACGCTCCCGAGGTCGGCAGCGAGCGCCGCGCGCCGCAGCAGCGCGACGTTCTCCGCCGGCAGGCCGAGGCGCCAGGCCGCTGCCTCGGCGAGGTCGGCGACCGCGGTCGAGTGCTCACGGAGCCACGGCGACTTGAGGCCGGTGAGCGCCGCAAAGGCCGAGAAGCCGGCGTCGATCGCGTCTCCCGAGAGGCTCACGTGAGGAAACGGCTCGGTCTCGAGCGCGTGCTCCCAGATGCGCGTGTCGTCGAGGTCGGCGCACACGTCGTCGAAGTGGCTCGAGCCGAGCTCGGCCAGGCGCGGGTCGTACGCGGTACCGGCTCGGCTCTCGAGAACGGCGCGCGCGTCGTCCGCGCCGGCTGCGGAGAGGAAGAGCGAGTAGTCCCGCGCCACGTGGAGGAGGCGCGCCGGCAGCGGCAGCGCCTCTCCGCCGACCCCACCTCCCGGGCCCTTGCCGTCCCAGCGCGCGAAGACGTACTCGAGGGCCGCCTCCACTCCCGGGCCGAGGTCCAGCCAACCGGCGAACCGCTGCGCCACCTCGCACATCGCGGCGAACGACTCGCGTGCCCGCTCCGGGCTCGACAGCGCCGCCTCGATCATCCGCTCGCGCACCTCGGTCGGTCGCCCAGGCCCCACGTGGGTGCGGTAGAACGCGAGCACCTGCTCGGGATCGGCCGGGTCGATCAGGAAGAAGGCTGCCCGGTGCATGATGTCCTCCCCGAACAGCTGAGTCGCCTCGTGGCTGTTCGAGGTGCAGCCGGAGCCGTGGAGGAGGGCTACGTAGTAGGTGTCCGCGAGCTCCTCGGCCGACGCTTCCGCGAGTTCGCCGAGCCGAACCGCGAGCACCGCCGTGCGCAGTGCATGCTCGAGCGGCTGCCCGGTGCCGAGATCTGTTGCCAGAGAGAGCGCACCGACCAGCTCGGCCGCGCGGATCGACTGCCCAACCCCCCGCTCGGCCTGAGCCGCGTGCATCTACATGCCCATCGCGTGGTAACCGCTGTCGACGTAGAGGGTCGTCCCTGTCACGTTGCCCGCGCCGTCGCCGAGCAGGTAGGCGGCCGCAGCGCCGACGTCGTCGGCCGTGATGTGCCGCCGGAGCGGGGAGCGCTCCTCGACGATGTCCTCCATCGTCGTGAAGCCCGCGATCGAGCGGGCCGCCAGCGTCCGCACCGGACCGGCCGAAATCGCGTTCACGCGGATGTTCTTCTGACCGAGATCCCACGCGAGGTAGCGCACCGACGCGTCGAGGGTCGCCTTCGCCACGCCCATCACGTTGTAGTGCGGCACCGCGCGCTCGCCGCCGAGATAGGTCATCGTCACGATCGAGCCGCCGCCGGCCTTCTCCATCAGCGGCTCCGCCGCGCGGGCGCAGGCGACGAGCGAGTACGCGCTGACGTCGATCGCGAGCCAGAACCGGTCGCGCGGGGTGTCGGTGAAGCGGCCCTCCAGGTCTTCTGCCGCCGCGAAGGCCACCGAATGGACGAGCAGGTCGAGCTCACCCCCGAACGCATCCTCCACTTCGCCGAAGACGCGGGCCACGTCCTCGTCCGAGCGGACGTCGCACTCCGTGACGAGGGGGGAATCGATCGAGGCGGCGAGCTCGCGCACCGTCTTCTCGATCCGCTCTCCCTGGTAGGTGAAGGCGAGGCTCGCACCGCCCGCCGCGAGCTCGCGCGCGATCGCCCACGCGATCGAGCGGCGGTTGGCCACGCCGAGCACGAGCCCGCGCTTGCCCTCGAACGATCCGGCCATGGCTGACGATCCTAGAGATAGCCTGTCCGCCGTGGGCCGGGTCGTGGTCGTCACGGGGGCTTCCTCGGGCATCGGCGCCGAGATCGCCCGCGTGCTTTCGGCCCGCGGCGACCTGTGCGTCCTGCTCGCGCGCCGCCTCGACCGCCTGCAGGCGCTCGCGAACGAGCTCGGCGGGGAGGCCGAGCAGTGCGACGTCTCCGACCGCGCCGCCGTCGAGGCCGTCGCGGCGCGCGTCCTCGCACGGCACCCGAAGATCGACGTGCTCGTGAACAACGCCGGCATCCCGGGACGGGCGCGCTTTCTCGACGGCGACCCCGACGTGATCGAGCGCCTGATCCGGATCAACTACCTCGGCGGGATCTGGTGTCTCCGCGCCTTCCTGCCGGGCCTCCGCGCCGCCGCGCCGTCGGACGTCGTCAACATCGTCTCGGTGTCGGGGGTCATCGCCGGACCGCCGAGCGGCCCCTACTCCGCCTCGAAGCACGCCCAGCTCGCCTTCTCCCGGACGGCGGCCGCCGAGCTGCGCACAGAGGGGATCCGGGTGCACACGGTCAAGCCAGGCTTCGCCCGGACGGAGGGCTTCCCGCAGAAATGGCTACCCCGGCACGTGCAGCGGATCGTGATCGGGCCGGACGACGTTGCGGCCCATGTTCTCCGCTCACTCGAGCAAGGTCGCGGCGAGACGACGGTGCCCTGGTTCTACGGCCCGCTCGCCCCGCTGCAGGATGCGATGCCGAATCTCTTCACTCGTGTCCTTTCGCGCGTGCCGAAAGCGCCCTAGAATCGACGCATGGCCACTCAGACGGACGCGACCATCGCCGATGTGATCGCCGTCGCCGAGTTCCGCTCGGCGCTTCGGCACTTCCTGCGGCGCAGCGAGAAGATCGCCCGCCAGTCGGGACTCACTCCCCAGCGCTACACGCTGCTGATGATGATCAAGGGAGCAGCCGACGGCAGCGAGCAGTCGACAGTGACCGAGCTGGCCGACCGGATGCAGCTCGCGCAGAGCACCGTCACCGAGCTCGTGCGCCGCGCCGAGAGCGCAGGGCTCATCGACCGCGAGCAGTCGCAGCGGGACGCGAGGGTCGCGCACCTCCGCCTGACCGCCGAAGGCGAGCGGCGCCTGATGCTCTCCTTCACCGAGCTCGACAAGGAACGTGCGCAGCTGCGCGAGGCGTTCGTCAACCTCGACGGCGGCGTCACCGGGCACTGAGCAGGTACCAGCCGACGCTCTCGACGAGCACCCGCGGGTTGGCGCCGGCGAGCGCCTCGGCTCGAGCGCGACTCTCTCCCTCGGATCCGGCGAGGTCGAGGTAGGCGGCGAGCTCACGGGGCTTCTCCTCCAGGCGCTCCCGGAGGACTGAGAGGCCGTTCGCCGCGAAGAGCTCCCGCAGCTCTTCGTCGGTGAGGAGGCGTGTGTGCGAGCGATCGCGGGTCGTCTCGAACTCGTGGAGCACGGCGGCCGCATCCTCGTCCCCGGGCGCGAGCTGGTCGACGACGAGCACGTGACCGCCGGCGCACGTGACACGAGCCATCTCGGCGACGACGAGGTCGGGCCGCTCGACGTGATGGAGCGTGCGATGCGTTCCCGCTAGGTCGAACGCGCCGTCCGCGAACGACATGGCCGTCCCGTCGCCCTCGGTGAACTCGGTGTTCGGGAGAGCTCGAGCACGGGCGAGTTCGAGCAGCTCCGGCACCGGATCGAGCCCGACGACTTCCCGCACGAGCGGCGCCAGGGCGAACGCCAGCGCGCCGGCGCCGGTGCCGACGTCGAGCGCGCGCTCGTCTCCGTTCGGCTGCCCGAATTCGCGTACGTCATCTGCGAGCTGCGCCGCGCGAGCGTCCTGTCGTGCCGCAACCCGCTCGGCCGTGCGCGCGAAGCGGTCAGTCATGGACGATGCGGCGGGCGCGGGCGGAGCCGGCGTTGATCCCGCACGCGATCTCGTAGCCGATGGTGCCGGCGACAGCCGCATGGCTCTCGATCAGCACACCGTCGCCGATGATGGTGACGGGAGTCCCGACCGGCAGCTCGGGGTCGAGCTCGACCGCGACCGCGTCCATCGAGACCGTGCCCACCGCGCGCCGCCGCTCGCCGTCCACGAGCACCTCGGTGCCGGTCATGTCCCGCCGGAACCCGTCCTCGTAGCCGACGGGAACGATCCCGACCCACGTCGGCCGCTCGGCAACGAACCGCCGGCCGTAGCCGGTGCTCTCTCCCGGGTGGAGGAGGTGCACCTGGGCGAGCCGGCTCCGCCACGAGAGTGCCGGCCGGAGCCCATCCTCGGCGGGATCCGTCCCGAACGCAGAGATCCCGTACAGCGCGATGCCGCAGCGGGCCGCGTCGAAGCGAGTTCCGGGCAGCCGCAGCGCCGCAGCGCTGTTTGCGAGGTGGCGGGTCAGGTGCGCGTGCGGCGCCGTCGCCTCGGTGAACCGCTCGACCTGCTGCTGAACGAAGGCCGGGTCGGAGTCGGAGGTGGCGAGATGGCTCATCAAGCCAACGACGTTCGCCGGCGGCTCCGGCAGCTCGGAGAGCCCCCACCGGCCCATGCCGGTGTCGAGCTTCAGATGAACCGGGATGTCATCAGGGATCTCGCCGCCCGAGACGACGAGCTCCAGCCTCGCGTCCCGCGCCGCGGCGACGTCGCGCGGATCGTTCGGCGGGCCCATGATGAGGATGCGCGCGTCCGGCTCGCCTTGCCGGAGCTCGAGCCCCTCGTCGACGGTGGCCACGCACAGCGCGGTGGCGCCGGCACTCAGCGCGGCGCGTGCGACGTCGCTTGCGCCGTGCCCGTAACCGTTCGCCTTCACGACGGCCCAGAGCTCTGCGCCGTCGAGCACGTCGAGGAGCCGACGTGCGTTGTCGCGAATCGCGCCGAGGTCGATCGTGATCTCGCTCCGGTGCATGCGGCGGCAGCCTAGTCGGCGCCCGGGACGAGGAGTAAATTGCGGTGCGATGAGGGAACGGCGTTTCGCGCTCTTCACCCTCCTGGTCAGCACGCTGACATTCCTCACCAGCTTGTTCCTGCCGTGGAGGCAGATGCACGTAGCCGGCGGCAATGGCTCGTTCGGACTGCCCGGGGTGTTCTCCGATGACGGCTTCGACGGATGGATCGGCGGGGTCGGAGACGTCGCCGTGCTTCTCGCGGTCGCCTCCGTCTTTGCGTGTCTTGGAGCCCTCGTGCGGCCGCGGCTCGCCGAGAGGCTTCCCCTCGGTGGGCTCGGTGTGGGCCTTGGCTACCTCGCCGCGGCCGTGGCCGTGCAGGTTCACGCGTATACCGTGCTGATCGAGGTCGGGATCAGGACCAACCCGAGGAGCTCGGCCCGCTCTGCGAGTCACGTCCATTCGGTCTGGGCGTACGGGTTCTATCTCGGGGTTGTCTGCGGCGCGGTCGCTGGGCTTTGCGGACTTTTCCTGCGCAGACGTGAGCTGTTGGTCCGGAGGCCTCCGGCCGACGTCGTCTTCAGGGCGGTCGGCGTCGGACTGCTCGTCTCCTTCCTCCTGCCGTGGGCGCGGCAAGAACCTGTGCCCGGCGTGACCTTCCCGTGGGTCGGAGATTCCCCCGCAGCGATCTCTGCTCTCGGCCTCCTTCTCGGGGCAGGCTGGCTGCTGAGCTCCAGGGGCAAGGGGTTGCGCCTGGCGACGGCAGTAGCGGTCGCCGTCCTCACCGGCGCAGCGGCGAGTTCGATTCCTGTCTTCGCGGCCCGCGCCTACGGGGCGTGGATCGGCATCGGTTTTGCCGTGGCCCTCGTCGCGATCGAGGCCGCTCGAGTTCGCAGTGTGCGCCTACCTCGGCTGCCGAGAGGATGGATTGCGGTGCGTGCGACCGCGGCGCTGCTGCTTCTGATCGCCTTCTTCCTGCCGTGGGAGCATCTCAGTGCTGCACCAGAGCATTTCGCCGGACGCGCAAACGGCTGGTCGATCTTTCCCGGCGGAGTCGCGGGCGCCCTCGCGCTTTTGGTCCTGCTTGCCGCGATCCTGCTGCCCGAGCTCGAGGCCCACGCCGTGACGGGCGTCGTCGCCGTGGCTCTCCTCGTGTCGATCATGGGAACGTTTGTCGCCGTAGGCGGCGAGTCGCGCATCTTTGCCTTGGACTATGGGTCGTATGTCGGCTTCGCGGCGACCGCCGCCCTCGTGCTGAGTGTGCTCGGGGCCCTCCGTCCCGTGCCTGTCGACCCGAACAGGGCACTCGTGCGAGCGCGTCCGCTGGCTGCCTCGCTCGCGTGCCTGGCTGCCGTCGTCCTGCCGCTGTGGGAAGTTCTGCCTCGAGACTGGACCCAGGCGGACGCCGTGACGGGTGAGCTGTCTGCCGTTGCGCTGCTGCTCGCGCTCTACCTGATTCGCGCTTGGATTCTCTCGACCGGGCGACGGCCGCTGGGACGCACGTTGACGGTCCTGCCGCTCGGGCTCCTCGTGCTCCCGACGCTCGAGCTCATCCTCTTGCGCTCGGAGCCGATCAGATGGGGCGGCGTGATCCTCATCGTCCTTTCCGTAGTGCTTGCGGTGCTCGGCTGGATCGAGGAGCGCCGAGGGCTCGAGAGTCTCGGCCTTCCCGAGCTGTTTCGCGTCGACCGCATCGAAGCCGAGACCTAGCCGAGCGCTCGCGGGAGAGCCTCGATCACGTCGCTCGCGACGAGGCCGAAACGCTGGGATGCTTTGTGCGAGGCAAGCTGCTGCGCCGCGCACGCCGCCGCCGCGGCTCGCTGCGGCTCCATGCCCTTCGCGAGGAACGCGGCCGTGATCCCCGTGAGCACGTCTCCCGTGCCCGCGGTCGAGAGGGACGGCAGGCCGAGCGCGCAGACGAGGACGCCGCAGCCCGGCGCCGCGACGAGCGAGTCCTCGCCCTTGAGCACGACGACCGCGCGGAACTTCTCCGCCGCTTCTTTGACCGCTGCGAGCCGGTGTGCGGCGACCTCTCGTGACTCGCGCCCGAGCAGGCGCGCGAGCTCGCCCTCATGGGGCGTGAGCACGCGCGGTGCGGGCCACTCGGCCGGTTCGAGATCGAACAGCGCGTCGGCGTCGACGACGGCGGGAAGCTCGACCTCGGAGAGCAGCCGGCGGACGAGCTCCTTCGTTTCGTCCTGGCGGCCGAGGCCGGGCCCGACAGCGAGCGCCTTCGCCTTCCCAGCCGCTTCGAAGACGTCTTCTAGCGGCCGCTTGACCGCCTCGAGAACCAGCGTCTCGAGGACAGGGAGCGACTCCGCCGGTGCGGCAATCGTCACGTAGCCGACATCGGCCCGAAGAGCTGCTCGGGCGGTGAGCGCCGGAGCTCCGGTCATCCCTCTCGACCCGCCGACGACGAGCACGTGCCCCGCCGTGTACTTGTTGTCCCGCGCCGAGCGGCGCGGCACCTCGGCCAGGATCTCCGGCGTGACGAGCCGGTGCTCGGTCTCTCCCGGCTCGAGGCCGATGTCCGCGACCGCGACGTCGCCCGCCTGGAACCGGCCGGGTGCGACCGCGAGACCGACCTTCGGCCCGTGCATCGTCACCGTCACGTCGGCGCGGACCGCCGTACCGGCGACCTCCCCGGTGGACGCGTTCACCCCCGACGGGATGTCCACCGCAACAACGGGAGCCCCGGCGGCGTTGATCCGCTCGATCAGAGCCGATGTCTCCTCGCGCGGCGCCCCCTTGAGCCCGGTGCCGAGGAGGGCGTCGATCACGATGTCCGGCCGCTCGTCCACGACCTCGCGGCCCTGCGCCTGCAGGACCTCGGCCGCGATGCGCCCGTCTCCCCCGTTGGCTCCGCCGCCTGCGTGGAGCGCGATCCGCCGCGCGTCCGGGAAGCGCCGCATGAGCTCCTCCGCGACCGCCGTCCCCGCCCGCTGCATCAGTGCGTCGACGTCGTGTCCCGCCTCGGCGGCCTTCATCTCGTCCGCTGTGTAGAGCGGCTCGAGCTCAGCCATCGACGGCGACCGCGACCGCCTGCGCGAGCTCCCGCGAGTGCGTCATCGAGAGGTCGACGGAGGCAACGCCGAGCGCGGCCGCCCGCGCAGCGAGCCGGCCGGACAGATGAACCGCGGGCTTGGGCCGTCCGACGATCTCGATCTCCTGCCAGGCGAATGCGCGCGCGACGCCGAAGCCGAGCGCCTTGCCGACGGCCTCCTTGCCCGCGAACCGCCCGGCGTAGCTCTGCGCCGGATTCCGGCGGGAATCGCAATACGCGCGCTCGGACTCGGTGAAGCAGCGCTCGCGAAAACGCGCGTACCGCGAGAGCGAGCGCCGGATCCGCTCGATCTCGATCAGGTCGGTGCCGACGCTGACGGTCACGCCATGTGCTCCTCGAGCCACTCGGGAAGGTGCGCGATCGAGGAAACGATCCCATCGGGCTTGACGCGCGACTGCTCGACCGCGTCCGGCCGGAACTTGCCGGTGCGCACGAGCACGGCGCGCATCCCGACACCGCGCGCGCCGGCGACGTCTGTCTCGAGGTCGTCGCCGACCATCCACGTCATCGACGGCTCGGCGTCGAGAGCGCGGCACGCGGCGTCGAAGTAGGCGGCACTTGGCTTCCCCAGGACGGTCGCGCCTGTCTGCGCCGCGTACTCGAGCCCGGCGACGTAGCAACCCGAGTCGAGCAGCGGCCCGCGCTGCGTCTGCCACCAGCGGTTGCGGTGGAGGCAGTAGAGGTCGGCGCCGAGCTCGAGCTCGGCGAACGCGCGCGCGAGGTTCATGTACGAGAAGACGAGGTTCGTCTCGGGCGAGTCGTCCGCGCCCCCGACGAGGACGGCGTCCGCGTTCTCGCCCACGAGCTCGATCCCCTCGAGATCGCCCACCAGCGCGTGCATGACGAGCGCGAGGACGCGCCGGCCGCGCAGCGCCTCGACAGCTGCGTCCGCCGTCGTCTGCACCTCGCCCACCTCCAACTCGATCCCCATCGCCTGGAGGTTGCCGGCAAGCTCGGCCTTCGAGCGCGTAGTCGTGTTGGTGACGAAGCGGAGCCGGTGACCGTCGCGGCGCAACCGCCGGACGGCGTCGGCCGCACCGGGAATCGGCTGGCCGGAGACGTGCAGGACGCCGTCCACGTCAAGCAGAATCGCGGCCATGAACGGCGAGTCTATTCGCGTTACGCGCTCGGTCGTCTTGCCGCTCGCGGAGGTCGAGCTCCAGGTCTCGCGCTCGAGCGGGCCCGGAGGCCAGCATGCGCAGAAGGCCGAGACGCGGATTGTCGCCGTCTTCGACGTCGAGGCCTCGAACGCATTGACGCCGACGCAGAAGCGGCGCGTCGTGGCGCGTGCCGGCCCGGTGCTCCGCGCGGTCGCGCAGGACGAGCGGAGCCAGTCGCGCAACCGGGAGCTCGCCGTCGAACGGCTCGTCGCGGCGCTGCGCGACGCGCTGCGCGTCGAGCGCAAGCGCGTCCCCACGAGGCCGAGCGCAGCAGCCCGTCAGCGCCGCCTCGACCAGAAGCGCCGCCGCGGCGACGTCAAACGGCTGCGGCGTCCTCCGGATTAGCCGTCCGCTCGACCTCGACGTGCGGGAGCCACTCGAGCCAGCCCGGCAGGTACCAGCTGCGCTTGTCGAGCAGGCCGAGCATGCTCGGCAGTACGACCGAGCGGATGATCGTCGCGTCGAGGAGCAGCGCGACGGCGACGCCGAAGCCCATCTGCTGGAACATCACGAGCTTGCCAGCCGCGAAGCCGGCGAAGACGACGACGATGATCAGCGCCGCTCCCGTGATGATCCGAGCCGTCGAGCCGACGCCGCCGGCGACCGCGTCGTGCGTCGAGCCCGAGGCGTCGTAGCGCTCCTTGATTCGGCTCATGAGGAACACCTGGTAGTCCATCGAGAGGCCGAACAGCACCGAGAACAGGAACAGCGGCACCCACGCGTCGATCACGTGCGTGTGCTGGAAGCCGAACAGGCTCGCGCCGTCGCCGTAGAGAAAGACGAGCGTCAGCAGCCCGTACGCCGCGCCGACCGAGAGCAGGTTGAGCAGGACCGAGACGAGCGCGACGACGAGCGACCGGAACGCGACCGTGAGCAGGATGAAGCTCAGCCCAAGGACGAACAGGAGGACGTACGGAGTCGGGCTCGTCACGGCGTCGAAGTAGTCGACGTTCTCCGCGGTCACGCCGCCGACGTAGACCTTCGTCCCGCTGCCGTCGAAGATCGACGGGATGACGTTCGCTCGGAGGTCGCGCACGGCCTTGACCGCGGCACCGCCCACCGGGTCGCCGCGGACCGGCGACGTGAGGAGAGCGACGCCATCACCGGTCGACGTCTGGATCGTCCCCGCGCCGAAGCTCCCCGTCCCGGCCAACCGGCGATTGAGCCGTGCGAGATCGTGACGCACAACGGCGGAGTCACCGCCCACGACGACGATCCGCGCGGGCTCGGGGTTCTGAACGGGGAAGGCGCGCTGCAGAAGGTCATACCCCTGCTTCGAGGGGAGGTTGGCCGGCAGCGTGCTGACGCCGTTCGCCCCGATGTGCAGGCCGAAGATCGGTGAGGCGGCCGCCAGCATCGCCGCGGCGGCAACGGCGAGCGACAACGCCGGCCGCCGCAGCACAGCCTCCACGACGCGCTGCCAGAACCGGCCTTCGCCGGCTCCCGTGCGGCCGAGGTTCCGACCGAGGATCGGCACGCGCAGCTTGTCGACACCGTCGCCGGCGACGCTCAACAGAGCGGGCAGGAGCGTCAGCGCAGCGGCGACCGAGACGATGCCGACGAGGATCGCCCCGAGCGCAAGGCTCCGCAAGATCGAGGTGGGGACGATGAACATGCCGACCAGCGCGACGACGAACGTACTGCCGCTGAAGAGGACGGCTCGGCTCGCGGTCGCACCGGCGCGCGCGATCGCATCCTCTTTCGCCAAGCCGCGCAACCGCTCTTCGCGGTAGCGGGACACGACGAAGAGCGAGTAGTCGATCCCGAGTGCGAGACCCATCCCCGTGAGCATGTTCACGATGAACACGGAGAGCGTGAACCCGAGCGAGATCACCGCGACGAGGCCGAGCGCGACGATGATCGACAGGATCGCCATCAGCACCGGCACGAGGCCGGCGACGAGCGCGCCGAAGACGAGCACGAGCACGACGAGTGCTGCCGGCAGACCGAAGGCGAGCTCGCCCTTCTCGAGGTCGGTCTGCGACTGCTTGCCGAAGTCGTAACCGGTGCTGTGGTAGCCCGTGATGCCGACCCGGAGCCCCCCGCCGTTCGCCTTCTGCACCACCTGCTCGACCGCGTGTGCCCCCGAATCGCTGGTGATCTGCACCGAGACGAGCGCAGAGTTACTGGGTGGCGAGACGGCCACGACGCGAACGTCGCGCACCTTTCCTGTCGCCCGGAGCTCGGCGAAATAGCGCTTCGCGAACGCACGGAACCGAGGCCCGTTGATGGCGTACCGCTGCGAGGTGATCACGATCACGTCCTGCTGCTCGCTCGCGACGACTCCGGGGAACGCCTTTGCGATCGTGTCCTTTGCCTTCGTCGACTCCGGATTGCCCACCACGTTCCCGTTCGAGCTCAGCCCGTGGAGCGAGGTGGCGATCAGCGCGACCGCGACGACCACGGCGACGCCCCAGAGCGCAAACGTCCGGCGCGGCCGTCCGGCGGACGCACGCGCGAGCCTCTCGGTCAGCCCCATAGCTCCCAGTGGTCGACGGTGAGCTCCCTTGCGACGAGGAACTCGTCGTCCTCGGGGTAGAAGACCGCCCGCTCGACGTCGTCGCCGGCAAAGCCGCGGACGTCATCGAGCG
>JAICJI010000051.1 GCA_025928515.1 Thermoleophilia bacterium
AGATCGCCGAAGGCAAGAGTCGCCGCGACGCCACCCGACTCCTCAAGCGCTACCTCGCCCGCCACCTCTACCGACTCCTCGAACAACAACCAGCAATGACTTGACAAGTCATAGGAGCTTCAATCCCGAACACTGGCCCAGGCCACCGTCTGCGATCGACCCCAATTGCGAGCGCGTCCGCGCTCTAGACCGGCGACGGTCCGGCGTCGTATAACTGGAGCATGAAGCGCGGCATCTCGGGGGCGTTGCTCGTTGCGATGGCTGCCGCCGCCGCAGGCTGCGGCGGCGGGACGACGGTGAACACGGCCGCTCTGCGGGAGGCGCAGGAGAGCGGGGGAACGGAGGCGCACGTCATGCGCGTGGAGCGGTGGCGGCTCTCCAACGGCGACCCGTGGAACGTCGTGCTCGTGAAAGCGAAGTTCTGTGGGACGAAGAACGGCTTCACGGCGCCGAAGATTCACGGCCGCTGCCTGCCCGTGGGAGTGACGTTCTTCATCCGCCCGGGTGCTTCGACCGGAGGTGGGGCCGACTTCGCGGGGTACGGCAACGAGTTCAAGGTCGCGCGCGCGTGGAAGGCGCGCCCCGCCTTCCGCATCTTCCCGGACCTCCTCGGCGTGCTCGGGCGCTGCGAGATCCCCCGCGCCGGAGGTGGCAGAGTGCCCGGCCTTTGCGAAACGAAGCTCAACGACACACGGCAGGTCGCGTTCCTCGAGCACTGGCCGTTGAGCCAGCCGCCGGGCAGCCGGAACACGGCCGGTTGGATCGTGACCCTCGACCGCAGCGCTCGGCCGATCAGCGTGGAGCGCACCGGATCCACGCCGCCCCAGGCCGGGGCTTAGAGCCGGGCCGCAGCGTCAGGACGCTGCGAAGTCGACGTCCTTCGCCTCGACGGTGCCCGCCGTCCGCCCCGGCGCCTCGTGATTGCCCCAGTAGAGATTCGTGTGCGCGATGACGAGATCCGGCGAGGGCGCTCCCCACGGCGAGAGATCCTCGGTGGTGTGAGCGTCGCTGACGAGCGTCGCGTCGTAGCCGCGCACGAGTGCGCCGTGCAGCGTCGAGCGAACGCATTCGTCCGTCTGCGCGCCGACCACGACCAGGCGGCCGACGGAGAGGTCGGAGAGGATCGATTCGAGCGTCGTGTCCTCGAATGAGTCGGGGTACCGCTTGTCGACGTGCGGCTCGCTCTCGTCCGGGCTCAGCTCCGGGACGATCCGCCACTCGTCGCTGCCGTGCGCGAGGCCCTCGCTCTGGTGCTGCACCCAGACGACCGGAACGTCCCCTGCCCGCGCTTTCTCGACGACGGTACCGACGTTCGCGACCATGGCGTCACGCTCGTGCGCGCCACCGACGACGCCGTTCTGCACGTCGATCACGAGCACTGCGGTGTTCGGACGATTCTCGAGTGTGGTCATCGTTTCCCCCTGGGTCGCAACTCTCGGAGAGCAAGACGTTATCGAGTCGGCGGACGGAAGTGTCACAATTGCGGTTGATGGTGTGGCTCTTCGCCCTCATCTGGATCGTCGGCGGAATCCCGATGGCGATCATCAGCGAGGTCATGCGCGCGGAGAATCCGCGGACCGTCAAGGTCGCGCGGATCGCGTTCGCGCTCCTGCTCGCCGCCGACCTGCTGGTTGCTGCCCGGATCTTCTCTACGGCGACCGCGAACCAGAGCCCGGATATCCGTGCCAGCCAGGGCTTTTGGTGGCTTGCGGTCATCGCTGGGGGGATCCCGCTGGCGCTCGTCTCCGGCCGCGCCGTTCGCCGCGGTTACGTCGGCCACAGCCTCGTCCTCTCCGGCGCCACGCTCCTCACTGCCGCCCTCTATCTCGCCTTCCCGTTCGGCTACGTCCCCGCAGGGGACAAACTCACCGGGCTCGGCCGTTTCGCGCACGAGCACCACGCGCTCGGCATCGTCATCCTTCTCCTCCCGACGCTGATTCTGCTGGCTGACGAGCTCCGCCGGAAGCGAGAGGTCACGCGGCCGGACTCAACCGAGCCTGTCCTCGACTAGCGCTGCGAGCTCGTCGAACTGCGGCGGGATGCCGTTGAGCTCGGCAAAAGCCGGGTCGATCGAGACGAGCAGCTCGACCTCCTGCAGGAGCAAGCGATCCGCGGCCACCGGCGGGAACGGTGGCCAAAAGGACGTCTAAGGGCGGGCGCTCTCGACCTTCTCGGCGAGGAGCTTGGCCATCGCGCTGTCGACCTGCTCGAGCGCGAACTCCTCCTGCTCCATCACCTCGCGCAACCGGATCCCGACCGCTTCCTCGCCCAAGGACTCGGCGATGCCGATCAGCGACTCGTAGGTCGCGAGCTCGAGGTGCTCGGTCGCGAGCGCCGCGACGGCGTGCGCAAGGTCGGCGAGCAGGTGGTCGTCCTCCGCGACTCGGCCGACGAGCTGCTCGTGCTCCTGGACGAGGCCGCGAAAGCCCGAGCTCTCCTCGGGCTCGGCGGGAACGTGGAGGTCGCCGAGGACTTCGCGCACCGCCTCGACATGGCCCTCGGTCTCGAGGAGGTGCCGGCCGAAGCCGCGCCGCAGGTCGGGAGAGTGCGCCTGCTCGCGCAGTCGCGGCAGCACGTGGTCCGCGAGCTGCCGCTCGATCCAGAGCATCTGGCGCAGGTAGGCAGCAAGGAGGTCGCGGGGTGTCGTCAGCTGTTCCGCCATGGAAGGCGTCGTTCCCCGGGGGTTCCGTTCGTACACTGGTCGGACCGGGGTGCCGCAGCGGAGCGGCTGAGATCACACCCGTCGAACCTGATCCGGGTCATGCCGGCGAAGGGAGGAGCGATCGAGGACAGAGCACCGGCCTGGGGGATCACGCCGGTTCCCGAGCGGCTGCGGACGCTCGGCGGCTTCGAGAGCGGGATGCTGTGGAGCAGCCTCGGACTGAGCCTGCTCGTGCTCGTCGCCGGCGCCTTCCTCGTTCCCGCGCTCTCGCTGCCGAAAGCGCTGCTCGCGATCCTCGTAGGCGGGATCTTCGGCAACGCGCTGCTCGGCTTCGCCGCGGCGA
The DNA here is from genome assembly GCA_025928515.1 of Thermoleophilia bacterium. Classification (GTDB taxonomy): domain Bacteria; phylum Actinomycetota; class Thermoleophilia; order Gaiellales; family Gaiellaceae; genus Palsa-739. Next base: position 3,006 of record JAICJI010000051.1, read on the forward strand.
TTGGTGCGGAGGCCGGCGTGCCGGCCATGGTGCTGCTGCGCGCGCCGCTCGGCCGCGCGGGCTCGTTCCTCCCCACCGGGCTCAACGTCCTGCAGAACCTCGGCTGGACGATCTTCGAGGTGCTCGTGATCGCGACCGCCGCGCACGCGCTCGCGCACGGACCGCTCTGGATCTGGAAGCTCGCCGCGGCCGCGGCGGCGACCGCGCTGGCGCTCGTCGGGCCGATCGGGTTCGTGCGCGAGTGGGTCAAGCGCGTCGCGCTCTGGGTCGTCCTCGCCTCGCTCGCGTACCTGACCTGGTGGGCGCTGCACGACGCGCACCTCGGGGCGCTGTGGTCGCGGCCCGGCAAGGGCGGGCTCGGCTTCTGGCAAGGAGTCGACCTGATGGTGGCGATGCCGGTCTCGTGGCTGCCGCTCGCCGCCGACTACACACGCTTCTCGCGGAGCGGCCGCGGCGCGTTCTGGGGCGCGGCCGTCGGCTACTTCCTGCCGAACGTCTGGCTCTATGCGCTCGGCGCGATCCTGCTGCTCACGCGCGGCCTCACCGACGCGCCGTCCGTGATCGGTGCCATCGCCACCGGCGGCGTCGGCGCGGCGCTGGCGCTCGTCGCGCTCGGCGTCGACGAGACGAAGGAGCCTTTCGCCAACGTCTACTCGGCCGCGGTCTCGCTGCAGAACGTCCTGCCGCGTGTGCCGCAGCGGCTGCTCATTCTCGCCGTCGCGGCAGTCGCGACCGTTGGAACCTTCGTCGTCAACCTCGTCCACTACCAGGAGTTCCTCTACCTGCTCGGCTCGTTCTTCGTCCCGCTCTTCGGCGTGCTGCTCGCACAGTGGGTCGTGGGCGAGCGCGACCCGTTCCGTGCCCCGGGGATCCGGCCGGGCCAAATCGTCGCGTGGCTGGCCGGGTTCTGCCTCTATCAATGGCTCGCGCCGGTCGGCCCGGCCTCGTGGATGCACCTCGTCGACCACACGCACCCCGGCGAGGGAGCGATCGGCGGCTCGTTGCCGAGCTTCGGGCTCTCCTTCCTGCTGTCGGTCGCGCTTACGCTTGCGGGTCGTGCGAGCGCTCGCCGTGATCGGTCCTCTTGCGCGTGACGTCGTGCACGGCCACGCCGGGCGAATCGGCGGTGGGCCCTGGTACGCCGCGCGTGCGCTGCGCGCGCTGCAGCAAGACGCGATCGTCGTCGCGAAGTGCGGCGAGCCCGAGCGGCGCGACTTCCTGAGGCAACTGGCCGCGCTTGGCGTTCCCGTCTCGCTTTCGGCCGCCGGCGAGACGACGGCCTTCTCCTTCAGTTACGACGCGGACGGGAATCGGGAGATGCGCGTCGAGGCGATCGGAGACCCCTGGGATGAAGACGACGAGCCGGAGCGCGCGCTGCGGCGCGTCGAGTGGGTCCACGTCGCGCCGCTCCTGCGCGGCGACTTCCCGCCCGAGACGCTCGAGCGGATCGCGCGTCGGCGGCGTCTGCTGCTCGACGGCCACGGGCTCGTTCGGGCTCGAGCGGTGGGGCGGCTCGAGCTCGACGCCGACTTCGACCCGGCGCTCCTGCGTCACGTCTCGATCCTGAAGCTCGCAGAGGAGGAGGCGCATGCGATCCTCGGCCACGGCGAGCTCGAGGAGTTGCGCGAGCTCGGTGTCCCCGAGGTCGTCGTGACCTTCGGCGGCAGCGGCTCGCTCGTCCTCACGCGCGACGCCGCAGTGCGGGTGGCGGCGAAGCCGGTTCGCGGCGACCCGACCGGAGCAGGCGACGCCTTCTCGGTCGCCTACCTCGGCGCGCGCGCCGGCGGGCATCGGCCGATCTCCGCCGCGCGGCGTGCGAGCGCGCTCGTCTCGGCCCTCCTTAGTAACAGTCTGTTACAAGGAAAGACACGTCCGTGATCGCCGCGGTCGGCACCGCGGCGGGCATCTTCCTCGTCGACGTCGAGGCCGAGTCACTGCTCGGTGAGGGCAACGAGGTGCCAGCAGCGGAGCGGCCCGAGCTGACGCTGCCGCGCGTCGTCGCTGCGGCACAGACCGGCTCGACGGTCGTCGCGGTCGTCGAGCGGAGGCCCCCGCTCATGCTCTCGAACGACGGCGGGGCGACCTGGCGCGAAGCCGGAGGCGGGCTGCCGCCCGGGTTCGCCGTCGCGATCGCGGACGACGAGCCCGACCGAATGCTCTACGCCGCGCGGAACCGGCTCTACGTCTCGGCCAACGGCGGCGTGTTCTGGCGGTCGCTGCCCTTCGAGCTGCCGGACATCGGCTCGGTCGCCTGGATCGACTGAACGAACCCCTCGACCGCCGCGTCCGAGCGCAGACGGTGCACCTGCAGTTGCTGATGACGCGCGAGATGTGCCGGCAGCCGGCGCCGGTTCTCGAAGGCACGCTTGAACGCCGGCCAGAAGAGCCAGCGGATCTGGTTGGGCCAGTTGTCCTCGCGGTTTCCGTGCCAGAGCACGACGTCGTCGCGTTTCCGCACCCAGCTGCGCCGCACGAGCCGCCCGATGACGAGCGCCACCGGCAGGTCGAGCCAGACGACGCTCTCGGCACGCTCGAGGACGAGGTCGCCGATGATCGAGTGATAGGTGCCGTCGCTGACCCAGTCGTCCCCCTCCGTGGCGGCCGAGACACGGCGGTGTAACTCCTCCGGGCCACAGCTCTCCCAGTTCGGGCCGTGCCAGAGCGCGTCGATCTCGACGTGGCGCGCATGCAGCAACTCGGCGAGCCGGGCGGAGAGGCGCGTCTTGCCGCTGCCGCTCGGGCCGATGACGACGAGGCGGGTCACAACCGAAACTGCCCGTGCGCGACGACGACGGAGGAGCCGCCGACCTCGACCTCTTCCGGCGACCGGGCGACAGCGTGCAGCGTCGACGGCCGGCCGATCTCCACGCCTTGGTGGATCACGATCTCGTCGCCGAAGCCGATCCTGCCGTGCCGGGCGAGATGCAGCGCGAGGGGGCCGGCCGCAGATCCGGTAGCCGCATCCTCCAGCACGCCGTCACCGGGGACGAAGACGCGCGACTTCCAGCTCTCGCCGTCGCGCGCGAAGCAGTCGGTGCCGTAGGGGTTGGCGTCGAGCAGGGCGTCAGCGTTCGGCCTCAGCGCCGCGACCGCCTCCGGAGATCCGAGCTCGACCAGGACGTGGCCGGGGCCCTGGCGGTAGAGCTCGACCGGCAGCCCGAACGCTTCCACGCCGAGCACTGAAAGCAGCTCCGCCACGCGGTCGTACGGCTCGAACGAGAACGGCGGCTGCCGCATCCAGCCGAACGCGATCCGCGACCCGTCGCGCTCGAGCCGGACGGGGACGACTCCGGCGCCGGTCTCGAGCCAGAGCTCGTCCAGCTGCAACGGCCCGCCCAGCACGAACGCAGTCCCGAGCACAGGATGGCCCGCGAACGGGAGCTCGACGGCCGGCGTGAAGATGCGCATCCGCGCGTGCCCGTCGCCGGCAGCCGGATAGACGAAGACGGTCTCCGAGAAGTTGATCTCGCGCGCGAGCGGCTGGAGCCGCTCCTCGGGGATCTCACGCGCGTCGGTGAACATGGCGAGCTGGTTGCCCGCGAACGGAACGTCGGTGAAGACGTCCGCGATCACGAAGCGGAAGGTGCCCACGGCGCGACTGTACCGGCGAGTCCCGTCTACCCTTCTCGACCGATGCCTGCGATCGAGGTCAGCGGCCTGCGCAAGGCCTACGGGAACCTCGAGGCGGTCCGCGGGGTCGACTTCATGATCGAGGAGGGAGAGGTCTTCGGGCTGCTCGGGCCGAACGGCGCCGGCAAGACGACGACCGTCGAGATCCTCGAGGGCTACCGCCGCCGCGACGCCGGCGACGTGCGCGTCCTCGGCCACGACCCGCAGCGGCCGGGGCCCGATTTCCGTCAGCGGATCGGCGTCGTCCTCCAGCAGTCCGACCTCTGGCCGAACCTCACCGTGCGCGAGACGCACGCGATCTTCGCCGGCTACTACGAGGCGCCGAGGAACGTCGACGCGGTGATCGCGCTCGTCGGGCTCGCGGAGAAGCAAGACGCGCGGGTCAAGACGCTGTCGGGCGGCCAGAAGCGACGGCTCGATCTCGGCATCGCGCTCATCGGCGACCCCGATCTCGTCTTCCTCGACGAGCCGACGACCGGCTTCGACCCGCAGGCGCGGCGCGCAGCCTGGGAGATGATCCGCTCGCTGCGCTCCCTCGGCAAGACCGTGTTGCTCACGACGCACTATCTCGACGAGGCGGAGCAGCTCGCCGACCGGGTCGCGGTGCTGCGCGAGGGGCAGATCGTGCGGATCGGGACGCCCGCCGAGCTGACGACCACCGACCTGCAGACGGAGATCCGCTACCGGGAAAACGGCGAGGAGGTCCTCGTGCGGACGGACGAGCCGACGCGCGTCCTTGCCGAGCTCACCTCGGCGGCCGTCGCGCGCGGCGAGGAGATCGAGGGCCTGCAGGTGCGGCGGCCGTCGCTCGAGGAGGTCTACCTCGCGCTGACCGCGGAAGAGAGCGCGGAGTGAGCGCCGAGGCGATCCGCGTGCCCGCGCGGGGCCGGCCGGTGCGCCGGCTCTTCGTTCATCAGTTGCGGGCGGAACAGCTCGTCTTCTGGCGGAGCCGGGAGGCTGCGTTTTTCATCTTCCTCTTCCCGGTGCTGCTCCTGGTTTTGCTGCTCTCGCTCTACCACGGCGGGAAGTATCAGGGCGAGCCGGTGAGGTGGGAGGTCCTCGCCGGCCTGGTCGGGTACGGCTGCGCGAACACCACGTTCGCCGGGCTCGCGATCCAGCTCGTGCTGCGGCGTGAGAGCGGGATCCTCAAGCGGTTGCGCTCGACGCCGCTGCCTCCCGCGACGTACATCGTCGCCCTGCTCACCTCGACGCTCTTCGTATTCGGGCTCCAGGCCGTCGTGCTGTTCCTGCTCGGGCATGCGCTCTACGGGACGCCGCTTCCATCCGCCGTTGGCTCGCTCGTGGTCACGCTTCTGATCGGTGCGGCAGCGTTCGCCGCGCTCGGAACGGCAGTGGCGATGGCAATCCGCTCGGCCGAAGGCTCGTCGGCCGTCGTGAACTTCGTCGTCCTGCCGATGGCATTTCTGTCGGGCGGCTTCGGGCCGAACAACGGCTATCCCGCCGTTCTCCGCGCGATCGGTGACGTGCTGCCGCTCACGTACTTCCTCAAGCTCGTCAACGCCGTCTACCTGCACGGCCACGGCTTCTGGACACAACCCGAGGCGCTTGCGGTGCTCGGTGCCTGGGGAGTCGCGGGTCTCGTCCTCGCGATCCGCAACTTCAGCTGGGAACCGCGCGGGCGCTAGCGCGTTAGGGACTCGGCGCGTCTGGATAACGAAGCGGGCATGAGCCCGTTGATCGACGAGCCCGCCATCTCGCGCCTGGTGCGCACGCACGAGGAGCCCGGCATCGAGGTGCGCGTCAACTTCGGCGTCTTCGCGGGCCGCTATGCGACTCCGGCCGAGATCGACGAACTCGCCGTCGCGCTCAAGGATTCCGTGCCGTCGTTCGCGATCGTGTCGGAGGACCGGCACGAGTTCGGGGGCGCGGTGGAGGCCTCCGTGCACCAGGTCGTCGTCGAGGTGCCGCAGGAGCATGCCGGCGGCGCGGCCGACGTCCTCGCGGAGAAGATCGTCCTGGCCGCGAACGGCTGGGCGCTCGAGTGCATTGCCTCCCGCCACGGGGCCGGGGACTTGTAATAACTCGCCTGCCGCACTACTCTGTGTTGCAGAGTAGCGTTGTGGACCAGACTCAACTCCTCAAAGGCGTGCTCGAGCTGGCGGTGCTGGCGGTGATCGCGCGCGGCGAGACGTACGGCTACGAGATCCTCTCGACCCTCGAACGGGCCGGATTCGACGGCGTCGGGGACGCGTCGGTGTACGGGACGCTGCGCCGCCTCGAGCAGGCGGGGCACCTCAGCTCGAGGCTCGCCGCCTCCGACAGCGGGCCGGCTCGGAAGTACTACGCCGTGACGCCTTCCGGAGCCGAGCAACTGCAAGCCGGTACGGACAGCTGGAGTCGGATCAACTCAGCATTCGAAGGCCTGGTGAAGCCGTGACCGCCGAGGAATACGTGCACCGGGTCAACTTCTGGCTGACCGATCTGCCGTGGGGCACGAAGAAGGCGCTGCTCTCGGAGCTGCGAGGTCACCTGGCCGAGCTTCCGGCCGACACCGATCTCGACACGCTGGGCACGCCCGAGCAGTACGCGAAGGACCTGCGCGCGGCCGCGGGGCTCGAGCGCCGGCGCGGGGTCGTGGCGTTCCTCCGTGCGCGGCGACCGCGGAATCTCGTCGCCACAGTCGTTCTCCTCGCGGCGCTCGGCCTCGGAATCGGGGCAATCGCGTGGGTCGACAGCTACCAGCCGCTCGTCTGGGGGAACGGCGGAATGGATCCGGCCAACGTCGTCTTTCCGCGCGGCGGCGGGGAGTACGCCGTCGCCCACAAGGGCCGTCCTTTCCAATTCGGCTTCACCGTCCGGAACGACGGCCGGTTCACTGTTCGAATTCTTGGAGTGCCGGAGCTCAGGGGTTATCCCTTCAGGGCGCAGCTGTGGGCCTCTGGGCCGACGATACGAGGAGGAATGCCGCTTCCGGAGAGACGCTTCAAGCCCATCGACCTCAAGCCCGGCTGGACGCTCGTGCTCTATCTCGTCGGCCGCTATGCCTGCACGTATCAGGCGCCAGCAGGTTCGAGCACCACGCTCGCAGAGCTGCCGGTGCGGTACAGCTTTCTCTGGATAACTGCCACCACATGGATCGACCTGCACGAGCAGCTGGCGATCCTCCTCCCCAAGAACGTGGGCTGCCCGCCGAACCTGCATCCGCCGCCGTCTACGCCGTAGCCGGCAGGTACGGCGTCCAGCCTGACGGGATCCGCGGCGCCGCGAGCTTGATGAAGAGCGTCGGCGTCGGCGCGCGCGGCGAGGTGTGGAGCACCATTCCCGCCTGTTCGACCGTCCGGTCGCCCTTGCGGAGGTTGCACGGGGCGCAGGCCGTGACGACGTTTTCCCAGATCGATTCGCCACCTTTTGACCGCGGCACGATGTGGTCGAGCGTCAAGCGGCCGTTCGTCGTGCCGCAGTAGGCACAACGCCAGCCGTCGCGCGCAAACAGCGCACGGCGGGAGATCTTGCGCTGGATCGCGCGCGGCACGCGCACGTAGTGCACGAGGCGGATCACGTGCGGCCAGATGAAGCTGCCCGTCGACGAGCGCAGAGGCTTGTCGAGCCGCTCGACGATCTCGGCTTTGCCCTTGTAGACCAGCACGTGAGCGCGTCGAACCGTGCACACATTGAGCGGCTCGTAACTCGCGTTCAAGACAAGAACGTGCTGCAACCTGGGCGAAAAGTAGCAGCGGGATACGGCGCTACTGCGGCGAGCGCATCGCCCGCTCCACGGCCTCCTGCTCCTCGGGCGAGAGGGAGACCGCGGCGCGACCGCTGTCGAGCTCCTTGACGTAGATCCGCGCGTAGTCGCGTCCCTGGATCGCGCTCAGGACGACGCCGGTTCGGGACGAATCGAGCAGCGCGACCGACGCCGACTGATGGCCGCCGGTCTGCTCGTAGGCGTCGTAGCGCACGACCGCGAGCCGCGAAACCGTCGCATCGACCCGACGCTCGAGGCGCCCGAGCGCCGCTGCGAGCTCGTCGACCGTCCGGTGCACACCGTCGACCCGGCCCTGCAGCGAGACCGCAAAGTCGACGAGATCGCCGCCGCCGCTGCCTTCGAGCGTGAGCTGCGAGGCGCGGACGCGTCGGAGCCGCACATGGAGGACGAGCGCGATCGCGACACCGAACACGGCGACGGCGGCCGCCGCGATCGCGATCACCCCTGCGACCGACGCGCTCAATGGCTGAGGCTGAAGAAGACCGGATACGAATCGTGGTTGTTGCTCAGCGTCGCCTCGCCCCGCACCTTGCCGATGTCGACGTTCACCGTCGCCTGAGCGCCGAAAGCCCGCGTCGGCAGCTGGAGGTTCCCGAACGTGACTGTCTGCTCGGCTTGTTTGCCGATGAACCGAACGACCTGCTTCTTCGTGTAGACCGTGTTCTTGAAGACGGTGATGGTGAGCGTCACCGGGATGTTGGTCTCGTCGAAGTTGCCGCCGTTCTTGAAGACGACGTCGAAGACGAGGCTCGCCGCCACGTTCACCGTCGTCGGGCTCGAAGTCGCGAGCACCTTCGTCGTCCCGCCGGCGACAGCGGACGTGCTGACGATCTCACTCCCGTGTAGGCCCCGGGCCGGTGTGCTGGACGTGCTGCCGCTCGTGGCGTGCAGACGCCGGTAGACGACCTTGAAGGCGCGGAAGCTGATCACCACGGGGTTCGTGACGAGCTTCGATGGCGGCGCGATCACGCCGACGACTCCGGCTCGCTTCATCGTCTGGGTCGCGGGCTGCTTGAAGAGCTCGGCCCAGACGAGGTCGCTCGCGCTCAGGAGCTTCGCCTGGTTGACCAGGATCTCGGCGACCTTCGACGGAGACTTCGTCCCGGACTCGGCAAGCTTGTCCGCCAGATCGGTGAGCCCGATGGCGCGAAGCTGGAGCGTGGCGAGAATCTGCTGGTGCGCCGACTGCAGCGGGGCCGGCGGTACGAGCCGCAGCGCGTCGTCGTAGTCCTGCTGCTGCTGGCGCGACCACTCCTCGAGCTTCGCCTGCAGCCCGGTGAGAGTGAGCTTCGTGGAGTTCACCACCTTGGCCAACGCTGCCGTCCCTCCCGCGGAGGCGGAGCTCTGCGCGATCGGCTGCACCTTGTCCATGTACGACTTGTACTGGTCGTACGTGCTCTTGCCCTGACAGGAGCCGACCCAGAAGACGAGGCCCAGGACAACCGCGATCGCGAGCGCCACGAAACCGGCAAGCCGTGCGAGCGCCACCGCCCCGGGAGGCGGCGGTGTGGGCCGGCGCGGGCCGCCCGGACGGCGCTGTGGCCGCATCCGTCGTCGCTGCCGCTCGGGCGACTCGAGCGTCTCCGGCTCCTCGAAGAACTCGAGCGGCGTTTCGTCGTCGTAGGTGCTCACGACCGCGCCAACCCTACAGCGCCCAGAAGACTGGCCAGGCAGGACAGTCCGGCGCTGTCGCCAATCTCCGCTAGGCATGGGAGAGGCCGCCCCAGCGCTCACCGGCATCGAGCTCGTCCTCAACCGGTACCGGCCCCTGCGGCCGCTCGGCAGCGGCGGCTCGGGCTCGGTCTGGCTCGCCCGCGACGAGCGGACGGGGCTCGACGTCGCGCTCAAGATCATCGCGCGGGAGGGCAAGTCGGCCGCACGGGCCGAGCGCGAGGCTGCGGCGGCGGCCCATCTCCGTCATCCCGCCTGTCTGCGCGCGTACGGCTTCGGCCGCGATTCGCGCCATGTCTACATCGCGTACGAGTTCGTCCCCGGCCGCACCTACCGCGAGGCACTTCGCGCGAACGAGCTGCCGGACGAGGACGCGATCGAGGCCTGCGCGCAGGTGTGCGACGGCCTCGCGCACGCGCATGCAGCCGGCATCCTCCATCGCGACGTCAAGCCTTCGAACGTGCTGCTCGTGGACGGCGACCGGGTTGCCGCGCGTGTCCTCGACTTCGGGCTCGCGCAGATGGCCGACGCCGAGACCCTGACCGAGGCCGGCGACGTCCCGGGGACGCTCGCGTACATCTCCCCCGAGCGGCTCGCGGGCGGCGAGGCAAGCCCCGCGGCGGACGTGTGGGCGGTCGGCGTGATGCTCTGGGAGGCGCTTGCGGGCCGGCATCCGTTCTGGCGCGGCTCGATGCTCGAGACCGCGCGCTCGATCGAATCCGGCGCGCGGCCGCTCGGGACGTTGCGGCCCGATCTGCCGAAGCGGCTGCTCCGCCTCGTCGACAGTGCGCTTTCGACGAATCCCGCACGGCGGCCGACGGCCCGCGATCTTGCGGACGCGCTGCGCGGCGCGGTGCAC
>JAICJI010000065.1 GCA_025928515.1 Thermoleophilia bacterium
AACGGATGGGTGCCGGCCGAGCCGACGCGCATCCCGCGCGCGCCCGCCACCTCGCACACGTACGTGCGCAGTGCGCGCAGCTGCGCCTCGACGTCGGCGGGCGTGTGGCACACGGGCGTCGCGACCTCGAGCACCGACTGCATCAGCTCCGCGTTGATCCGTGGCTCGAGCTCATGGCCCGAGACGTCCGCGAGCACCGTGTCGATGTGCTGCACGAGATCGAACGTCTCGCCGTCCAGCAGCATGTACTCCTCCTCGACGCCGAGCGTGAACGGGTCGCTCGAGCCGAACGCGTGGTTTAGGACGCTGCCGAGGACGCTGCCATCGGCCGGGCGGCTGCCCTTGCCGGTGATCGACGGCGGGTAGACCTGCTTGCTCACTGCGGAACGAGCGCCTCCGCCTCGATCTCGACGCGCCAGGTGGGATCGAGCAGCCCGGCGATCACGATCACGGTCGACGCGGGCCGCACGTCGCCGAACACCTCGCCGTGGGCGCGGCCGACCGCCTCCCAGTCGCCGCCGTCGATCAGGTAGACGCGCGTGCGGACGACGTGCGCCGGCTCGGCGCCGACCTCCGCGAGCGCCTCGGTGACGATCTGCAGACAGCGCTTCGCCTGCTCGTACGGGTCGAGCGAGTCGGTCCCGATCGGCGCCGTTCCGGCGACGTGGACGACACGCCCGTCGCGCACGGCGCGCGAGTAGCCGACGATCGCGGCCTGCGGGGAGACTGCGGGCACGAGCTTCCGGGTCACCGCCCTAGTATCCCCACCTCGTGGACTCCCTGCGCGCGATCGACGGCTGGGGCGCGCCGTTCGCCGCGGCGGGCGTCGTGCGCGCGGACGGGATCGTCGGCACGCATGGGCCGCGCGACGAGGCCGTCCGCTGGGCGTCGGTCACGAAGCTCCTGACGGGGCTCGCAGCGCTCGTGGCGGTCGAGGAGGGGACGGTCGAGCTCGACGAGCGGCTCCGCCGCCTGCTCTCCCACGCGGGCGGGCGACGGCGGACGTACTCGAACGAGGGCATCGAGGAGGCGGCGAGGCTGATCGAAGACGCGGCCGGCATGCCGTTCGACCAGTACCTCCGGGAGGCGGTGGTCGTGCCGCTCGGACTACGCGGCTCCCTGCAGGGCTCGCCCGCCTCGGAATACGTCGGTCCGCTCGACGACCTGCTCGCGCTCGGCCGCGAGTGCCTCGCGCCCACGCTCGTGGCCGCGGAGACCCTCGAGGAGGCGACGACGGTGCAGTTCCCCGGGCTCGACGGCGTGCTGCCCGGCTTCGGCCGCCAGGAGCCGAACGACTGGGGCCTGACGTTCGAGCTGCGCGACGGCAAGTCGCCGCACTGGACGGGCGCGCGCAACTCGGCGCGCACGTTCGGCCATTTCGGGCAGAGCGGCACCTTCCTCTGGGTCGACCCCGAGCTCGGCGCCGCATGCGCGGTGTTGACGACGCGCGACTTCGGCGACTGGGCGAAGGATGCGTGGCCGCCGTTCAACGACGCGGTCGTCGCCGAGCTCAGTCGGTGAAGAGCGGCTTCACGTACTCGTCGAACGTCGCGCGGTCGCACGACGCGAGCACGCACGGGGTCATCGTCGTGACGGTCGCGGTTCGCGGCACGCCCATCGCGGGTGCGACCTCGCCGAAGTAGTCGCCCGGCCGCAGCAGCCGACGCGGTCCGATCGTGTTCGCGACGGCGAGCATCCCGGCGAGGACGATGAAGAAGCGGTCGTCCTCGTCGCCCTCGCGGACGACGACCGTGCCGGGTGCGACCTCCTGCCGCTCCATCTGCTTCGCGAGCTTGCCGAGCGTCTCGCCCGGCAGGCCGGAGAGGAGGCCGCAGCGCCGCAGCTCGTGGCTCGTGGCGCTACTTCTCGGCATCGTCCGGGGCGTCCGGCTGCTCCTCGCTCGGGTAGCGCATCGACTCTTCCTCGTTCTGGCGCTCGGTCTGCGCCTGCTCCTGCTCGCGCTCGGTCGCTTCCGGGTTGTCGTGCATCGCTCCTCCTTCGTCTGGGATCAAGCACCGTAGTGCCCGCGGCAGCGATTCGAAGTCCAGCGGCAGCTCGAGCTCCGCCGGCTCGCCGTCGATTGCGGCGTGCACATGCGCGCCGGGCAGCTCGACGCGGAACCTCGGCGAGGTGCGGTCGTGCCAGGACGTCGGCAGCCAGCCGGCTGCCGACCAGAGCTGCAGCTCGCCACGGTCGAGTCGCTCGCGCTCGCCGAGGCTGAGCACCGAGACCTCGTACGCGTTGTTGCCGACGAGCAGGGCACGCGCCGTGACGGGCTCCCCGTTGACCCGGGCGTGCAGCCGGTGGCGATGCCGGGCGACGGCGGCGAGGGCGCGTAGCCGCGCCGCGAGCTCGCCGCGCCGCCGGTGGCGCTCACGGCGGCGCACGAGGCTCGCGTACGGCCCGATCGACACGTTGTTCAGGAAGATCCGGTCGCCGACGCGGCCGACGTCGATCCACCGCTCCCGGCCGCTCACGAACGCGTCCAGCGCGTCGAGCGGGTCGTCACGGTCGAGGCCGAGGTCGCGGGCGAAGTGGTTCCGGGTCCCGAAAGGGACGCAGACGAACGACGCGTCCGTCTCGAGCGCCACGCGGGCCACCGCCGCGAGCGAGCCGTCGCCGCCCGCGACGCCGAGGATGGACGCCCCGGATGCCCGCGCGACGGCGGCCGGATCGTCCTCCAGGGACAGCACGTGCACCTCGACGCCGAGCTCACGGGCACGGGCCGCCAGCTCCTCTGCGGTGGGGCTGCCGCCGCCGGAGGCCGGGTTGACGAGCAGGAGGCGCTGGGTCCTCATGACGGCGAAGTTGAGCCGAACGGCCCATGGCGAGTCGGGGCCTTCGAGTCGATCATCCCCGCATGAGCGAACGCGGCCTCCATCGCATCGAAGACGATCTCGCCGAGACCTGGTTCGAGGATTGGGCCGGGGCGGGCGTCGCCGAGATCGAGGAATTCCTCGCCAAGCACGCAGCCTTCCTCCGCTTCATCGAAGCGGACGAGGTCTAGAGACAAGGGGCGCGCCGCGCCCCCGTCTCACTCTCCAAGGCCGAGCGAGCGCTCGAGCATCCCCTTCGGCATGGCGCCGACGGCATTCGCCTTCGGCTGACCACCCTCGAAGAGGATCATGTTCGGGATCGACTGGATCCCGTAGCGCATCGCCAGCTCCTGGTTCTCGTCGATGTTGACCTTGACGAGCTTCAGATTCTTCTCGTCGGCGATCTTCTCGAGGACGGGGGCGACGGCGTGGCACGGGCCGCACCACTCGGCCCAGAAGTCGACGAGCACGGGCTCGCCGTTCTGGATCACTTCCTGCTCGAAGGTCGCGTCGGTGACGTCGGTTGCCATTCGGGTTCCTTTCTCGTGTTCCAGGAATGAGAAACGTCGCTCTCTACACTTCTGTTCCCGTGTTCGAGCCGCTGCCGAAAGTACCCGACCACCCGGCCATCGAGGAGGAGATCCTCGACTGGTGGGAGGGGCAGGAGATCTTCGCGAAGCTCCGGCGGCGCAACGAGGGCGGCCCGACCTTCTCGTTCTTCGACGGCCCGGTCACCACGAACAAGCCGATGCTCGTGCACACGGCGTGGGGGCGGACGCTGAAGGACGTCTTTCAGCGCTACAAGGCGCTGCGGGGCTTCGATGAGCGCTACCAGAACGGCTTCGACTGCCAGGGCCTCTGGATCGAGGTCGGCGTCGAGCACGACCTCG
>JAICJI010000018.1 GCA_025928515.1 Thermoleophilia bacterium
AGCCCTTGAACGTCTCGAGCGGCTGAGGGCTCATCCGCCGAACCCCACCACGAGCGCGGCGGTGACGACGGCGTTCACGGTCGCGACGGTGAACGCGGTAGTGACGGCGGCATTGGTGGTGGCGTTCGGATGAGCCCGCAGCCGGTCGAGACGCTGAAGGGCTTCGGGGTCACCTTCAAGCAGATCTTCAAGAAGCCGATCACGCAGCAGTACCCGGAGTACAAGCGGCCGGTCTACCCGCGCTTCCGCGGCCGGCACCGGCTGTGGAAGCACGAGAACGGCCTCGAGAAATGCGTCGGCTGCTCGTTGTGCGCGGCGGCCTGCCCGGCGGACTGCATCCGCGTCGTCGCCGCCGAGAACACGCCGGACAACCGCGTCTCGGCCGGCGAGCGCTATGCGCGGATCTACGAGATCAACCTCAGCCGCTGCATCTTCTGCGGCTACTGCGAGCTCGCGTGCCCGTTCGACGCGATCACGCTCGGCAACGAGTTCGAGATCTCTGAGCACAACCGCGACGACCAGATCTACACGAAGGACATGCTCCTCACCCCGCCGGTGAAGCAGGTCCCGGTCGCCGATCCGGATCTCTACGACACGCCGATCCCCTTCTACAAGAGCGACTCGTGATCCTGGCCTCGGCAGGCAACGTGGTCGTCTGGATGGTCTGGATCGTCGCCGCGTTCTCGTGCCTCGGCTCGGGCGTGGCGGTCATCTCCTTCTCGAACCCGTTCTTCTCGGCCCTCGCGCTGATCGGCAACCTCGCCTCGCTCGCGGTCATGTACCTGCTGCTGAACGCGGAGTTCGTCGCGGCCGCGCAGGTGCTCGTCTACGCGGGAGCGGTCGTCGTGATGTTCCTGTTCGTGATCGCGTACGTCGGGCCGCGGCGTGAGACACCCTGGTCGGGCGGGCCGAGCTGGCAGACGGCAGGTGCAGTCGCCGCCGCAGGCGCGCTGCTCGTCGAGATCGTCGTCGCGGTCGGGATGCAGGCGAACGGGAGCCTGCACAGCGACGGCAAGGTCGGCCCGGCGTTCGGGACTCCGGCCTGGATCGGCCGCGTCTTCCTCGTCGACCACCTGCTCGCCTTCGAGATCACCTCGGTCGTGTTGCTCATCGCAGCCGTCGGAGGCGTGGTCCTCGGCTCTCACACGCGAAGGGCGACCGTCTGATGGCCGGACCCGACGTCGCCTGGTACGTCGCAGTCGCGGCGGCCCTGTTCGGAATCGGCGCGCTCGGCGTGCTGATCCGGCGCAACACGCTCGTCGTGCTGCTCTCGCTCGAGCTGATGCTGAACGCCGGGAATCTCGCGCTGATCGCGCTCTCGCGCCACTTCCACAACGGCGCCGGCCAGATCTTCGCGCTCGCCGTGATGGCCGTCGCCGCCTCGGAGGTCTGCGTCGGGCTCGGCCTCGTCGTCGCGCTCAACCGGCGGGAGCTCTCCCTCGACGTCGACACGCTCTCGGAGCTGAAGGGATGACGGGCGGCTCCTGGCTCTGCCTGCTTGCGCCGCTCGCTGGGACGATCCTGATCCTGCTCGGCGGGACGCGGATCCCGCGCATCGCCGCAGCCTGGATCGCGACGACGAGCGTCTTCGTCGCGTTCGGCGGCGCGGTCTGGGCGTTCCTCGGAGTGCACGCGCACCACAACAGCCCCGCAGCGGTAGGCCCGGTCGGTCCGATCTCCGGCGGATTTCCCGCGCGCGGCGAGCTCACGACCGCGTGGACCTGGCTCGCGTCCGGCCACTTCAGCGTCGGCCTGCAGCTGCTCGTCGACCCGCTGAGCACGGTGATGATGCTGATCGTCAGCGGCGTCGGCGGCCTGATCGTCCTCTACTCGATCGGCTACATGGACGGGGACAAGGAAGAGCGCCGCTACTTCGCGTACATCTCGTTCTTCGTCTTCTCGATGCTGCTGCTCGTCGGGGGGGGCAACCTGCTGCTGCTGCTCGTCGGCTGGGGGCTGGTTGGCCTCTCGTCGTACCTCCTGATCGGCTTCTGGCACGAACGGCCCAGCGCGGTGCAGGCGGCGAAGAAGGCGTTCGTGATGAACGCGTTCGGAGACGCGACGATGGCGCTCGCCTTCTTCATCCTGATCGCGCACACGAGCTCGCTCTCGTTCGCAACGGACTTCAACGTCCATCTCTCGTCGACGGCGACGAACCTCGTCGCACTCGGCCTGCTCGGCGGCGCGGCAGCGAAATCGGCGCAGATCCCGCTCCAAACGTGGCTACCGGACGCGATGGAGGGCCCGACTCCGGTCAGCGCCCTGATCCATGCGGCAACGATGGTCACCGCCGGCGTCTACCTGATCGCACGCACGCATCCGATCTTCGAGCAGGCGCGGACGATCGAGCTGATCGCCGCGGGAACCGGTGCGCTCACGCTCCTCGTCGCCGGCCTGATCGCGCTCGTCCAGACCGACATCAAGCGCGTCATCGCGTACTCGACTATGTCGCAGATCGGCTACATGTTCCTCGGCGCCGGCGTGGGTGCGTACTCGAACGGGATGTTCCACCTCATGACCCACGCGTTCTTCAAGGCGCTGCTCTTCATGACGGCCGGCCTCGCAATCCACGCGCTCGCGGGGGAGCAGGACATCCGGAACATGCGCGGGCTCGGGAAGCTGATGCCGTTCACGAAGTGGTGCTTCCTCGCGGGCGCACTTGCTCTCGTCGGGATCCCGCCGTTCAGCGGCTTCTTCTCGAAGGACTCGATCGTCGCCTCGGCGGCCGCGCTCGGCACCTGGTACGGCTGGATCTTCTGGGTCTGCGGCATCGCCGGCGCGCTGCTCACCGGCCTCTACACGTTCCGGCTCTGGTTCCTCGTCTTCCCCGGCGAGCCGAGCCCGTTCGTCCGCGAGCACTACCACGACCACCACGGCCGCGAAGGCGCGTGGACGATGCTCGTGCCGGTCGGAATCCTCGCCGTGCTGGCGACGGTCGGCGGCTGGGTGCAGTGGGCGCCGCAGTGGCATCCGTTCACCAACTGGCTCGCGCCGGCCGCGCAGACGCTCGCGGCGGCCGAGCCTACGAGCACGCAGGAGTACTTCACCTCGGCCGCGACCGTGCTCGCGGGGCTCGCAGGCATCGCGCTCGCCTGGGCGATCTACTCCGAGCGCAGGATCGCGATCCCCGCCGCGCCGTTCTGGCGGCGCACACTCGAGCACAAGTTCTACTTCGACGAGCTCTACGACCGGGTCTTCTACGCGCCTGGCGCGTGGGTCGCGTCGTTCCTACGCCGTGAGTTCGAGGAGCCCGTGATCCTCCAGACCGGCACGGACCTCGGCGAGACGACGCTCGCGACCGGGAGCCTCGTGCGCCGCATCCAGACCGGCCTGCTCCGCACCTACGTCCTCTTCCTCGCGGCCGGTGCCGCGGGCATCGTCCTCGCCTTCCTGATCGCCAAGTGAACGCCACCTCCCTGACCTCGATCCTGATCTGGCTGCCGATCGCCGGCGCGCTGCTCATCTGGCTGCTGCCGCTCTCCCGCTACGCGACCGGGAGCCTCGCGCTCCTCTTCTCGCTCGCCGAGGTCGGCTTCTGGATCGAGCAGGCCGCGCGGTTCGACTTCTCGGGCTCGGGGCTGCAGATGGAGGAGCGCGCGAAGTGGTTCGGTGACCTCGGCGTCTCGTACCACGTCGGCGTCTACGGCTTCTCGCTCTGGCTCGTCGGCCTCACCGTGGTGGCGATGGCGGCGGCCACCGGCTACGGCTTCTGGGTCGGCCGGGAGCGCTCGCGCGCCTACTTCGGCCTGATGCTGCTGTTGACCGGCGCGACGGTCGGCGTCTTCGAGGCGCAGGACCTGCTCGTCTTCTACGCCTTCTTCGAGGCCATGCTGATCCCGCTCTACATCCTGATCGGAGTCTGGGGCGGGGCCCGTCGGATGGAGGCGACGATCAAGTTCGTCATCTACACGATGGCGGGGTCGCTGCTCATGCTCGCGGCGATCGTCGCGTACGGATTGAAGGCGGGGACGTTCGATCTCGTCGACGGGCCGACGAGCGCCAGCCGCTGGCTCTTCCTCGGCTTCATGCTCGCGTTCGCCATCAAGGCGCCGCTGTTCCCGTTCCACGGCTGGCTGCCGGACGCGTACCGACAGGCGCCGCCCGAGGTGAGCGCGGTCCTCTCCGGCGTGATCGCCAAGGCGGGCCTCTACGGGATGCTGCGGATCGCGATCGCGAAATTCCCCGACCCGACGTCGTTCTACCGGACGACGGTGCTCGCGCTCGCCGCGGCCGCGCTCGTCTACGGCTCGCTGCTCGCCTTCCGCTCGGCCGACTTCCGAGGCGTGATCGCATACTCCTCGCTCGCGCAATCGGGCTTGATCGCGCTCGGCCTCTTCGCCGGCACCGACCTCGGCTTCGACGGCGCGGTACTGCAGATGGTCGCGCACGGGCTGATCTCGACCTCGCTCTTCTTGATCGCCGGCGCAGTCGAGCGGAGGACGACGACCGGGGAGTTCCGCCTGCTCGGCGGGATGGCGCGCGGGAGACCTGCGCTCGCGACCCTGCTGATGGTCGTCGGCGTCATCTCGCTCGCCGTGCCCGGCTCCGCGTCGTTCGCGGGCGAGTTCCTGATCCTCGCCGGCGTGTTCCAGCGCGCGTGGTGGTGGTCGGCGATCGGGGCAGGCGCGATCGTGCTCGCCGCGATGTACATGCTCCGACTGATCTCGGCCGTCCTGCACGAGGCCCGCGGCTCGACCGTCCCCGACGAGGCGCTCGACGTGCGGCCGGGCGAGCTCGGGCTCGTCGTCCCGCTCGTCGCGGGATTGCTCTTCCTCTCCGCCTGGCCCGCGGGCATCAGCCACCACTCGTTCTTCGGTCAGAGCCCCGCAGCAACTGTGAAGAGCCAGTTCAAGTGAGCCTCCACACGCCGCATATCGACTGGTTCGGCCTCGCACCCGTCTTCGCGCTCGTCGGCACCTCGTTCGTCGCCCTCCTCTGCGCGGTGCTCGTGCCTCGCGCCGTCCGGCGCATCGCCGCCGCGAGCGTTGCGATCGCCGGCTTCACCGCGGGGATCGTGCTCGCGATCTGGCTCTACGTCGACAGCGCGAACGGGCACACGATCGTCTCCGGCGCCTTCTACCGCGACCGCTGGACCGCGCTCGGGCAGATCATCCTCTGCGGAATCGGGCTCGCGACGACGCTCCTCGCCGTCGAGCACGTCCCAGGCTGGGGACGAAACGCCGACCCCGCCCGGCGCGACGACCACGTCGCGGAGTTCTTCGCGCTCCTGCTTGCTTCTGCCGCGGGGATGGTGTTCTTCGTCGGCGCCGCGAACCTGATGACGCTGTTCCTCTCGCTCGAGTGGTTCTCGATCGCCCTCTACGTCATGTGCGCGATCGACTACGACCTCGAAAGCTCGCTCGAGGCAGGGTTGAAATACCTCATCGTCGGCTCGTTCGGCGCCGGGGCGCTGCTCTTCGGCTCGGCGCTCGTCTACGGCGCGACGGGAAAGATCTCGTTCCACGGCATCGCCGCCGCCGCCGCGTCACAGGGGCTGACGGGCGACACGTTCGTCGTGGTGGGGATCGCGCTGATCGTCGCCGGGCTCGGCTTCAAGATGTCGGCCGCGCCGTTCCACATGTGGACGCCGGACGTCTACGAGGGCGCGCCGACGACCGTGACCGCGTGGATGTCGTCGGCGACCAAGGTCGCGGCACTGCTCCTCACGTTCCGGCTGATGACGACGGCGTTCGCGGGCGACCAGCACCTCTGGGGCTGGGCCTTCGCGATCGTCGCGACGGCCTCGCTCGCAATCGGCAACTTCGCGGCGCTCGTGCAGCGGAACGTGAAGCGGATCCTCGCGTACTCCTCGATCTCGCACGCGGGCTTCATGCTGATCGGCCTCAGCGCCGGCAGCGCACTCGGCGGCCGCGCGCTCATGTACTACCTGATCCCCTACTCGGCGATGGCGTTCGGCTCGTTCGCCGTCGTCGCCGCGCGGGAGCGGGAGCTCGGCGTGCCGGTCACGCTCGACAACCTCGCCGGCTTCGGCTGGGAGCGGCCCTTCCTCGGCGTCGCCATGTGGTTCTTCATGTTCGGCTTCGCCGGCCTGCCGCTCGGCGGCGGCTTCGTCGGGAAGTTCTACGTCTTCGCCGCCGCCTATCAGCACGGCTGGGTGTGGCTCGTGATCGTCGGGGTGCTCGCGACGCTGGTCAGCCTCTACTACTACCTCGGCATCGTGCGGGCGATGTACATGCGCCCGGCCGCGGAACTTGCCCTCGCAGGCGGCTCGCCGCCTCGAGAGAGACTTCTGCAGCTCACGGTCGGAGCCGCGCTCGTCGTCTCGTTCGGCTCCCTGTTCGCCGTCCAGCCGCTGATCGACCTCGCGCGGCATGCGGCGAGCTCGTTGCCTCTCTGAAAAGGCTTCGCAAAGAAACTGCAAGCCCGCGCTCGTGCATGTGATTTGCGTCACGTGGGGAGGTAGGACTGTGCGCAACTCACGACCAAGGAGCCGGCCATGCTACGAGGGGTTCAGACGCGAACGAGGCTGGGATTCGTGCTGGCGGTCGCAGCCGGCGTAGTGCTGGGGGCGATCTTCGGGCAGCCGAGCAGCGGCCAGGCGGCGAGCAACGCAAAGCCGACGCCCAAGACCCTGCCGACGATCTCAGGGACAGCAGAGGTGGGGTTGACACTGGTCGCCACCCGGGGCACGTGGACGGGCAACCCGACGACGTTCCACTTCGCCTGGGTCAGGTGCGACGCGACCGGAGCCGCCTGCGTCGCGATCGGTGGCGCAACGGCAAAGATCTACACGCCCACGGTCGCCGACATCGGACACACGCTCCGCGTGAACGTGACGGCGAAAAACGGCAGCGGCTCGACAACCGCCACGTCCGCGCAAACGGGAGTCGTGCCGCCGAGCGGCTGCCCGCCGGGAACCGGCGCGATCGGGATCACCTCGCTGACGCCGCCCGCGCGGCTCGACATCAGCGCTTCGTCGGTCACGCCACGCGTGACGCGGTCGACGAACACGATCCAGCTCCACTTCACGATCACGGCGTGCGGCGGCCGGCCCGTGCAGGGTGCAAGCGTCTTCGCGACGGCGGTGCCGTACAACCAGTTCGCGGTCGGACAGGGGACGACGACGCCGAGCGGCACGGTCGTCCTGACGGAAGCCCGCCGCAGCGGGTTCCCCGTGAGCCCGCAGCAAAAGCTACTGGCGGTCTTCGTCCGGACGTGGAAGCAGGGCGAGCCGGTCACCGGCGGGATCTCGACCAGCCGCGTGGTCGCGTTCCATCTCCGCCGCCACCACTAGAGCGCAAAGGTGGCATCCCGCCCACCGGCGGGGTGCCACCACCTCTTACTCAGGCGGCGCGGGAGAGAAGCTCGTCGACCTCGGCCGGCCGGAGGCGGCGTGGCCGCCGCGTCCTGCGTGGCACACGCACCGGCTCGAGCACCCAAACGACGAATGGGATCGCGTACGCGAAGAGCGCGATGACCAGGGCCCAGGTCGCGAGAGGAGAGGCGGCTGCACCTGTCGGGGCGTTCTCGCGAACGGCCGACGCGAGCACGAAGAGCCCGAGCGCAGTGCCGCTCGTGACTGCGCGCAGCAGCGCGGGCCGACCGTCGAGCGCATCGCTGACCGCGACGAAGGCCACCGACGCGGCGGCAGGAACCGTTGCCAGCCCGAGCCAGAGTGCGAGTCCGCCGAGTCCTCCGGCCGCGGCCGCGAGCGCGGCCGTCGCGAGCACCAGGGGCAGGAGCCGCGAACCCACTCGTACAGGTTCACGGCGGCATCGGACGGTCCTTCCTCAGTAGGCTCGCAACGTCCAGCCAAAGGAGCTCACGCATGCCCGAAACGACCTTGACCTGGCTCGGCCACTCGTCTTTCCGCTTCGACACCCCGGGCGGGAAGCGCGTCTACGTCGACCCCTTCTTGAACGGGAACCCGAAGTGCCCGGAGTCGGAGCTCGAGCCGGAGCGGGTCGACGTGATCGCGATCACGCACGCGCACGGCGACCATCTCGGCGACACCGTAGAGCTGGCGAAAAAGTACGGCTGCACGGTGATCGCGGCGGTCGAGCTCGCCTGGTGGCTGCAGGGCAAGCACGGGCTCGAGAACGTGCTCGACCCGAACAGGGGCGGCACGGTGGAGGCCGCCGGGATCAAGTTCACGCTCACGAACGCACATCACTCGAGCTCGAACAACGACCTCGAGTACATGGGGGAGCCGTGCGGCATCGTGGTCGAGGTCGAGAACGGGACGAAGCTCTATTTCGCCGGCGACACCTGCGTCTTCGGAGACATGGCCCTGATCCGCCGCATCTACGCCCCCGACGTCGCGATCCTCCCGATCGGCGGCCACTACACCATGGATCCGCGCGAGGCCGCGGTCGCGCTCGAGCTGCTCGGCACGAAGCGCTGCATCCCCTGCCACTACGGCACCTTCCCGCCGCTCGTCGGCACGCCGGCCCGGCTGCAGGAGCTTGCGCCCGACGTGCAGGTGGACGAGATCGAGCCCGGCGACTCCGTGACGCTATGAGAGAGCGCTGGTGGGGCGGCAGCGGCCGTCGCGTACCTGAGCTGGCGGTCGAGGGGGATCCCGCCGTGCCGGCGGACGAGGCGCTCGTCCTCGATGGCGTCGGTGATGTCCCACCGATCGTCGAGGCGTTCGCAGCCGGTCGTCCGGTGGTCGTGCGAGCGTCGTCGCCGGAGGAGGTACGCGCAGCGCTCGCCCGTCCCGAGGTGGCGGCCGTCGTCGTTCCCGAGGAGCGGCGCGAGCTGCTCGAGCTCGACCTCACCGAGCTCACGTATGGCTGAGCCGGTCGTCGCGACGTACTCCATCGTCGCCTGCGACCTCGAGGCGAGGCAGTGGGGCGTCGCAGTCCAGTCGAAGTTCCTCGCCGTCGGCTCGGTCGTGCCTGCGGCCGAGCCCGAGGTCGGTGCAATCGCGACGCAGGCGTACGCGAACCCGCGCTATGGCCCGGACGGATTGGCGCTCCTGCGCGAAGGTCTGTCGGCGGAGGAGGCCGTCGAGCGCCTGACGAGCGCCGACGAGGGCCGTGCCGAACGGCAGCTCGGCATCGTCGACGCAAACGGCGGCAGCGCGAGCTGGACCGGGCCGGACTGCTCCGACTGGGCCGGCGGACGAACCGGCCCAGGCTACGCGGCCCAGGGCAACATCCTCGTCGGCGAGGAGACGGTGGCGGCTCTCGCCAGGACGTTCGAGGAGACGGGCCACCTGCCGCTCGTGCAGCGGTTGCTCGAGTGTCTCGTCGCCGCGCAGGCAGCGGGCGGCGATCGCCGGGGCCAACAGTCGGCCTCCCTGCTCGTCGTCGAGAGAGACGGCGGCTACGCCGGGCTGTCGGACATCCTCGTCGATCTTCGCGTCGACGATCACGAGCGACCGATCGAGGAGCTGCGTCGCATCTACGGGCTTCACCAGCGCCTTTTCGGCGCGAGCCCGCGCGAGGACTGGCTGCCGCTCGAGGGCGAGCTGCGCGCAGAGGTCGACGAGCGGCTCGAGCGGCTCGGCCACGATTCGCTCCTCAACTGGGCGGGCGTGGCGAACCTCGAGGAACGCGTGGACGGCGACGACGCGATCGATCCCGTGGTGCTCGATGCGCTGCGGGAGGCGTCGTGAGGACCCTCCGGATCGACGACGTCGAGGGGCTGCCCGTCCTCGGCACGCTGATGTGGCAACCCGTCCGCCGGCCGCTCGGCATCACCGCCTTCGGCATCAACGCCTACACGGCGAGCAACGTCGGGGACGAGGTCGTCGAGGAGCACACCGAGCAGAGTCACGAGGAGGCCTACGTCGTCATCCGCGGCCACGCCGCCTTCACGGTCGACGGCGAGGAGATCGATGCTCCGTGGGGGACCATCGTCTTCCTCGACGACCCGAAGCAACGTCGCCATGCGATCGCAAAGGAAGCGGGAACCACGGTGCTCGCGATCGGCGGGGAGCCGGGTACACACACGACCTCGTCGTGGGAGTACATCTTCCCCTCGCTGCCTGCGCGCAATGCCGGCGACTGGGACGCGGCGCGGACGATCCTCGAGGAGGCGCTCGCCGAGCGGGATATCCCCGCGATTCGTTACCACCTGGCCTGTGTCGAGGCGCGCGCGGGGAACGCCGACCGCGCGCTCGAGGAGCTGAGGGTCGCCTGCGACGCGCGGCCCGACTATGTGGCTCTCGCGCGCGAGGAGGACGATCTCGCCTCGATCCGCGACGACCCGCGCTTTCCGCGCTAGGAGTCGCCGGGGAGCCGAACGCCGGCCGCAAGGTCGCGGAGCGCCGGTACCGGATCCGCTTCCGGCCGTGCGACGAGCAGAACCGCGCCGTGGCCCTCGTCCCGCACGAGCGAGTCGACGAGCAGCTGTAGCCCGAGAGCCACCGCGAACGCCTTGTGGGCGTGCTCGCCGCCGAAGGGGACGAGATCGTCCGCCTCCGCCAGCCCGGCGACGACGTCGCCCCAGGTCACCGCTCCCATCGAGGCGTCGACGACCACGGGATCGCGGCCGCTGCTCGGGATCCCGATCGCGAGCGGGTTCGTCCCGGCGAGCTTCGGCCCGCCGTCCGGATGGCCGAGCCGTCGAGGCGAGGTCGCGGTCAGTAACGCGACGAGCCCGCCGTCGGCGAGGCGACGCACGTGGTGGCCGAGCATCCCGGTCGGAAACGTCCGCTCGCAGACGACGAGTCTCGCCCGCGCCGGAGGGCGCTCGAGCTGCGTGCGCACGACCCGCCCGAGCACGAGGTAGCCGATCGCGCCGCCGCCGTGCCAGCGCTGGAAGCCGTTTACCTCCTCGAGCAGCGTCGGCTGGGCCGCCGGTTCGTAGCCCTCGAGCCCCTCGAGCCAGGGGATCCGCGCGTACCCGTGTCCCTGCTTGCCACGTCGTTCGGCGCCGTCGAAATGCGCCCACAGCTCGTCCGCGTCGGCCTCGCCGAAGCCGAGCGCGCGCAAGCGCCGCAAGCCCTCGTCAGCGTCCACGGAACCTCACGGCGAGCGCGGCCAGGGCGCCGGCAGCACCAGCCGCCGCAAGCGCGGGAGGAACTCGTCGCCGCGCGTGCGGGTACGCGCGCCCGCTGAACTCGAGCACGGGCCAGCCACGATCCGCCGCAATCCGCCGGAGCGCCCGATCCGGATTCACCGCGACCGGGTGCCCGACGGCTTCGAGGAATAGAAAATCCGTGTGACTGTCGGAGTACGCGGTGCACTCCGAGAGCTCGAGGCCCTCCCGCTCGGCCACGGCCCGCACGCACTCGGCCTTGGCCTCGGCATGCAGCGCTCGCAGCGCACGGCCGGTGTAGCGGCCGTCCTGTACCTCGCAGATCGTCCCGAGCGCCCCGTCGAAGCCGAGGTCGTGTGCGATCGCCTCGACGATCTCCTGCAGCGACGCCGAGACCACGAAGACGCGCTCGCCGCGCTCGCGGTGATGCTCCACCAGCCGCAGCGGCTCGGCGTAGACGAGCGGCCGGAGTACCGGCTCCATCGCCTCCGCGACGAGCTCGCGCAACTCCTCCGGCCGATAGCCCTCCAACAGACGCAACCCGTCCTCCGCCGAGCGGCGCACTGCCTCGTGGCTTGCGCCGCGGGCGACGAAGAGGAGCTGCCAAGCTGCTGCCGTAAGGAGCTGGCGGCGGGAGATCAAGCCGCGCTCGCGGAACGACCCGGCGAGCGCGAGGGCCGAAGAACGGCGCAGCAGCGTACGGTCGAGATCGAAGAACGCGGCCGCCGGCACGCGGCTCAGCGTTGAAGCCCCGCTGCCGCCGCTGCTTCATCGCGGCTCGGGTAGTCCTGCATCCGCACGATCTTCCCGTCGCGGACCTCGATGATCTGGAACAGCCTGGCCCTGAATCCCTTGACTCCGAACCGCCGGAGCCGCACCCCGCGAAGCTCGACGAGCACCTCGTTCCCGAGCTCGATCGCCTCGACCGGCTTCAATCGATTCGCCATCCCCGCGCGCCACAGCAACGTCCGCACGATCATGTCGGCCTCGCGGCAGGGATTCCACGCCCCTTCCCGGGCCGGGTGCCACGTCGCGTCGTCCGCGATCAGCTCCCGCAATCGACGGTGGTCGGCGCGCTTGGCGAGCGCGTAGGCCTCCTGAACGGTTTCCCGGCCGCTCATTCCTCGTCCTTCATCGCACGAGCGGCAGGGACTTGACGATGCCGCCGCGGTCGCGGCGCAGCGTCTCGATCTCCTGCGCGATCCCCACGATCGCCTGCGCCGACTCCGCCTCGGGCTGCGCGGACACGACCGGAGCACCCGCGTCGCCCTGCTCGCGAAGAGCCGGGTCGAGCGGGACGGTGCCGAGGAGCGGCACGCCGAGATCGTCCGCGAGCTCCTCGCCGCCGCCGCTGCCGAACGCGTCGCCGGACATGTTCTCGATCACGCCCAGCAGGCGCATGTTCGTCTTCTGCGCCATCGCGGCCGCGCGTGCCGCGACGTCCTGCGCGAGCTTCTGCGGCGTCGTCACGACGACGACTTCCGCACGCGGCAGCAGCTGTCCGAGCGAGATCGAGACGTCGCCCGTCCCGGGCGGCATGTCGACGACGAGCGTGTCGATCTCCCCCCAGTGGACGTCGGTGAGGAACTGCTCGAGCGCGCGATGGAGCATCGGGCCGCGCCACATGACGGGCTCGTTGCTCGTCTCGAGGAAGAAGCCGATCGACATCAGCTTCAGGTCGTCCTTGATCGGCGGCACGATCATGTCGTCGACCGCGATCGGGCGCTGGCGGATGCCCAGCACGTGCGGGATCGAGTGGCCGTAGATGTCCGCGTCGAGCACGCCGACTGCGTGGCCGAGCTGTGAGAGCGCGACGGCAATGTTCGCGGCGAGCGACGACTTCCCGACGCCGCCCTTGCCGCTTGCGATCGCGAGCACGCGGCAATCCGCGGGCAGGCGGATCACGCCGTCCCGCTCCGGCGCGCCGCCGCGAAGCTTCTGCGTCAACGCCTGCCGCTCCTCGGGCGTCATCACGTCGAACGAGAGCTCGACCCCTGTGACGCCGGGGACGCCGGCGAGAGCCTGCTCCACCTGCTGCTCGAACGAGTCCCGCAGCGGGCAACCCGCGACGGTGAGAACGATCGTGAAGGCGACGACGCCGTCGTGGATCTCGACGTCGCGCACCATGTCGAGCTCGGTGACCGGACGCCGGAGCTCCGGGTCGATCACCTGCTCGAGAGCCTTCAGGACGGCTTCGCGATCCGGGGGCACCCGTCGAATCTAGCGCCTACGCACCTGGCTCAGGGGCCTCGAACCGGCCGCGCCCTGCGCGACGGATCCGGCCCGCGGCCACGGCCTCGTCGAGCGCCCGCCGGAAACGGCCCGGGCCCCAGCGCCGTGCTCCGACGACGCGGAAGAGCTCCTCCCGCGAGATCGGGCCGCCCTCGTCGACCGCCAGGCCGATCGCCTCGACCTCGTGCTGCAGCTCGACGAGCGCCGTCGGCCGCCGCAAAGACGTCCCCATCATGCCCGGCGAGTAGTACGGGTACTCCATCCCGGGGCCCGGCCGGTAGCGCCTGCGGCCCTCGCGCTCGCGCTCCGGCACGTGCTCCGCTTCCTCCGCCGTGAGCGGCTTCGCGATGTTCTCGAGCGGGACTTGCTCGGCCTTGACGCCGTAGAACAGCTCGACGACGCCACCGACAGCCATCACCGCGGCACCGACGAAGAACGCCGTGGCCACCTCGCCGCGGTTGCCCGAGGCGATGAGGTTGCCGAAGAGCAGCGGGCCGATGATGCCGCCGATCCCGGTCCCGACCGCGTAGAAGAAGGCGATTGCCAGCGCGCGCGTCTCCATCGGGAAGATCTCGCTCACGGTGAGGTAGGCGGCGCTCGCGCCGGCGGAGGCAAGGAAGAACGTGCCGAAGATGAACGCCTCGAACGTCCACGGGCTGCCGTCGAGCGAGCCGCCGGTGAACAGCGCGGCCATGGCCGCCGCCACCACGGCCGAGCCGAGGTACGTGCCGGCGATCATCGGCTTCCTGCCGACCGTGTCGAAGAGCCGTCCGAGCAGGAGCGGCCCGAGGAAGTTGCCGACGGCGAACACGATCAGGAAGACGGGGACGAAGCCCGACGAGACCTTCCAGAAGGTCGTGTACAGCGTCCCGAGGTTGAACGTGACGCCGTTGTAGAGGAACGCCTGGCCGATGAAGAGAGCGAGGCCGAGCACGGCGCGGCGTGGGTAGCGCTGGAACGCGGTCTTCGCGATCTCGCGGAACGGGATCGACTCGCGCTGCCGCACGGTGATCGACTGATCGGGCTCCTCGAGGTGCTCGTCCGACTCCTGCGCGACGGACTTTTCGATGTCGCGGACGATCGCCTCGGCCTCCTCCTCGCGCCCGTGGATGAAGAGCCAGCGCGGGCTCTCAGGGACGTGCCGCCGCACGATGAGGACGCCGAGTGCGAGGACGGCACCCAGCAGGAACGAGATCCGCCAGCCGACGCTCGACGAGAGCAGGGCGTTGTCGAGCAGCAGGATCGCCGCGGCCGAGCCCGCCGCGGAGCCGACCCAGTAGGAGCCGTTGATGATCAAATCGACGCGGCCGCGCACCCGCGCCGGGATCAATTCGTCGATGGCGGAGTTGATCGCCGCGTACTCGCCGCCGATGCCGGCGCCGGTGAAGAAGCGGCAGAGGAAGAAGAACCAGGCCGTCCACGAGGCGGCCGTGGCGAGCGTGGCGACCATGTAGACGCCGAGCGTGAGCAGGAAGAGCTTCTTCCGGCCGAAGCGGTCGGTGAGCTGCCCGAAGAAGAGGGCGCCGACGCAGGCTCCGGCGACGTAGACCGCCGCCGCCGTCCCGATCTGCGCCGTCGTGATCGCGATCCCGCTGCCCTGCTCGGTGAGACGCGGGGCGATGGCGCCGACGATCGTCACTTCGAGGCCGTCGAGGATCCAGACCGTCCCGAGGCCGATCACGACCATCCAGTGGAACTTCGCCCATGGCAGCCGGTCGAGCCGCGCGGGGATGTTCGTCTCGATCCGGTCTGTCTCGACGCTGGCGGCCTGGCTGCTCATGCCGCGTTTCAACGAACATGCGCCAGTCACGGTTACGCTCGCCGTGTGCTCGCCTGCCGGCTCCTCGGTCATCGACATCGCTTCCAGGCAGAGGGAGCGACGATGCGCTGGACGTGCGAGCGCGGCTGCGGCGCCAGCGGGTCGAAGGAATACGCGAGCGCCGGCGAGGCCGCGCGGTATGCGGCGGGTTTCGACCGCGAGGATCGCGACGACCTGGGACATCGCGCCCCTCCGCTCGGGCTCTTCCCGCTGCGGATGTGGTGGACGCTGCGGCGGAAGCGGGGTTAGGAGGAGGAGGCCGCCAAGCCGCGGCGAAGCGCTCGGCGATGAGCTCCGACTCGACGACCGAGGTCCGCTGGCCGATCCTCAAGGAGCGCGCGGCGTTCATGCAGACGACGCCGCGCCCGGTCGGACGCCGGCGGCAACGCTCGACGTGGCTCCTCACCGGCCTCGCCTTCCTCTGCGGCGGGCTCGTCAGCGCCGCCGTCTTCTCGATCGGGTGGCGCCACCAGGCGCAGCGGGACACGGCGGCCCGGTCCGCACTCGCGGCTGCGACTGCCCGCGCGCACCGTCTCTCGGCAGGCCTCGCCGTCGCACAGGAGAACGCGGCGAAGGCGCGACTCTCCGCAGCACGAGCGGCTGCCTCGGCTCGCGCGACCACGCAAGCTGCCGCCGCACTTGCGGCCGCAGCCACCGCGTCCAAGCGCAGCGCCGACGCCGTTTCGAGCGATGCCGGCGCCGTCGGAGCCACGACGGTCCGCGTCAGCCGCGAGCTCCAGACCCTGCTGACCTACCTCACGACCACGCCATCCGGCCAGATCGATTCGGGTTACATCGCTAGTCAAGCGTCGTATCTCACGCGACAACTGACCGCGCTCGAGAGCGCCGGCGGAAACGTCGGCAAGTCCGTCACGACCTTCCAGGAGAGCCTGCGCAAGCTCATCCGCGACGCAGCGGCGCTGAAGCAATGAGCCCGGCGCGCGAGCGGTCGGCCTCGCTTTAGGGCACTCTGTCCCAGGAATGAGGGGTCCGGCTGGGAGATTGGCGAAGGTTTTCGCGCTCGTCCTGCTGCTGGCACTCGCCGCTACAGCGTCGAGCGGCTCGGCGTCGAGCCCGGGGCGGGGCCGAATCTCGGGGGTCGTGCCTCATCAAAGCTCGCTGGTTTCGGGGCCGCACGCACTCTCCAGGGGTCTCGGCCTTCTCTCGCCGAGCATCCTCACATTCGACGCGAGCTACGAAACCGTCCTCAATCAGTACTTCACGGACGTGGCCGCGAGCAGCGGAGGGAGCGACAACGTCTACTCCGCCGCGACGCAGTACTACGACAACCCGGGTTCCGGCCACGTCCAGTACCAGTCGACATTCGGGGGGTCGTACGTATCGAAGGACCCGCTTCCGGCCAACGGCTGCGATGACGGGGTCGATACGTACTGCCTCACCGATCAGCAGCTCGAGAACGAGATCCAGGCCGCGCTGGCTGCCAAGGGCTGGCACGGAGGTCTCGACCACCTGTTCTTCCTCATGACGCCCAACGGGGTCGGGTCATGCTTCGACGACATCACCGGTCAATGCACGACAAACCGTTTTTGCGCGTACCACAGCTACTTCGTCGACTCGACCAGCGCGAACGTGCTCTACGCGAACGAGCCATATATGGGACCAACCGGAGATTGCGCCGACAACGCCCAGGGCTTTCCGAACGACGTGGATTCGGACACGACGATCAACACAATCAGTCACGAGCACAACGAGGCGATCACCGATCCCTTGACCGATCCCTCCAACTACGCGTGGATCAGTGACGTCGGAGACGAGAACGGCGACCTCTGTGCCTACGGCTTCGGGACGCAGACCGCGCCTGGAGCTCAGGCCTACAACCAGACGATCAACGGTCACCATTACGACTTGCAGCAGGAGTACAGCAACGCGGACGGCGGTTGCGTGCAGAAGTACCCGGGAGGGAATCCCACGATGCCCACGACGCACCCCCAGGACGACGGGCCCCTCGTCTACAACGGTGGGCCGGTCATGCACACGAACGCGACGTACGCGATCTACTGGCTGCCGACGTCGGGCAACACGAGCCTTCCGGTCGTGACCGGGACGGCGGCGGTGAACAAGACACTCACGACGTCGGCGGGGTCGTGGAACGCGGGTGCGACGAGTTTCTCCTATCAGTGGCAGCGTTGCTCCTCCAGCGGGACGAGCTGCAGCAACATCCCTGGTGCGACGACGACCACGTACAGGCTGGCAACCGCGGACGCGACCCACACCGTTCGCTCGACGGTCCGCGCCACGAACGTGAACGGACAGTCCCCGGCCGCAGCATCGGTGACCACGTCGATCGTCGTGCCGGTGCCCGCTGCAACTGCCTCTCCGGTCGTCTCGGGCGTAGCGGCAGTGGGAAAGCCGCTGTCCTCCAGCAGCGGGGCCTGGAACACGCCTGTGAGCTACGCCTACGCATGGTTCCGCTGCGGGGCGAGCGGCACCGGGTGCGCGGCGATCTCGGCAGCGAGGTCAGCCGCATATGTCGTCACTCACGCGGACGCCGGCCACACGCTCGCGGCTCGCGTCTTGGGCACGAACGCCGCCGGCACCGCCGCGGCAGTCTCCAGCTTCACGAGCGTGGTCGTCGACGTCCCGGCCGCCACAACGGCGCCGCGCATCTCGGGGCGGGCGCGAGTCGGAAAGAAGCTGTCAGGCAGCACCGGCTCCTGGACGTACTCCCCCACCGCCTATCGCTACCAGTGGCTGCGCTGCAACGCTCATGGCCGAAGCTGCTCGACCATCCACCATGCGACGCACTCGACGTACAAGCTCACTCGACACGACGCGGGGCACCGGCTTCGCCTCAGGGTGACTGCCTCCAACGCCGCCGGACGGAGAGTCGTGACTACGGCCCCGAGCGCGCGCGTACCGGCCGCCAAGAAACGCTAGGTCGAGAGACGCGGCTACGCGTCCAGCAGCAACGCCGCAGCTATCGCGCTGCAAACGGCCGCAGACCCTGCCGCGACGACGCGCGAGCGCTGCTCGAGATCGAGCGGTGCAGCGCCGAACGGCTCCTCGACGTCGAACAGGTCGAGTGCGAGACCGACCTCGGTGCAGAGGAGCTGGGCCGCAGCGATGTCGACCGAGCGCGCGGGCTTGAGCGAGCAGACTGCATCGACGCGGCCCGCCGCGAGATGGCAGAGCGAGAGGGCGAGCGAGCCCATGATCCGCAGCCGGTGGGCGAGGTCGGCGACCTTCGGCGCATCCCGGGCGACGAGCGAGGTGCGCGTCGCCTCAAAGGAGAGGATCTCGACCTCGTCCTTCGGCTTCACGGCGCCGAGCGGCACTCCGCTGAGCCACGCGCCCTCCCCCCGCCGGGCCGTCCACTCCTCACGGGTGCCGAAGTCGTGGACGAAGGCGAACACGACGTCGTTCATCGTCTCCCCCTCGGCGACCGCGATCGAGAGCGAGAAGAACGGAATGCCGCGCTTGGCGTTGAGCGAGCCATCGATCGGGTCGACGACGACGAGCGGGAGCCCCGAGCCGCAGACCCTGCCGACCTCCTCCGACACGACGGAGCCCGCAGCGGCCTCGATCCGCGCGAGGATCGCCTCCTCCGCTGCCTGGTCGATCGCGGTCGTCTCGTCGCCGCCTTCGCCGGAGCCGACGACCGGCTCGCGCTCGGCTCGCGTCGGCATGCGCTCGAGCACCGCGTCGACGTCCGCGACGGCCGCCCGGCAGAGCTCCAGCCAGTCAGTCAAGCGGGAGCATGAGGAGGCCGGACGTGAGCTTCGGATAGAAGAACGTGCTCTTCTGCGGCATCACGTCACCACGGCGCGCGACGGCCCAGACGTCCTCGATGCGGGTGGGGCGAAGCAGAAACGCGGCCTCGGCCTCGCCACGGTCGACTGTTGCGACGGCCTCCTCGCGACGCGGCGTGTACGTAACCCCACCGGGTGCTGCCCGCTCGACCACCTCCGGATCGAGCCCGGTGCCGTCGAGCAGCTCGTAGCGGCTCGCGCGATAGAGCACCGGCCCGGGAAGCTCGTCGCCGGGCGGGTCGATCGCCGTGCCGGCGGCGGAGCCCGCGGCCTGGGCCACGCGATGCGTCGGGAAGATCGTCAGTCCCTCCTGGCCCGTCGGGACGATCACGGCGAGCAGCCACGCGGAGGCCGCGGTGCCGTCCTCGTCTTGGAACGCGAGCGCGGTCTCGTAGCGATGGTGCCCGTCGGCGATCAGGAGCTGCGCGTCGGCGAGCTCGTCGACGAGCGCCGTGGAGAACTCCTCGTCGAGGCGCCAGAGACGCGACACCACGCCCCCCTCGTCCGCCGAGAGCTCGGGCTCGCCGAGGCCGTCGAGCTCGATCGTGCCGTCCCAGAGGAAGAAGAGCGGCTCGAGCTGGGTACGGGTCGCGCGGAGCAACCGCAGCCGTCCCTCCTTCGGGCCCGCGTGCGTGCGCTCGTGCGGCAGGACGACCCGGTTGTCGTACGGCTCGAGCCGAAGAGCGGCGACGAAGCCTTCTCGTTGCCGGGCGACGCCGTCGGGGCCGACGTACTCCTGTGCGAGCCACCAACACGCCGGCTCGGGATCCCTGACGAGAGCCCCCTGCTCCTGCCACTCCGCGAGGTCCGCGGCCGCCTCCTCGTCGGAGTCGGGCAGCGTCAGGTGGACGACGTTGTACTCGGTTTGTCCGGCGAGCTCTTCTCGTTGCTCCGGCCCGATGACGTCGTACGGCGGCGCGACGAGCGAGTCGAGCCGGCCTGCGACAGTCGGGTCGTAGCGGAGCGCGCGGAACGGCCGTACGACTGCCACGGCACTGACCGTACCAACCGCGCAGCCTCGTTACCGCCACGCCTGCTCGTGCGTGCGACGGCAGGCGACCCCTGCGTCCACGCGCGGCGTCCGTGTCGCCAGAGCTCGGCTGCGAGCGCGGCCAGAACGCCGAGCCCCACGACGAGGATGCGGCGCAGGATCCGGGCGCCCCAACGGAGGCGCAAGGTCACGTCCCGCTTCCGGTCGGGCATGAGCCGGCGCCGGCGATCGACGACGAGCACCTGCTCCGACGGGACGACGGCGATCACCGCGGACGTCGGAATCCGGTGGACCTGTCGCCGACTCGTCCGGACCTCGAGGAGCGAGGGGGCGTGAAGGCTCCCGTCGGCGAGGACCCGCTCGACCGTGCCGTGGCCTCCGCCTGCCAGCGAGAAACCGACACAGTTGGCGAGCCAGTAGCGGGTGACGGGGCTCGACGCGTCGAACCGCCTGCTCTGGCGCAATGCAACCGCCATCGAGGCACCGGTCCCCGATACCCGGCCATGCGAAACTCCGTCTCGTGACCACCATCGCGGAGCTAGAGGAAAACCGCACTATCGAGGGCGTCTACGCCGTCGCCCGCAAGGAGAAATTACGAACGCGTAACGGGTCGAGCTACCTCGCGCTCGAGCTCGTGGACGCCAGTGGGCGGATCGGCGCGCGGGTGTGGAACGACGTCGACATGCTGGACGGGCGCTTCGAGGCAGGCGACGCGATCCGCGTGCTCGGCCGCGTCGAGCGGTTTCGCAACGAGCTCCAGGTCGAGGTGCGAACGCTCGAGCCCGCGGCCGATGTCGATCCGGCCGGGTTGACGCCGAGCCTGCGGCGGGACGCGGACGAGCTCGAGGGCTTTCTCGAGTTCCTCGTCGGCGAGGTCCACGACGAAGCGCTCCACGCCGTCGTGACGCGCGCGCTCGCGGACGCTCCCTTGCGCACGTACCCGGCGACTCCCGACGGCCACCACTCGTACGCCGGGGGCCTGCTCGAGCACACGGTCGGCGTCGCGACTCTCTGCCGCGATCTCGCTCAGGTCCACCCGCGCCTGCGCGCCGACCTGCTGCTCGCCGCCGCGCTCGTCCACGACGTCGGACGCACGCGCGAGCTCGGCCGGCCGCCTATCTTCGCGCCGACCGAGGAGGGGCGGCTGCTCGGTCACGTCCATCTCGGGCTCCGCAGCCTCGAGCAGCTGGGCGCTCCCGCCGAGTTGCTCCACGCGGTCGCCTGCCATCACGACGCCCGCGCCGCACGCACGGCAGAAGCGGCCGTCCTGTACCACGCGAACCAGCTCGACGCCGTCGCCGCCACACGGCCGGTGCCCGACTAGGCCCGGCTTGGGATCCGCTCTCCTGGCGCTCGGCGCCAGCCTCACCTGGGGGCTCGGCGACTTCTTCGGCGGCATCAAGGCACGCGCCCTGCCGAGCCTGACCGTGATGGCGGCGTCGCAGCCGTTCGGGCTCGCGGCGCTCGGCATCGCCGTGGTTGCACGCGGGACCGGGATCCCCGGGGACGAGGTTGCCTGGTCGGCGCTCGCGGCCATCTTCGGCACAGTTGGGCTGTTGGCGTTCTATCGCGGCCTTGCGACCGGGGCGATGAGCGTCGTGGCGCCAATCGCCGCCGTGGCGGCGGGCGTACCGGTGATCTGGGGCGTCGCGGTCTCGGGCGACCACATCAGCGGCCTCCAGGCGATCGGCTTCGCCGCCGCGGTGGGCGGCAGCGTCGCGGCATCGATCGAGCTGCAACCGGAGCGCCGGCAGATCGCGGCCGGCGTGGGCTGGGCGGCGCTCGCGATGCTCGCCTTCGGCGGTTACTACGTCCCGATGCACGCCGCCTCGACGCAGGACTGGCTGTGGCCGGCCTTCCTCTTCCGCTGCACCTCCGTGACCATCGTCTTCACCCTCGCCCTCGCCCGCGGGCTCAGGCCGGGCGGCCTACGTGCCCACTGGCCCGGGCTCGTCGCGATCGGATTCCTCGACACCGGCGGGAACGCCCTCTTCGCGGCCGCCGCGTCGACGCACGGCTTGCTCAGCGTCGTCTCGGTCCTCGCGTCGCTCTATCCGGTCGTAACGGTGCTGCTCGCGCGACTCGTGCTGGGGGAGCGGGTGCAGCGGACGCAGGACGCCGGAGTGCTCGTGGCTCTCGCCGGCGTCGTCCTGATCACAGCGGGAGGCTAGCCACCCGGTTTTCGATCACGGCCCGGAACTCCCTGACCTCTTCGAGGCAGAGCCCGGCCGGATCGGGCAGATTCCAGTCGAGGTACTCCTTGCCCGGGAGGACGGGGCACGCGTCGCCGCAGCCCATCGTCACGACGAGATCCGCCCATTCGACGTCCTCGCGCTCGAGCGCCCTCGGCACACGACGCGAGACGTCGATCCCAACCTCCTCGAGCGCCTCGACTACCGCCTCGTGCAGCTCGGCCGCCGGCTGCGATCCCGCCGATCGCGCCTCACCGCCGCGCTGCTCGTACAGCGCCTGCGCAATCTGCGAGCGACCCGCGTTCTCGACGCAGACGAAGAGGGCTTTCATCCACCGAGCGTACGCCGCAGCTCGCGCACCGCGTCGGGCACGAGCCGGTAGTACGCCCACGTGCCGCGGCGGCTCGACTCGACGAGCCCCGCGTCGCGGAGCACCTTCAGGTGGTGCGAGATCGTGGGCTGAGAGAGGTCGAACGCCGCGTTGAGATCGCAGACGCAGCATTCCTCGGTGGAGGCGAGCCGGTTCACGATCGCCACCCGGGTCGGGTCGGCGAGCGCGCGGAAGCGTGCTGCGACGGTCTCGCTCGCATCCGAATCGAGCGGCTCCGTTGCCGGGCCGCAGCAGAGGACAGGCAGTGCCTTCATCGATTTCTGCCAATATAACGCATTGATGTCTATCGATGAAAGGAGGCCCGATGCGCAACGAGTGTTGCGAGGGCTGTTGCAGCACAGGCTGTTGCGGCACAGGCTGCTGCTGAGGGGATCCACCGGCCGGCGGGGCGTACGACCCACCGGCCGGTGGATGTTCGTCAGGGAGTGACCGCCGCCGTGATGGCGTCGAGCGCGTGGTCGCCGTTGCCGGTCCACATCACCTGCGCCTTCGCGTCGGTCGATGCGACCGCGATGTAGTCGCCGAGGAAGAAATTCGTGCAGTCGGGCGGATCGACGAATGCGAGACACGCTCCGAACATGTCTCCGTCGAAGCCGGCCGTCGTGACCGGCGTGCTCGTCCAGGTCGCACCGGAGTCGGTGGACGACGAGAGCGTCACGCAGACGAGAACGTCGTTCGGATCGCAGCTCCGGTCGTAGTAGGCGAGGTCGACGCGACCGTCCGGCGCCGACTGGAGCCACGGGAAGAACTGCGTCTGACCGCTCGCGTTCACCTGTTCGGCCGGAGTGAACGTCGAGAGGTTCCCCGGCTGAGTCGTGTGCGTCGACCACACGTTCAGCGCGCCGCTCGACTCGTCGTTGTAGACGACGACCACGTTCCCGGTGCGCTGATCGACCGTCGAGGTGACGTCGGTGCCACCGCGGTACAGCGCATTCGGCAGGCTCGTCGCGGGCGCGTTCATGGGCGCTGCGACGAGGCTCGGGCCGAAGGTGTTCCCGCCGTCCGTGGACTTCGCGATCATCGCCGCGTTCGACTTCGTGCTCTTCTCGTTCGGGCCGTTCGTGAACGACACGTAGACGCTCCCGTCGGGGCCGACCCGGGGAGTGGCGTCCTGATCGAACTGGTGCCCGGCATCGCTCACGTGGATCGGGCCCGTCCACGACGCGCCGTCGTTGTCGGAATACGCGAGCAGAATCGGCGAGCCTCCGGCGCCGTCGAACTGCGCCCAGGCGATGTAAATCCGGCCGAAGTGGTGGCCGGGGCCGCTTCCGGTATCGACCGTGCCGGCCTCGTGGTCCGGAAAGTTCCCGTTCGATCCTTTCTCGCTGCCGTTCGCCGTGCCGGTCGTGATCGGGACCGCGGGCAGACGCCAGGCCCCCAGGCCGTAGCTGTCGGCCGGATCGCTTGGATTCGCCGCGGCCGGGTTGAAGGTCGTCGCGAGCAACTGGACTCGGCTCTTGTTCTTCAGCCCGCCGAAGGACTGGCAGATGACGTCGAAGAGCCCCGACTTCGGGTTGTAGAGGTCGACCGGATCGCCAGCAACAGCGTAGACGCCGGTTCCGGCGACGTTCGGGTCGTTGGTGAACGACGTGAAGCCAGGCGCGAACGACTCCGGGGCCCAGGTCGTGCCCCCATCGGTCGAGTACGAGATCCCGCAGCCGTCGTTGAAGTGCCAGTCGTTCCACATTCCCATCAGGATCTGGCCGTCCGGGCTCATGCCCAGCGACTCTTCGTTTGCGGCGAACTGGTCGTCGGTGACGTGCACCGGCGAGGAGACGGTCGCTGCGGCGCCCGCAGGAACGAGCACCAGCGCCGAGCATGCAACCACCACAAGCAGCACAAGCTTGATCGACATCCTTCCCCCTTCTCGGTTGTGGCCGACCCGATCGTACGTACGGGACGTCGCTACACGTTGAAGCGAATGTTGAGGACGTCGCCGTCCTCGAGCACGTAGGCCTTCGCCTCGAGGCGCTGTTTGCCGGCGCGGGCCGCTTCCGCATGGCCGCCCGCGTCGACGAGGTCGTCCCAGCGCACGACCTCGCAGCGGATGAAGCCGCGCGCGATGTCGGAGTGGATCGTGTCCGCTGCGTCGAGCGCCGTCGCGCCGCGCCGGAGCGTCCACGCTCGCGTCTCCTTCTCGCCCGCGGTGAAGAATGTGATCAGGTCGAGCGTCTCCGCCAGCCTGCGCACCACCTCGCCGAGCGCCGACTCGCCGCTGCCGCGGAACTCCGCGGCTTCCTCCGGTGAGAGCTCCGCCAGCTCGGCCTCCAGCTGGAGATCGATGCCGCTACCGCCATTGACGAGCTCGAGCAGCGGCTTCGTCGTGAGCGGCTCGAGCTCGGGCGGCAGGTCGCCCTCCCAGTCCGCAAGCGTCTGTCCGGCGTCGAGGTGCGCGAGCAGCCGCTCGAGCTCGGCCGCTTCCGCCTTCAGGCGCGCGTCTCCCGACTTCGCCTGCTTCGCGACGCGCTCGAGGCGGCGCTCGACGTGGTCGCGGTCGGCGACGAGCAGCTCGAGCTTCAGCGTCTCGAGGTCGTCGGCGGGAACCCGTGTGCCGGAGAAGCCGTCGAGCACGACGAGCAGTGCGTCGACCTGCCGCAGGTCGCCGAGCAGCTGCGGCCCGGTTCCGGGAACGTCGACCACGCGCACGGCGGCCGGCGTGACCTTCCGCGCTCCGACCGTCTCGGCGAGCCGGTCGAGCCGCTCGTCCGCGATCTGCGCCATCCCGACGTGCTCCTTGCCCGAGCCGTGCGTCTCGGCCCGGGTGAGCGCCCGGAAGAGCGTGGTCTTGCCCGAGCTCGGCAGCCCGACGATTCCGACCTCCAGCGCCACGCGCGGAGGCTAGCCGGGCGAGGGCTCCTGCTGGGCGATCTGCTTCTGCAGCGAGGCGAGCGCGCGGTGCTGGAGCGACTTGATCGCACCCTCGGTCTTGTCCAGGATCGCCGCCACCTCGGCGTTCGGGAGGTTGAAGACGAACTTCAGCGTCAGCACCTGCTGCTGCTCGGGCGACAGGCGCTCGATGAGCTTCAGCATCGACTCGCGGCCGATCGTGTGCATGGCGAGAAGCTCGGCGGACGGCTCCTCCTGGCCCGGCGGCTCGGGAACTTCCTCCTCGGGCTGCCAGCGGCGGCGCGAACGGAAGTGATCCATCGCGAGGTTGTGCGCGATCCGGAACAGCCAGGCCGAGAACGGCGCCGACTGCCATTTGAAGCTGCCGATCTTCTCGAGCATCTTCAGGAAGGTCTGTGTCGTGAGGTCCTCGGCGTCGTGGCGGTTACCGACGCTGACGTGGAGGTAGCTGTAGATCCGGTCGAAGTGGATGAGGTACAGCTCCTCGAGCGCGTCGCGATCCCCCTGTTGACCGCGTGCGACGAGCTCCCGCACGTGCTCGGTCGACTCGCGCGCAGGTGCATCCTCGGCGGGAGAAGTCATCCCGCTCTCATTTCCCCGCGATTTCACCGGAGCTAACTCACGAGGCTCCGCTAACCGGAGCCGAACCCGACCCGGCCGGCCCGGACGATTCGCTTGTAGTACGCGACGTGCGCGACGACCACGTGGAGCGGACCGTCCTCGGTCTCGAGCACCACGACCGGCTTGCCTGCGCCGGTCGAGTTGAGCGCCGCCTCGAGCTCGTCCGCCGAGCGCGACTCCACGAAGCTGCCGACGATCTGGCCTCCGGCGAAACCGAGCTCGATGCGCACCCGCTCGTCAGCCACTCGCGCACACCACCTCGGAGAGGACGCCGTGGACGGAGCCCGGGTGGACGAACGCGACCTCGAGCCCGAACATGCCCTGCCGCGGCGTCTCGTCGATCAGCTCGGCGCCCGAGTCGGAGAGATGTGCGAGAGCGGCGCCGATGTCGTCGACCTCGTACGCGACGTGGTGCATCCCGGGACCGCGCTTCGCGAGGAACCGGCCGACCGGCGTGTCGTCGCCGAGCGCGCCGAGCAGCTCGAGCCGGCTCTGGCCGACCCGGATCGACACCGCCTCGACGCCCTGCTCCTCCACCCGAGAACGCTGCTCGAGCCGGGCGCCGAAGAGCCGCTCGTACGTGTCGAGTGCGCCGTCGAGGTCCTCGACCGCAAGACCGACGTGGTGCACCGAGTTGGGCGTGTCCACGTGGGCGATCGTATGCGAAAGGCTGGCCGGGAGGCCTTACGCAGGAAGCTCGCCGGGTTCGCTGGCGACGACGCGCGGCACGCCCACCGTCTCCGACGCGCTCGACTCCGGCTCGACGTCCTCGACGAGCGCCTGCAGCTCTTCGCGGACGAGCGTCTCCTTCTCGAGCAGCGCCGCGGCGATCCGGTCGAGCGGCGCGCGGTGTTTGCGCAGCAGCCGGACGGCTTCCTCGTACGCGCCGTCGGTCAGGTGGGCCTGCTCCTCGTCGCGGAGCCGCTTCGAGGCCTCCGAGAGCGCGTAGTTGTCGGCACGCATCGTCCTCGACGTGACCGTGTCGGACATGCCCCACTCGAAAACCATCGAGCGGGCGATCTCGGTCACCTTCTCGAGGTCGTTGGCGGCGCCGTTAGTGACCCGGCCGAAGACGACCTCCTCCGCGGCGCGACCGCCGAGGGCGACGATCATCCGGTCGACGAGCTCCTCCTTCGTGTGGAGATACCGATCCTCCTCGGGGAGGTAGAAGGCGTAGCCGAGCGCGTTGCCGCGCGAGACGATCGTCACCTTCTGCAGCTCCATGACCGAGCCCATCAGGTGCCCCATCAGCGCGTGCCCTCCCTCGTGGTACGCGAGGATCCGGCGCTCCTTCTCGGTCAGCACCTTGCGCTGCTGCAGGCCGGCGACGACGCGCTCGAGCGCCCAGTCGAAGTCCGCCTGCGAGATCGAGACGTCGCTGCGGCGGCCGGCCTTGATCGCCGCCTCGTTGCAGATGTTCGCGAGCTCGGCACCGGTGAGCCCGGACGTCTGCCGCGCGACGGTCGCCAGATCGACGTCGTCGAGGTTGAGCGGCTTGCCGCGCGTGTGGACACGGAGGATGGCCTCCCGGCCCGCAAGGTCCGGCGGCGGCACGAGCAGCTGCCGGTCGAAGCGGCCCGGGCGCAGCAACGCCGGGTCGAGATCCTGGATCCGGTTCGAAGCGCCCATCACGACGACCTGCTCGGCGCCCTCGAAGCCGTCGAGCTCGACGAGCAGCTGGTTGAGCGTCTGATCCTGCTCGCGGTTGAACCCGTGGCCGGAGCGCTGGGCGCCGACGGCGTCGAGCTCGTCGATGAAGATGATCGCCGGCGCGTTCTTCCGCGCTTCGGCGAAGAGCTTGCGGATGCGTGACGCGCCTAGACCGGCGAACATCTCGACGAACGAGGACGCAGAGGCGCTGTAGAAGTTCGCGCCGGACTCGTACGCGACGGCCTTGGCCAGCAGCGTCTTGCCCGTGCCAGGCGGGCCGTAGAGAAGGAGGCCCTTCGGCACCTTCGCGCCGAGGCGCTCGAAGCGCTTCGGGTCGCGCATGAAGTCGACGACCTCCATGAGCTCGCCCCGCACCTCTTCGACACCGGCGACGTCCGACCAGCTCGTCTTCGACTTGCTGCCGTGGACGAGGTTCGCCGGCGTGGTGCGCGGCATCATCCCCATGGTCTTCCAGAGGAGCCAGCACATGAAGGCGACGAGCACGAGGAACGCCAGACCGAGATAGGTCATGGCGAAGTTCGCCGCATCTTGGAACCAGTGCCCCACCATCTCAGCGTTTCATCGGCAGCAAGGGAAGCATTCCTTAGCGGAGGGCGCGGAGCGCCGGTTCGAGTCGCTGGCGGGTCGTCAGGACGCCTGCGAAGAGGTCACCGTGGCGATCGACTCGTTCGAGCACGGCATCCATCGTGAAGGTCGTGGGATCGAGCGAGTCGTCGACCTCCTCCCAGCGGAGCGGCGTCGAGACCGGTGCGCCCGGCCGTGGCCGCGCGGAGTAGACGGAGGCGATCGTCTTCCCCTCGCCGTTCTGGTTCGCGTCGATGAGGACGCCGCGCCGCTTCGCCTTCGACCACTCCGTCGTCACGAGCCCTCGGTGGGTACGCGCCAAAGCGCCCGCGACGATCTCGCAGAACTCACGCGTCTGCGCGTACGTGTAGCGCCGCTCGACCGGCACGAGCACGTGCATCCCCTCCGCGCTCGACGTCTTGGGGAAGGCGACGAGCCCGAGCGCGTAGAGCGCCTGCTTGACGAGACACGCCACCTGCACGACCTCGGGGAAGCCGACGTCCGGTGACGGGTCGAGGTCGAAGAGGACGAAGTCCGGGCGGTCCGGCTTGTCGACGCGTGAGTACCACGCGTTGAGATCGATGCAGCCCATGTTCACCACCCACAGCAACGCCCGTTCGTCGTTGACGAGCGGAGCGTCGATCCACCGGCGCTTCGGCGGCCGCTCCCGCGTCGAGACCTGCACGCGAAAGCGCTCGATCCACTCCGGCATCCCCTTCGGCGCGTCCTTCTGGAAGAACGCCTTGCCGTACGCGCCGTCGGGATACCGGCGCATCGTGAACGGCCGCGCGCGCAGATGGGGCAGAACGGCCGGCGCGACCGCCCGGTAGTAGTCGAGCAGGTC
Source organism: Thermoleophilia bacterium (assembly GCA_025928515.1). Classification (GTDB taxonomy): domain Bacteria; phylum Actinomycetota; class Thermoleophilia; order Gaiellales; family Gaiellaceae; genus Palsa-739. The sequence goes on from JAICJI010000018.1 coordinate 28,893, forward strand.
GCCCTTCGTGATCAGGCCGCTCGGGTCGTCCTCCGGCCAGAACGGCTTGTCGAGGTTCGAGAGCTTGACCCCGCCCTCCGTCCTCTCGACCGGCCCCTCGCGGCGCACCGAGCGAGCCGGCTTGTCGTCGCGGAGGCCCTGGAACGTCGGGGCACGGAGGTGGCCGTCGTGCGTCCACTCGGCGAACTCGACCTCGCAGACGAGCTCGGGCTCGACCCAGACGACGTCGCCCTTGCGGACCTTCGCCATCTTCGGCTCGGCGGGGAACGGCGTCGTCTCGCGGCGGAGCGGCTTCAGCTGCGCGAGGAGCTCGGCGATGACGCGCTCGCTGAAGCCCGTGCCGCAGTTCCCGACCCACGCGTACTGCGCGCCGCGTCGCACGCCGAGCACGAGCGAGCCGAACGTCCCCTGGCGGCGCCCCTGGCCCTTCGTCCAGCCGCAGATCACGAACTCCTGCCGGCCGTGCGTCTTGACCTTCAGCCAGTCCCGGCCGCGCTTGCCCTCGAGGTAGCACGAGCCGGCGCGCTTCGCCATCACGCCCTCGAGCCGCTGCTCGGTCGCCGCCTCGAGCAGCGCCTCTCCGTCCTCGAACGCGCCCGACATCTGGACGACACGCGACGGCGCGAGCAGGCCTTCGAGCCGTTTCCGCCGTTCGGTCAGCGGCAGGCCGACGAGTGGCTCACCGTCGATCTCGAGCACGTCGAAGATCTCGTAGACGAGCGGCGTTCCCGGCTTTCCCTGCTGCATCGCCGAGAAGCTGGGGCGCCCCTGCTCGTCGAGCGCACAGACCTCGCCGTCGACGACCGCGTCGGGCGAGCGAAGTGCCTTCGGCAGCTCCTTCGCGATCCCTTCGAACCGCTTCGTCAGGTCGTTCCCGCGCCGGGAGCGCAGCGTCGCGTCGCCGCCACGGACATAACCGAGCGCGCGGTAGCCGTCCCACTTCGGCTCGAAGATCCAGCCCTTCCCGGACGGCAGTCGCTCGGTCAGCGACGCGAGCATCGGCGCATAGCGGCGCTGCGCAGTCGCAGACGGCTTGGCCTCGTCGCGCTTGCGGAGGATGAGCCAGTTCTTCTCGTCGCCGGACAGGTGCGCCGGGATGAGCGTCCACGTTCCGTCGAGCCGCTCGCCGTGCAACCGCACGGTTAGGCCTCCGTCGCGCTTCTCCTCCACGAGCTCGTAGATCCCGCGGTCCCAGATCTCGACCGTCCCGGCACCGTAGTTGCCTTTCGGGATCTCGCCCTCGAAGCTCCCGTACTCGAGCGGATGATCCTCGACGTGGACGGCGAGGTGCTGCTCGCCCGGCTCGAGCGGCACGCCTTTCGGCACCGCCCAGGAGGCGAGCACGCCGTCGCGCTCGAGCCGGAAGTCGTAGTGCAGGCGCCGCGCGTCGTGCCGCTGCACGACGAAGATCGGGCCCTTCGCCCGCGCGCCTTTCGCAGCGAACGGCTCGGGCGTCTTGCCTCGTTTTCGCTTGCGCTCATACTCGGAAAGCTTCTTGCTCAAGGGGCTTTTCTAGCGTGTGAATCGGCTTCGTGCCCGACTCGAGTCGTACTCCTGCGGTTTACACGACGCACACATAGCGGGGATAAGCCTGTGGACGGTGTGGACAGAGTTCAATCGCTTAGCGCCCGAAACTAGGTAAACCTACTCTAAGCTGTCTAAGCGAAGACGCCGAGCGAGCGGAAGCGGGCGCGGCGCCGGCGACGGAGATCGTCACCCGGAATCCCGTCGAGCTCGGCTAGGGATTCGCGCAGGGCCTGTCCGAGCAGCCGCGCAGCCAGATCCGGATCGATGTGCGCGCCGCCCACGGGCTCGGACACGACCTCGTCGATCACCCCGAGCTCGCGGCAGTGCACCGCGTCAGGGCGGAAGGCGGCCGCCGCCTTCTTCTTCTGGCCCGCGTCACGCCAGAGGATCGCCGCGCACCCCTCGGGCGAGATGACGGAGTAGATGGCGTTCTCCTGCATGAGGACGCGGTCGGCGAGGGCAATCGCGATCGCGCCGCCCGAGCCTCCCTCGCCGATCACGCACGCCACGATCGGGACCTTCAGGCGCGCCATGATCGACTGCGAGCGCGCGATCGCGGCACCCTGGCCGTGCTGCTCTGCGAACACCCCGGGGTAGGCGCCCGGCGTGTCGACGAGCGTGACGACCGGGAAGCCGTGCCGGTCGGCGAGCTCCATCGCGTGCCAGGCCTTGCGGTAGCCCTCCGGGTTCGGCATCCCGAAGCGCCGGCTCGCGCGTTCGTGGACGTCGCGTCCCTTCTGCTGGCCGACGAGGACGACCGTGCGTCCGTCGAGCTTGCCGAGGCCGGCGATCATGGCGCCGTCGTCGCCGAGCGCGCGATCGCCGTGCAGCTCGAACCAGTCGTCGAAGAGTCGCTCGACGTAATCGAGGGTGTAGGGCCGGTCCTCGTCGCGCGCCAGCTCGACCTTGCGCCAGATCTCCTCGTCGGTCGCCTCTTCGCCGATTCGCTCGATCTGCCGCTGCAGCCGCTCGAGCTCGCCGGAGATCCGCGCGCCGCCGAGCAGCGGCAGGTTCCTCAGGCGACCGAGCCGCTCGCGCAGCCGGAGCTCGTGCTCAGTTGGGGGCATCGAACAACCTCAACAGGCGGGACAGCGTGGGACGCAGCTCCGGCCGCGGGACGATCGCGTCGATCTGCCCGTAGCGGAGGTTCTGCTCGGCCCGCCCGAAGTCGTCGGGGAGCTTCTCCTTCGTGATCTCCTGCACGACCCGGGGGCCGGCGAACGACATGAGAGCATTTGGCTCGGCGAGCACGATGTCTCCCAGCGTGGCAAAGCTCGCGAGCACGCCGCCGGTCGTGGGATGCGCCATCACGCAGAGGAGCGCCTGGCCCGAGTCGTGGAGATCTTCCACCGCCGCGACGGTCTTCGGCAGCTGCATGAGCGCGAGAATCCCCTCCTGCATGCGCGCACCGCCGGAGCTCGTGACGGCGACGAGCGGCATCTTCGCCTCGGCCGCGGAGTCGCAGGCGCGCGAGAACTTCTCGCCGACGACGCTGCCCATCGAGCCGCCCATGAAGGCGAAATCCATCACCGCCAGCTCGCATTGCCGCTTCTCGATCGCGGCGCGGCCGATCACCATCGCGTCGGCGAGCCCGGTCTCCATCTCGGCCTGGGCGAGGCGCTCGGTATAGGGCCGGAGGTCGAAGAAGCCGAGCGGATCCGCCGAGTGCAGCTCCGTGGCCTCTTCCGCGAACGAGCCCGGGTCGGCGAGCGAAGCGATCCGGGCTCGTGCCCGCATCGGGAAGTGGTGGCCGCACTGCTCACAGACCCACTGGCTCTTCTCGAGCTCGTCGTCGCGGTAGTGCGAGTGACAGCTCGGGCAGGTGTTCGGGTGACTGGGCGGAGGGGTCGGCTGGTCGTTCGTCTCGACCGAAACGTCGATTTTGGCCACGGCGCCAGCTTAGACCTATGGCCGCTGGAGGCGGTTGCGTCAGTAGCCGAGCGCGGCTGCCAGACGCTGGACCTTCTGGACGTTCGCCGGGTCTGGAGCGAGCCCGGTGAACCCGACGCCGACGAGCTTGCCGCTGACCCGGACGCGCGTCAGCAGTTGCTCGACCTCCGCGAGCGAAGGCCCGCCGGGCTCGGGCATGAAGACGGCGATCTCGTCCGGATCGAAGACGTCGCAGTCGAGCGCGACGTACACGGCCTCGATCCGCGCATCGTCGAGCAGGGTGTCGGGATCGTTCCCGATCCCGGCCGCCGCGATGAACTCCACCTCGGGCCGGTCGAGGTTGCGCGCTCCCCAGAGGACGACGTCGGCGGCGGCGATCGTGCCCCGGTCGAGCAGCATGCGCAACGGCATCCCCCAGTCGTTGCCGGACGGCGACGTCTCGGGCGTGTTGAGGTCGCCGTGCGCGTCGAGCCAGAGGACGGCGACGCGGCCGTGCCGCGCCGCCAAGCCTTCCACGGCGCCGACGTGGGAGCAGCAGCATCCGCCGAGCACGAGCGGCCTCGCCGCGAGGTCGGATGCCACCGCGAGCGTCTGCATCGCGAGCGTCTCCTCCTCGACCACGGCCACCTCGGGATAGTCGAGCGCGAGAGACGCCGCCTCGACCATCGCCTCGCCTCCGTCGCCCCACGCCCGCGGCACACGTACGAGCCCCGCGCCGAACGAGCGGCCGCAACTGTGACACTCGTAACCGTCGTCGATAGCCACCGCCGTCAACGTGCGGCACGCCGGGCAGCGAGCGCGCAAAAGGCTCACTCGCCGGCCTTCTCGAAGGCCACGCCACACGTCTCGACGACCATCCCCACCCGCTCGTACAACCGGACCGCGCCCGTCTCGTTCTGCGCGTCCACGTCCAGCGTGACGCGCGTCGTGCCGCGGCCGTCCTCCCAGATCCACGCCTCCTTGGCCACCTGTAGGAACATGCGGATGTCGTCGCCGGTGACACCACCTGGACGCGCGCCGTAGAGCCGTTTCTCCTCGGCGGAGATGAGCGCCGCAACGTTCGGCGCATCGTCGTCGACGTACGGACGGACCTTCATGCGAGCACCTTCTCCCACACGACCTGCTCCGAGTCAACGACCATGCCGACGCTCTCGTAGAGCTTCGTCGCGCCCGTTGCGTTCTCGGCGTCGACCCCCAGACCCACCCGCCGCTGTCCGCGCCGGTGAAATTCGCGGAAGCTGTGCAGCAGCAGAGCCTTGGCGAGACCGCGGCCGCGCCACGCCGGGCGGACGCCGATGGCGCCGATCCAACCGCCGCCGGATCGCTCGGGATCGTTCCGCGTTGCAGCCGCGACGTCCTCACCGTCGCGAACGAGGAACCAGAGCGACGGATCGTGATCCGGCTTCGCGAGCTGCCGTTCCCACCACCGCTCGAACGGCGTCGGCTGGAATTCCCAGTGCTCCTCGAAGGCCTCCTCGAGCGAGCCGTGGAATGCCCGCGCGGTGTCCGCGGAGAACGGCTCGATCCAGAGACCGCCCGGCAGCCGGGGCTCAGGCGGCGGCTCGTCGCCGAGCTCGATCGTCATCTCCCAAAAGCGTCGCACCTCGCGGTAGCCGCGACCGGTCAGCAACGGGTCGGCGTCTACGTCAGGCGCCAGGGTCACCGCGTGGATCCGCCCGACGCCCAGCGAGCCGAGTCGCTGTTCGCTGCGGTCGACGAGCTCCGTCCCGAGGCCGCAGCCGCGCTGCTCACGATGGACGATGCCGATCGCGACACCCGTGCTCTCGTGCTTCTCGACCCACCCGGCCGCCACGATCCCGCCGTCTGCCTCGAGCAGCCAGCTGTCGCTCGGGAGGTCCGGCCCCGTCAGCCAGGCCGTGACGTCCGCGACTCCGACGCGCGACGGGCGGCCGAAGAGATGCGACTCGTCCTCGGCGAGAAACGCCGCCAGAGCAGGGAAATCGTCGGGCGTGATCGGACGCGCGTTCACGGGACGAGCGCGTCCACGCTGTCGGCGAGCCCGGCGAGGCCGTGCAGCTCGACGTCGGGTTGCGGCTCCGGCTCCTCACCGAGCCGGTTGATCCAGATCGTCCGCAGCCCGAGCGCGGTGGCCGGCGCGATGTCGTGGAAGAGGCTCGCGGCGACATGGACGTGGTGGTCGCGGTCGGCTCCGCTGCGAGCGAAGAACTCGTCCCAGTGCGCGGGCGCCGGTTTGTAGGAGCCGATCTCGGAGGCGACGATCGTCTGCTCGAACTCGACGCCGATGCTGTCAAGCGAAGCGTCGAGGAAATCGCGGTCGGTGTTCGAGAGGACTGCCAGCCGCCAACCGTGGGCGCGCACCTCCTCGAGCGCCGCCGGCACCTCGGGGAACGGCTCCCAGCGCGGCAGCGACCGCCCGAGTGCGTCCTCCTCGTCGGCCGGTGCGCCGAGCCGCGCGAGCGCGACGGCCATCACCTCGCGATAGCTCCGGCCCGGATCCTCGCGTTGGATCTGCGGCTCGAGCTCGTGATACGTGTGGAGCAGCTCGCCGCCGCGCGCCGCGCCGAACAGCCGCTCGAGCTCGCGGCCGATCCCGGCGTTCCAGTCGATCAGCGTGCCGTAGCAGTCGAAGGTGGCCCAGCGCTCCACGCCGGGAACCTACCTCGACGCCGGGCTACTCCTCGAACCGCGTGAAGACGACGCAGGCGTTGTGGCCGCCGAAGCCGAAGCTGTTCGAGACGGCGACCTTCACGTCGGCGTCGCGCGCCTCGTTCGGCACGTAGTCGAGATCGCAGGTCGGATCCTCGACCTCGTAATTGATGGTGGGCGGCAGCTTCCCGTCGCGGATCGAGAGGATCGTGAACATCGCCTCGATGGCGCCCGCGGCCCCGAGGCAGTGCCCGGTCGCTCCCTTGGTGCCCGAGACGGGGGTCTTGTAGGCGTTCTCCTCGCCGAGCGCGTACTTGAGCATCTGTGTCTCGGAAGAGTCGCCCACCGGCGTCGAGGTGGCGTGCGCGTTGACGTAGTCGATCTCGTCGACGCAGACGCCGGCGTCGCCGAGCGCCATCTTGAACGCCGTCACAGGCCCGGTCGGATCGGGATCGGTGATGTGCTTCGCGTCCGAGGAGAGGCCGTAGCCCGACACCTCGGCGTAGATCTTCGCCCCGCGAGCTCTCGCATGCTCGAGCTCCTCGAGCACGAGCATCGCGCCGGCCTCGCCCATCACGAACCCGTCCCGCTCGGCGTCGAACGGACGCGAAGCCCGAACCGGGTCGTCGTTGCGGCGCGAGAGCGCACGCATCGCGCCGAAGCCGGCGATCCCGACCTCACAGACGGCCGCCTCGGTGCCGCCGCAGAGCATCACGTCGGCACGGCCCAGCCGGATCGCGTCGGTTCCGTCGCCGATCGCCATGTTCGAGGCAGCGCACGCCGTGCACTCCGAGAGCAGCGGCCCGCGCGTGCCGAGCTCGATCGAGACCCAGCCGGCGCCGAGGTTCGGGATGATCGCCGGAATCGAAAACGGGTTGACGCGATCCGGACCGCGGTCGACGAGGACGGCGTGGCACTCCTGAAAAGACCGGAGGCCGCCGATGCCCGTCGCGACGGCGGCGCCGATCCGGTCGGCTTCCTTCTCGATCTCGAGCCCGGAGTCGGAGACTGCCTGCCGCGCAGCGGCGAGAATCAGGTGCGTGAAGCGGTCCATCCGTCGCGCCGCCTTGCGATCGATCCACTCCGTCGCGTCGAAACCCTTCACCTCGCAGGCGAAATGGACCGGATACTCGCTGTGGTCGAACGCCGTGATCTCGCCCGCGCCGGATTCGCCCGCGAGCAGGCTCGTCCACGTGGATTCGACGTCGAGACCGAGCGGCGTAACCGCTCCCAGCCCTGTCACGACGACGCGGCGCCGTCCGTTGAGTGAGCCGTTGGTTGCTGTCACTACATTCCGAGTCCGCCGTCGACGAGAAGCACATCGCCCGTGATGAACGATGCCTCGTCGGAGCAGAGGAAGCGTACAGCGCCCGCCACGTCGCTCGGCTCCCCGAGCCGCCCCAGCGGCGTGTTGCCGAGCATGGCGGCGGTCCCTTCCTCCGGCAGGACGTCGGTGAGTTGCGTTCGCACGTAGCCGGGCGCGACGACGTTGGCCCGCACGCCGCGGCTGCCGAGCTCGCGGGCGAGCGACTTCGTGAAGCCGATGATCCCGGCCTTCGAGGCCGCGTAGTTCGTCTGGCCCCAGTTGCCGTGGACGCCGACGATCGAGGAGACGTTGACGATCGCGCCGGCCCGCTTCTTCATCATCGGCCGGCAGACGGCGCGACACGTGTAGAAGACCGACGAGAGGTTCGTCTCGATCACCGTGCGCCAGTCGTCGTCGGACATCCGGGCGAGCAGGCCGTCCCTGGTCAGGCCCGCGTTGTTGACGAGGATGTCGAGGTCGCCGGCCTCCTCGACGAGCCTCGCGGCCTCCTCGGCGCTCGAGACGTCGGCCTGGACGGCGGAGCCGCCGATCTCGCGCGCCAGCTCCTCCGCTTCCTCGGCGCCGGTGCGGTAGCCGACGACGACATCGGCTCCTGCGCGCGCGAGCTCCTCGGCGATCGCGCGGCCGATGCCCTTCGAGGCGCCGGTGACGAGGGCGCGCGTGCCCTCGAGGCGCGCGAAGCTCACGGGCTTTCGGCGAGCAGCTCGGGAAGCCGCTCGAGCGCGTCGATGCTGTTGACCGAGACGGCCTTGACGCTCCGGTCGATGCGCTTCACGAGGCCGGAGAGCACGTTGCCCGGCCCGACCTCGACGAAGGTGCGGACGCCGTCGCGCATGAGCTCGGTCGCCGACTGCGTGAAGCGAACCGGTGCCGTGAGCTGGTCGACGAGCAGCGGGCCGATCCTGTGGGCCGACTCGACGCGGGCGGTCACGGTCGACATGAACGGGGCGGACGGCTCCTGAAAACGGATCTTCTCGATCGCGGGGCGCAACCGGTCTGCAGCGCGGGCGACGAGCGGCGAGTGGAAGGCACCCGAGACCTGGAGCTTCACGGCCCGGCGGGCTCCCTCGCTCTGCGCCTGCTCGATGCACTCGTCGACGGCGGAGTTCTCGCCAGAGACGACGATCTGGCCGGGGCAGTTGTAGTTGGCCGGCCACACGCCGAGAATCTTGCGGCAAAGGGCCTCCACGACCTCGTCCGCCAAGCCGAGGATGGCAGCCATCGAGCCGGGATTGCGGGCGGCCGCCTCGGCCATGGCCAGGCCGCGCTCGCGGACGAGCGTGATCGCCTCCTCGACGGTCATCGCCTCGGCGGCCGCGAGCGCTGCGAACTCCCCGACCGAGTGGCCGATCACGAAATCCGCTTTGATGCCGCGCTCGTGCAGAGCCGCGAGCATCGCGAGCGACGTCGCGACGAGGGCGGGCTGCTGCACCGCGGTGTCGAGCAGTGCCTCGGCGTCGGAGTGGAAGCACAGATGCTCGAGGTCGAGACCGCTCGCCTTGCTGCCTCGACGGAAGACGTCCAGCGCAGCCGGCACAGCCTCCGCGAAGTCGCGGCCCATGCCTGCCTCGAACGAGCCCTGGCCGGGGAAGCAGAAGGCGATCTTGCTCATGCCGCCCGACCCATCGTCCAGCGCATCAGCGCGCTCCCCCAGGTGAGGCCGGCACCCATTCCCGTCATGAGTACGAGGCTGCCCGGCGAAAGCCTTCCGTCTGCCTGCGCTTCCGCGAGCGCGAGCGGGATCGAGCCGGACGACGTGTTGCCATAACGGTCGACGTTGATCACCACCCGCTCCGACGGGATGCCGAGCTTCTTGGTTGCGTGATCGATGATGCGGACGTTTGCCTGATGGGGAACATAGACGTCGACATCCTCGATCTTCGCGCCGTACTTGTCGAGGACGTCCTCGGCCGATTGCACGAGGACGCGCGACGCGAACTTGAACACCTCGCGCCCGTTCATCTTCACGAAACGCTCGGGATCGTCAAAACGTCGCGAGCCGCTGCCCGGTAGCCAGAGGTGCTCGCCGCCGGCGCCGTCCGCGCCGAGCTCGAACGCGAGGAAGCCGTCGGTGTCCGCCGGCTCGACCACCACGGCGCCGGCGCCGTCGCCGAAGAGCACGACGGTCGAGCGGTCGCTCCAGTCGAGAATGCGGGAGAGCACGTCGCCACCGACCACGAGGGCGCGGCGTGAAAGGCCCGCCGCGACCATCCCGTAGGCCTGCACGAGCGCGTACATGAAGCCCGTGCAGCCGGCGGAGAGGTCGTAGGCGGCAGCATCCTTCGCGCCGAGCTGGTCGGCGAGGATCGCGGACGTCGACGGAAACATCATGTCGGGTGTGACGGTCGCGACGATCAGGAGGTCGACGTCCGTCCCGTCGCTGCCGGCCTGCTCGAGCGCCTGCCGCGCCGCGGGCAGCGAGATGTCCGAGAGCGCCTGGGAGTCGGCCGCGATGCGGCGCTCGCGGATGCCGGTGCGCTCCATGATCCACTCGTCCGACGTGTCGACCAGCTTCGAGAGCTCGTCGTTCGTGATCACGCGCTCGGGCGCGTAGGCGCCGAGGCCCGTGATCGTGACGTGGATGTCACTGCGGCCATTGCCGATCACTCGCGTTACTCCTCGCTTCCGACGAACACCGTGAGCATCGCTTCGACGGCGACCTCACCGCCGACGGTTGCGCGACCTTGCCCCTTGGCGATCGGACCGCGCACGCGCACGAACTCGCACTCGAGGTCGAGGACGTCACCCGGCCCGACGACGCGCTTGAAGCGGCAGTCGTCGATTCCCGCGAAGAAAGGGATCTTGCCGCGATTCGCTTCGGCGGCGAGCACGGCGACCGCGCCGCACTGCGCGATCGCCTCGATCGTGAGCACTCCGGGCATCACCGGGCGGTCGGGAAAATGCCCCTGGAACCACCACCCGTCCTCGGGAACGCGATAACGCCCGCGCACGAACCGGCCTGGATCGAGCTCGAGCACCTCGTCGACGAGCAGGAAGGGGGGCCGGTGCGGGATGATCGACTCGATCGTCTCCCGGCCGAACGGCGGCGTCAGATCGGGCACGTCAGGCGACGTCTCGGTCTTCCAGCCGCTCCCGCAGGCGATTGCGGCCACGGTGCGCGTGGCACTTCGCAGTGCCGACCGGCATGCCGGCAGCCGCCGCGATCTCCTCGAACGTGTAGTCGAGCGCGTCCTTGAGCACGATCACCTGAGCCTGCTCGGGCGAGATCTCGGCGAGCGAGTCGCAGAGCTCTCGCCGCAGCTCGGTAATCCGTACGCCGCGCGTCGGATCGTGCTCGACGTCGGCGCCCAGATCCTCCGGCAACTGCTCGTGCGCGCGCGTCCGCTGGCGCTCGGCGACATCACGGCAGGTGTTGACGACGAGCCGGTGCAGCCACGTCGAGAACTGGGACTCGCCGCGGAACTGCCGCAGACGGACGCAGAGCTTCGCGAGCGACTCCTGCGCCGCGTCGCGCGCATCCTCGGGATCGCGCAGAAGGTGCCGCGCGAGCCGCTCCACCCGCGGCGCATGCCGCACACAGAGCGCTTCGAGCGCCCGAGCGTCGCCGGCCTTTGCGCGCGTGACGAGGATCGGGTCGCTGAGGCTCGCGTAGTCGAGGCTGCGCTCACGCAGCGGTTGGGTGGTCCTCCCCACGGCGGGGTTAGTCTAAATGCGGGTGTCGGATCTCTCCTCCGCCTCTGTCGAACCGTTGCTGGAGGGGCGTCTCGGCCGCCCGTACCGCTTCGTCGTGGAATGCGCCTCGACCCAGCGCCTGCTCGACGGCGACGAGCTCGAGGGGACGACGGTCGCGACCGACCTCCAGACGCAAGGGCGCGGCCGCTTGGGACGAACGTGGGAGGCGCCCGCCGGGCGTGCACTGCTCTTCTCGGTGCTCTTACGGCCGTTGCCACCGATAGCGTTGTGGCCGGAGCTCTCGCTCGTCGCCGGCGACTCGGTGGCGGTTGCGCTGCGCGCCGAAACAGGGGTCGCGGCCGAGCTGAGCCACCCGAACGACGTCCTGATCGAGGGTCGGAAGGTCGCCGGAATCCTGCCCGAGGCGAGCACGGGCAGAGTCGTGCTGGGGATCGGCGTGAACGTCAACCAGACGACCGACGAGCTCCCGGCCGAAACAGGGAAGCCGCCCACATCGCTCAGGACGGAGACCGGTCGCGAGTGGCCGCGCGCATTCCTGCTCGCCGCGATCCTGCGCGAGCTCGAGGGCGGCTACGACGGCTGGCAGCGGCTCCACATGAACCGCCGGCCGCGTGTCTAGTCCGGAAGATCCTGCTCGCGGAAGTTCCGCGCGGCCTCGATCGCAGCGCCAAGGTTCAGGCCCTTGTCCTTGGCCTGCTTGATCAGCATCACGGTCTCGAGGGCGCCGATGTCGTAGATCCGCTGCTTCTTGCCCTTGGTCGGGATCTGCGCCTTGTTCGTCCAGTAGTCGAGCTGCATCTTCGAGATCCCGGCGATCTGGCAGACCTGGCCGAGGTAGAGCTCGACCTTGTCGAGATGCTCGGCCAGATTGATCGGTTCGAGGAGATCGACCTGCCTGCTTACCGCCATTTGCCCTCACCGCGTCGGGTGCTGACCCCGACCGAGAGTTATAAAGCCCTCGCGCCGTTTTTGGAAGGGGGCGCCGGTGCTACTCGGCCGCAGGCGGCTCGACAAGCGGCTCGACTGTGCCCCCGGGCGGCAGCTCCGAGGCCGCCTCTGCATCGCCGTTCGTCTCCTCCGACTCGACGACGGGCGCAAGCGCGGAGACCGTCTCGTCGTCGCCGCGGAGCCGCATCACGATCACGCCCTGCGTCGAGCGACCGAGTCGCTTCACGTCCTCCACGGGCACCTTGATCACCGTCCCGGCTGTCGAGATGATCATCACCTGGTAGCCGTCGCGGACGACGCGCGAGCCGACGAGATAGCCGCGCGCCTCGGTCAGCTGGACGGTCTTGACGCCCATGCCGCCGCGGCCCTTGACCGGGTATTCGGAGACGCGCGTCCGCTTGCCGAAGCCGTTCTCGGTCACGACGAGAAGATCCGCGTCGTCCTCGGCGATGTTGATCGAGATCACCTCGTCGCCCTTGCGCAGCCTCATGCCTGCGACGCCCGACGTGTCGCGGCCCATCGCCCGCGCGTCGGTCTCGTGGAAGCGAATCGCCTGCCCCTTCTTCGAGACCATGAGGATGTCGTCCTCGCCCGAGGAATGGCGGACGCCGATCAGCTCGTCTCCCTCGCGCATCTTGATCGCGATGATCCCGTCCGCCTTGAGCGGAGTGTTGTACGCGGCGAGCTCCGTCTTCTTGACGACACCGTTCTTCGTCGCGAAAACGAGATACTTCGCCTCCTCGAAGTCGCGCGTCTGGATCACGGCACGAACCTGCTCCTCCTGGCGGAAGGGCAGGAGGTTGACGATCGCGCGGCCCTTCGACTGGCGCGAGCCGAGGGGGAGCTCGTGCACCTTGAGCCGGTAGACCTTGCCGACGTTCGTGAAGAAGAGGATGTAGTCGTGCGTCGAGGCGACGAAGAG
>JAICJI010000048.1 GCA_025928515.1 Thermoleophilia bacterium
CAGGCGCGCCTCATGAGCCAGGCTCTGCGCAAGCTCGCCGGCACGCTCAACCGCACCGACACGATCTGCATCTTCACGAACCAGCTGCGCGAGAAGATCGGCGTCATGTTCGGCAATCCCGAGACGACGCCAGGCGGGCGGGCGCTGAAGTTCTACTCGTCCGTGAGGCTCGACATCCGCCGGATCGAGACGCTCAAAGAGGGTGTCGAGGCGTTCGGCAACCGCGTCCGCGTCAAGGTCGTGAAGAACAAGGTCGCGCCGCCGTTCAAGCAGGCGGAGTTCGACATCATCTACGGCTCGGGCATCTCCTGGGAAGGCACCGTGCTCGACTCCGGGCTCGACCGCAAGGTCGTCACGAAGTCCGGCTCGTACTTCAGCTTCGGCGACGAGCGGCTCGGCCAGGGGCGCCAGAACGCGACGGCGTTCCTCCGCGAGCACCCGGACGTCACACAGGGGATCCTCCAGCAGATCCAGACGGAGCTCGGCTCGGATCAGGTCGTGTCCGCCCGGCTATTGCCGATCGCCGCGGAGGAGTCCGCGGAATCGAACGGCAAGGCAGAGGTGGCGGCCGAAGCGCTCGCGGCGGCCGAAGCGGAGGCGTGACCTCGACCGTCACCGGGCTGCGCGAGCGGAAGCGCGGCCGGGTCGCCGTCGAGCTCGACGGCCGGCCGTGGCGTGTCCTGCCCGTCGACGCCGTCGTGCGGACCGGGCTCGCTGTCGGACGACTGCTGGATCGGCACACCGCGCGTGAGCTCGCGCGGGAGCTGCGTCGGGCTCGCGCACTCGCGGGAGCGACCCGGACCCTCGCCGCAAGCGGACGATCGCGAGGCGAGCTCGAGCAACGATTGGCCCGAGCGGGGCACGCACCCGAGGCGCGCGAGGAAGCGCTCGCGACCCTCGATCGCTCCGGGCTTGTCGACGACTTGCGGCTTGCCCAATCGCGAGCGGAGCACATGGCACGCCGTGGATATGGCGATGCCGCCATTCGGGCTGACCTGAAGAAGCGGCTGATCCCGTCGGAAGCGGTCGCCGAGGCGATCGCTTCGTTGGAGCCGGAGGTCGACCGCGCCCGGCGATTCCTGGACACGGGAGCACTCAGCGCCAAGACCGTACGCCGGTTGGGGAGTCGTGGCTTTTCCCGGCAGACGATCGACGAGATCGCTACCGCGTTTGCGGAATAGACCCGGGAAGCGGTAGGATTCCGGCACATTCGATTCGACGTTTTGCCTGCAAAAGCAGCTTTTCCGAAACCAAATCCGATGACCAACCGCTCTAGCCCGACGACTCGGAGGTCGCGCGCGCGGTAGCGCGGCGACCGTCCGGTAGGCCCGCCTGCCGGAGAAGGCTTCTCGGATAGCTGCCGGCGGGGGCCGGCGCCGGACGAACATGCCGCATGAAGCGGCTGGATCCCCGACTGAGGAGCCGGCAGTGCTGATCGGGATCGGAATCGCCATCGGGATCGCCGGAGGGGTGGCCCTCGCTCTCCTCGCCGTCTCGGTCTTCGGCACCACCGGAGTGGCGAAGGCTCGCCGCATTCGCGACCAGCTGCTCGACGACGCGCGGCGCGAGGGGGACGCAGTGCGGCGCGAGGCGCAGGTCGAGGCCCGCGAGCAGGCGGTCCGGCTGCGGAGCGAGATCGACACGGAGCTCACCGACCGGCGCGCGCAGGTCATGAAGATCGAAGAGCGCGTCCTCTCGAAGGAGCTCGAGATCGAGAAGACGCTCGAAGAGCTCGCGCGCCGCGATCAGGGCCTCGCCGACCGGGAAGAGCACGTCCGCGCGCTCCAGGACGAGCTGAAGGAGGCGAAGAACGCGCAACTCGCTGCGCTCGAGCGGGTGGCCGCGTTGACACAGGCGGATGCGAGGGCGCTGCTGCTCGAGCGTGGGGAGGAGCAGGCACGGCACGAGCTGGCGCGACGCGTGCGGACGCTCGAGGACGAGGCACGCGCGGAGTCGAAGCGGCGCGCACGGAACCTCGTCGCCGACGCGCTGCAGCGGGTCGCCGCGACCCACACGGCGGAGACGACCGTGACCGTGGTCGAGCTGCCGTCCGACGACATGAAGGGGCGGATCATCGGGCGGGAGGGTCGCAACATCCGGGCTCTGGAGCACCTCACCGGCGTCGACTTCATCGTCGACGACACGCCGCATGCCGTCGTGCTCTCGTCGTTCGACGGCCTCCGGCGCGAAGTCGCCCGCCTCACGGTCGCCAAGCTTCTCGAAGACGGGCGGATCCACCCCGCGCGGATCGAGGAGACGTACTACGAGTCGAAGGCCGAGGTGGAGGAGGTCGTTCGCCAGGCCGGCGAACAGGCGGTCTTCGAGGCGAACTGCGGGCCGTTCCCCGAAGAAATCGTCCAGATCCTCGGCCGGCTCCGCTTCCGGACGAGCTACGGTCAGAACGTCCTCAAGCACACGCTCGAGGTCGTGCATCTCGCGGGGATCATGGCGACCGAGCTCGAGGCGAGCGTCCAGACGGCGAAACGCGCCGCGATGCTCCACGACATCGGCAAGGCGATGACGCACGAGGTGGAGGGGTCGCACGCGCTCATCTCCGCCCAGCTCGCGCGCCGCCACGGCGAGTCGCAGGGCGTCGTCCACGCCATCGAGGCGCACCACTACGAAGTTCAGCCGCAGACGGTCGAGGCCGTCTTGGTGATCGCAGCGGACGCCGTCTCGGCGAGCCGCCCCGGCGCGCGCGGCGAGAGCCTCGAGCAGTACATCAAGCGCCTGGAGGCGCTCGAAGAGCTCGCGGCGTCCAAGCCCGGCGTCGAAAAGGTCTACGCACTCCAGGCGGGCCGCGAGATCAGGGTCATCGTCAGCCCGGGCGACGTCGACGACGACGAGGCAGCGCTGCTCGCGCACGGGATCGCGCGCGAGATCGAGGACCGGCTCGAGTATCCCGGTCAGGTGAAGGTGACCGTGATCCGCGAGAGCCGCGCCGTGGACGTGGCCAAGAACCACGGGGCTCTGCAACTCGAGCAGCCGGCGGCGGACTCGCCGATCCAGGCCGCGTAGCCCGAGCGGGCTACCCTAGGCGCCGTGAAGCGCTACCACGTCACGACCTTCGGGTGCCAGATGAACGCCCACGACTCCGAGCGGATCAAGGGCCTGCTCGAAGAGCTCGGCCTCGGCGAAGCGCCCTCGCAGGACCAGGCCGACGTCATCGTCCTCAACACCTGCACGATCCGCGAGAAGCCGGATACCCGCTTCGCAGCGCACATGGGCAACGCTGCGAAGCAGAAGCGTGAGCGTCCCGGGACGGTCGTCGCAGTCGGCGGCTGCTACGCCGAGGCCCAGCGGGAGCGCCTGTTCGCGCTCTATCCCGACGTCGACGTCGCGTTCGGCCCCGGCACGATCTCGCATCTCGGCGCTTGGCTCGGTGCGGGTGGGGAGGGGGTCGCGCGCGGCGCGTTCGGCACCGGCGAGGAGCGGGCGTTCGCGGCCGGGCTGCCGGCGCATCGAGAGCGGCGTTTCCAGGCCTGGGTACAGGTCTCGATGGGCTGCAACTCGGTCTGCTCGTACTGCATCGTCCCGGCAGTCCGCGGTCGGGAGACGTCGAGGCGCCCGGGTGAGGTGATCGCCGAGGTCGAGAGGCTCGCGACGGAGGGCGTCCGCGAGGTGACGCTTCTCGGCCAGAACGTGAACTCGTACGGCCGGGACGTCGGTTCGAGCTTCGCGGAGCTTCTGCACGCGGTCGACGGCGTCGCCGGCATCGAGAGGATTCGGTTCACGAGCCCGCACCCGAAGGATTTCCGCCGCGATGTGATCGCAGCGATGGCCGAGTGCGCGGCGGTCTGCGAGCACGCGCATCTGCCGCTCCAGTCCGGATCGAGCCGCGTGCTCAAGGCGATGCGCCGGACGTACTCGCGCGAGCGTTACCTGCGGCTCGTCGCGGAGCTGCGAGCCTCGATACCGGATCTCGCTCTCACGACGGACATCATCGTCGGCTTCCCCGGCGAGACCGAGAACGACTTCCGCGAGACGCTGGAGGTTGCGGAGGAGGTCGGGTTCGACGGTGCGTTCACCTTCGTCTACTCGCCCCGCGCGGGCACCGAGGCTGCCGCGATGCCGAACCAGGTGTCCGACGAGGTGAAGCGCGACCGCATCGAGCGACTCGTCGCGGTGGTGCAACGGGTGGCGGCGGAGCGCAATGCCGGGCGTGTCGGGAGCGTCGAGGAAGTCCTCGTCGAAGGCCCGAGCCGCACCGAGCCGGAGCTCTTGCGCGGCCGGACGCGCCGCAACACGACGGTCAACTTCAGCGGCGATGCCGCCCCCGGGGAGCTCGTCTCCGTCTCGATCGCGAGCGCGACCTCGACGACCCTCGCCGGCGCGCAGCTCGCGCTCGCCGCGGCCTAGACCGTGCTCGTCATCGGGGTCTTCGGCCCCACGGCGAGCGGCAAGTCGGACGTCGCGGTTGCGGTCGCAGACCTCATTCCGGCCGAGGTCGTCTCGGCCGACGCGATGCAGCTGTACGAAGGAGTGCCGATCCTCACGAACCAGTCAGCCAATCCGGAACGCCTGGTCGGGATCTGGCCGCTCTCACACGCCGCCTCCGTGGGCGAGTATGCCCCGCTCGCTCACGCCGCCGTCGATGAGATCCTCGAGGCGGGGCGGACGCCGCTCGTCGTGGGCGGCACGGGCCTGTACTTCCGCGCTGCTCTTGCGGCGCTCGAGCTACCGCCCGCACCGGAACCGGGTGCGCGCGAGCGTTGGGAGCGGCTCTACGACGAGAGCGGCGCTGCCGTGGCGCATGCGAGGCTCGGCGAGCTGGACGCGGCCGCCGCGGGCCGAATCCACCCGAATGACCGCAGGCGTGTCGTGAGGGCGCTCGAGCTTGCGGAGGCGGGCCGATCGCTCGTCCCGCGCCGAGAAGCGCTGTTCGGGGGAGGCTGGCGGCATCCCACGCTCCTGATCGGTCTCGACGTCCCCACGGCCGAGCTCGACCGGAGGATCACCGAGCGAACCAGGCGCATGTTCGAGGCGGGCGTGGAAGCGGAGGTGCACGCCGCACTCCGGGTCGAGCCGTCCGCGACGGCGACGAAGATCATCGGCCTGCACGAAGTGGCGACGCTCCCGCGTGAAGAGGCGATGGACGCGCTCGCCACCCGCACCCGCCGGTACGCGGCATACCAGCGGAAGTGGCTGCGGCGGCTCGAGGGGGTCGTTATCGTCGCAGCCGACCGGCCGCCGGAGGAGACCGCAGCTGAAATCGTCGCGCTGGCACGCACACGGCAACATCTATCTCGTCGTTGAGGGGCCCGCGGCCGGCGTCGACCTGTCCGGTACGGACGGCGCGGTCGAGGTTCTGGCCGTCGACGGCGACGACGTGACGGTCGCGATCGTCAATCCGGACGGCTCGCGTGCGGAGATGTCGGGAAACGGCACGCGCATCGCGGCGGCCTGGCTCATGAGCCGAAGCGGCTCGGCGCAGGCCCGCGTCCACGTGGGTCCGCGAACCGTGACGGTGCGCCGGACCGGGGCGGGTCTCTACGAGTCGGCGCTCGGGCCCGTGGCGGTCGGGCCGAGGGAGACCGTCGACGGGATCGAGTTGACTGCGGTCGTGGTCGGCAACCCCCACGCGGTCGTGGTCGATGACCCCGGCCGGATCGAGGAGCTCGGGCCGAGGCTCGAAACGCATCCGCGGTTTCCGGAGCGGACGAACGTCCAGGTCGTGCGGGTGGACGGGCCCGGCGAGGTGACCGCGCGCGTCTGGGAGCGCGGGGTGGGTGAGACGGCTGCGTCCGGAACGAGTGCAGTCGCCGTCGCGGCCGCGACACACGGTGACGGCGAGGTCGTCGTGCACTTCCCGGGTGGCGACCTTCGGGTACGCCTCGCCGCGGGAAGCGCGTGGCTCACAGGCCCGGCAGAACCGCTCGATCCGTAGCCGAAACCGGCCGGCCGCGGTGGGCGATGCAGAGCCCCGGCTCGACGAACGGCTCGACCCGCTGTCCAAGAGGCGGGCGAGGCTTGCGCCGGGCTCCGCTCGACGAAGACGCCGCCCCCGGCGGACGCCGCATTCTCGTGCGCATTAAGCACGACGAGAGTCGTGGAAATTACGGATTCGCGCCGAAGTGGCTCGGCTTACGGTGCTGCCGGAGAGTCGAGACCAGGAGGCGGCATGAGCACGTATTCGGTTGGCCAGACAGACCGCGAGACCGGGATCGGTTGGAAGGCGTTCGCGCTTTTCGCCGGGTTCCTGATTCCCTTCGTCATCGCGATCGGCGCCTGGCTCGCCGTTTCCGCGCACAACGCCAACACCGCCGCCCATCAGGCGGCGGCATCCGCCAAAGCGGCCGGCGCGAGCTCTTCCACACCGTCGACGCCCACTTCCGTCGCGGCGGGCGAGGGCACGCTGCCGACGCCGAGCTTCGCCGGCATCGCGCCGGCGAACGCCGATGCGCTGGCGATGCGGCACGCGGCGTTCCCGGCGGCGCTGCCGGCCGCGCCGGCCGGGCCGGTCGCACACGTCCAGCTCGGCATCGCCGACCGAGTCGTGTCCATCGCGCCCGGGATCCGCTACCGCGCCTGGACATTCGGCGACAGCGCGCCCGGCCCGGTGATCCACGTCCGCGAGGGACAGCGGGTCGCCGTCACGCTCACGAACAAGGGAATGATGGCGCACTCCGTCGACTTCCACGCCGCACAGGTCGCGCCGAACGTCGACTTCGCCGACGTTGCGCCCGGGGCGTCGAAGACGTTCAGCTTCGTCGCTTCGGTGCCCGGCGTCTTCATGTACCACTGCGGCACTGCCCCGGCTTTCGAGCACATCGCGAACGGCATGTACGGCGCGATCGTCGTCGAGCCGAAGAACATGCCGCCGGCCCAACATCAGTACGTCCTCGTCTCGAGCGAGTGGTACCTCAACGCGCCCGGCACCGGCGCTCCCGCGACTCTCGACGTCACGAAGGCCGAACAGATGACGCCCGACTGGGTCACCTTCAACGGCTACTCGGCGCAGTACAAGATGCATCCGCTCACCTCGATGCCCGGCCAGACCGTCCGCTTCTGGGTCGTCGACGCAGGGCCGTCGCTCAACACGGAGTTCCACGTGGTCGGGTCGATTCTCCGGCGTGCCTGGCTGAACGCCGATCTGGTCGACGCGCCGCAGCACGACATCCAGACCGCGGTCGTGCCGGCCGGCGGAGGCGGCGTGTTCGACGTCACCATTCCGAAGCGCGGGATCTACCCCTTCGTCTCGCACAGCTTCGCGAGCGTCATGCTCGGCGAGGTCGGCCTGCTCAACGTGGGGAACGTCCCCGGAACGATGAGCCACTGATGCGTACCTCCAGAACCCCCGAGCCGAGTCGCGGGGCGGTCGTCGCGTTGCTCCTCGTCCAGGTCGTGATCGGTTACGAGTGGTTCGTCTCCGGACTGACCAAGCTCGTCCACGGCGACTTTCCCACCGGTCTCGCAGCGGAGCTTCGCGACATGTCGAGCGCGGCCCCGTCCTGGTACCGCGGCTTCCTCGACGGCGCCGTCCTCCCTCACGCGGTCGCGTTCGGCTACGCGATCGAAGGTGTCGAGGTCGCGATCGGCGTCGTGCTGCTCCTGGCCGTGCTGCGCCTGCCGGCCCGGATCAGCCGCTACGTCCCGGCGGCCACCGCCGCGGCGTTACTGGTCGGAATCGCCCTGGCCGCTAACTTCGCGCTCGCGAACGGCTCCTCATTCGGGCTCCGCCTCGCGTCCGACAGCTTCGACGAGGGCATCGACCTCGACACGATGCTCGTCGGCCTGCAGCTCGCGTTGTTCGTCTTCGCCCTTGCGAGTGCCAGGCGGATGCAGAGTCAGACGCCGATCTCGAACTCGCGGAGGACGTCGTTCAAGCTCGTCTTGAGATCCGTCTTCTCGCTGCGCCAGCCGACCACGAGCGCGCACGCGACCTGGAACGTTCCGGCGGGGAAGTCCTTGGGGCGTGTCCCGGGCACGACGACCGCACGCGGCGGCACGTAGCCCCGGTGCTCGACCGGCTCCGGGCCGGTCACGTCGATCACCGGCACCGATCCGGTCAGCGAGACGTTCGGTCCGAGCACGGCGCGCTCACCGATCAGGACTCCTTCGGTGAGGATGCAGCGGGAGCCGATAAAGGCCCCGTCCTCGACGATCACGGGCCGAGCCTGCAACGGCTCGAGCACGCCGCCGACACCGACGCCGCCCGCGAGGTGGACGTCGGCTCCGATCTGCGCGCACGATCCGACCGTGGCCCACGTGTCGACCATCGTGTTCGGGCCGACCCAGGCACCGATGTTGACGTAGCTCGGCATGAGGATCACCCCGGGCGAGAGGAACGACCCGTACCGCGCGGTCGCCGGCGGCACGACGCGGACGCCGCGCTCGGCATGATCGTGCTTGAGCGGGATCTTGTCGAGATACTCGAACGGCCCGACCTCGATCGGCTCGACCTTGCGCACGCGGAAGTACTCGAGGATCGCCGCCTTCGCCTCCTCGTTCACGCGCCAGTCGCCGTCGACCTTCTCGGCGACCCGCACCTCGCCGCGATCGAGCGCGGCGATCGTCTCGTCGACGTCCATCACGACACCTCCTGCAGGATCTCCGCTGCCTGCTGGCACTCCTCGAGCGTCGGGACGAGCGCGAAGCGGACGTAGCCCTCGCCGCTCGGCCCGAACATCTCACCAGGCGACACGATGACGCCTCGCTCGAGCAACGCCGCCGGATCGGGCCCGACCACCCAGAGATACATGGTCGCCTCGCTCGCGACGATCTCCCAACCGCGGCTCTCGATTGCCGGGATCAACACGTCCCGCTTCGCGGCGTAGCGCGCGCGAGTCTCCTCGACGTGCCGCTCGTCGTCCCAGGCCACTACCGACGCACGCTGCACGAATTCCTGCGGCGCTGTTCCCACCGTCGGGCGATACGCCTTGAGCGCCGCCACGATCTCCGGCGGTCCCGCGACGAACCCCGACCGGTAGCCGGTCATCGAGGACCGCTTGCTCAGCGTCTGGAAGACGACCATGCGCGAGCGGTCTGCAGCCTGCAGCGCGGACGCCGGTGGCTCGTCGAACCACAGCTCCGTGTACGCCTCGTCGGAGCCGATTACGAAGTCGTGGCGCTCGGCTGCCTCGGCGAGCTCGTCGTAGAACTCGCGCGACGCCACGGCGCCCGTCGGGTTGTGCGGGTAGTTGACCCAGGCGAGCGCGACGTCGTCGTCGAGCTCGGCGAGGTCGGGCAGAAACCCGCTCTCGCGACGCAGCGGCAGCGTCCGGACCTCGGCACCGGCGAAGAGCGCACCTCGCTCGTACACCGGGTACGCGGGCTCGCCGAACGCGACCACACGGCCGTCGGTCTCGAGCACCTGCGCGAGGGAGAAGATCGCCTCCTTCGAGCCGTAGGTCGGCACGATCTCGAGCTCCGGGTCGACCGCGACTCCGAACCGCCGCTCGAGCCAGCCCGCCGCGGCCCCGCGCAGCTCCGGCAGTCCCTGCGCAAGCGGATACGGCGCGCGCTCAGGGAGTGCGTCTACGAGCGCCTGCCGAATCATGGGATCGGTCGGCTCGTTCGGGTCGCCCTTGCCGAAGTCGATCACCTCGACGCCGGCCGCCAGCAGGCGCCGCCGCTCCTCCTCGAGCCGCGTGAACGGGTACACGGCCATATCGGCCAACACGGGATTGATCACGAGAGGAACCTAGCCAGCGTCTCGTACACCGCGTGCAGGTTCGCGATCGGAATCTGTTCGTCCTGCCGATGCGCGTACGCCGTCGCGCCGGGCCCGAAGTTGATCCCGTCGATCCCCTGCTCGGCGAATTGCGCCACCGGAGTCCAGGCCTGCTTCGGCGCCACATCGAGGACGAGCTCTCGTAGCCGTTCGGTGAGCGTGTTCCCGAGCGCCGGCGGCGCCGCCGGAGAGTTGTGCAAAACGTGCAGCTCGCCGCCGGGCACGAGCTCGCGAACGCGCGCTTCGGCTTGGGCGGGAGAGCGGCCCGGCGCGTACCGGAAGTTCAGTTCTGCCGACGCCAGCGCCGGCACGACGTTCTGCGCGATCCCGCCTGCGACGCGCACGACACTCAGCACCTCGCGATAGACGAGACCGTCCAGCTCGACGTCGAGCGGCTCGAGGCGCGCGAGCGGCGCCATGCTCTCGGCGAGCGCGTGGATCGCGTTGCTCCCGGTCCACGGTCGCGCCGAGTGGGCGCTCTCACCGTGAAAGTCGACCCGTACCTGGAGGTTGCCGAGGCAGCCGGCGTGGAGCATTGCATCGGTCGGCTCGAGCACGACCGCAAGCTCGGTGCCCGCGAGCACGCCGCTCGCGAAGACCGCCGGCAGCGGGCTCTCGTCGAGCGGAACCTCCTCGCGCGTGAAGAACACGTAGCGGGCGGGAACCTCCGCGCGCGCGAGCTCGAGCATCACCGCCACTCCGCCCTTCATGTCGCTCGCGCCGAGACCGTGCACCGCGCCGTCGGCGATGCGGCCGGGGATGTTCTCCTGGGCCGGCACCGTGTCGACGTGCCCGGCGAGGACGACCGGCGCCTTGGCGTCGCCCCAGACGATCGCCTCCCCGTCGTCGTAGAGCGTCTCGCCGGGCAGGAGGCCCCGGACGAGCTCCATCGCCGGTTCTTCGTGCCGGCTCTCCGAGGGCACGTCGACGAGCTCGAGCGTTCGGTTCGCGAGATCGGAAGCGGGCATGGCAGGAGTCATAATGACCGCCGGATGCCGGTGAGACAGCCCGATCGCTCCTGGGCGGAGCCCGAGCGTGGGCTCGTCCTGGCCGTGCTCTCACCGGGAGCGGACGGCGCCGACGAGCTCGCCGAGCTCGAGGAGCTCGCGCGGACTGCAGGTGTGGAGCCGTCGGGCAGGGTCGTCCAGCATCGACGAATGCCGGACGCCCGCACGTACGTCGGCAAGGGAAAGCTCGAGGAGCTCAAGCAGATGTACGGAGAGGCGGGTGCCGAGGTGCTCATCGTCGACGACGAGCTGAGCCCGCCGCAGCAGCGGACGCTCGAAAACGCGCTCCAGGCGCGGGTCGTCGACCGAACGCAGCTGATCCTCGACATCTTCGCGCAGCACGCCGTGACCGCCGAGGGCAAGCTCCAGGTCGAGCTCGCGCAGCTCGAGTACAACCTCCCGCGGATGCGCGGCATGTGGCAGCACCTAGAGCGGCTCGGCGGCGGGGTCGGCACGCGCGGTCCCGGCGAGTCCCAGCTCGAGACGGACCGACGCATTGCGCGTCGCCGCGTCGTGCTCCTCCGCGAGCGCCTGCGCAAGCTGAGCAGCCAGCGCGACGTGCGGCGCAAGGAACGGCGCCGCACCGAGACGCCGACGGTTGCGCTAGCCGGCTACACGAACGCCGGCAAGTCGACGCTCCTCAACGCGCTCACCGACGCGGGCGTCTCCGTTCGCGACCGGCTCTTCGAGACGCTCGACCCGACGACGCGCGGCTTCGACCACGAGGGACGCCGCTACCTCGTCACCGACACCGTCGGCTTCGTCCGCCGGTTGCCGCACCAACTGGTGGAGGGGTTCGCCGCGACGCTCGAGGAGACGCTCGTCGCCGACCTCGTCCTCCACGTCGTCGACGGCTCCGCGTCCGAGCAGCAGCTCGTCGAGCAGATCGCCGCCGTCGATTCGGTCCTGCGGGAGATCGGCGCAACCGACCTGCCGGTCGAGCTCGTCGTGAACAAGATCGACGCCGTCGACACACTCGGTCGCCGGCGACTCACGAATCGGTACCCGGACGCCCTGCAGATCTCCGCGCTCACCGGCGAGGGGCTCGAGGAGCTGCGGGCGCGGGTCGCCGAGCGCTTCGGCGAGCGGTTCGAGCGCGTTCGCCTGCTGCTCCCGTACGAGGAGGGGGGACGCCTGAACGAGCTCTACGCCCTCGGCGCGCCGATCGACGAGCGCGAGGACACGGCTGAGGGCGTGCTCGTCGTGGCACGGCTGCCGCGCCGCGAGCTGCGGCGCTACGCGCCGTACCTCGTCGCGGACTCGGAGCCGGAGCAGCGCAGGAAGGCGAAGTGAGCGAGCTCCCGCTCGTCCGAGTCAGCGAGCAGGCGGTCGTGCCCGCGCGCGCGTACGACGGCGACGCGGGACTCGATCTCTCGGCGTGCGAGCGGGTCGAGCTCGCTCCGGGCGCGCGAGCGGTCGTCGGCACCGGGATCGCCGTGGCCATCCCGGACGGGCACGCCGGCTTCGTGCAGCCGCGCTCGGGGCTCGCGGCGAAGCACGGGATCACGATCGTGAACTCGCCGGGCCTCGTCGACGCCGGCTATCGAGGCGAGCTCAAGGTCGTGCTCCTCAACACCGACCGGGAGCAGACGTTCGTCGTCGAGCCGGGAATGCGGATCGCGCAGCTCGTCGTCCTGCCGGTCGCGATGCCGCGGCCGGTCGAGGTCGCAGAGCTTCCGGCGAGCGAGCGCGGCGAGAAAGGCTTCGGCAGCTCGGCCCACTGATGCCGCTCGAGCCGCGCATCCGAGTCTCCGCCATCCTCCGCTGGCAGGATCGTGTGCTCCTCTGCCGCCACGAGAAGGCGGGGCGTGGCGAGTACTGGCTGCTCCCGGGAGGAGGCGTCAACAGCGGCGAGAGCCTCGTGCAGGCATTGCGCAGGGAGCTCGAGGAGGAAGTCGCGATCGCGGACGATCTCATGTTCGAAGGCCCGGTGGCCGTGGTCGACTCGATCGCGCCGAAACGGGCGTTCGTCGGTCGCCACGTCGTGCACATCATCTTCGCCGCCGACCTCTCCGGTCGCTCGCTCGAGCGGGTCACGTCGAAGGACGCGGCGGTTCGCGGGCACCGCCTCTTCGACCCGACCGACCTCGACGACGTCGTTCTTCATCCGCCGATCAAGCGCTTTCTCGGTCGCTGGCAGCCCGGCGATCCCGCCGTCTACCTCGGAGCGCTCTGGGCTCCGTGATGCCGCCGCTCAGGCGAGTGTCGATCCAGGGGTACCGGGCCGCGCGCGAGCTCGAGGTCGCCCCGGGCTCGGTCTGCGCGCTCGTGGGCGAGGCTTCGAGCGGAAAGTCCACCGTGTTGACGGCGATCTGGACGCTGCTGGAGGCTGCTGCTCCGCCGCCGACGATCGACGACGTCGCCAAGGACGGCGCCGGTGGGCGGATCCACCTCGAGGCGGACGTCGCGAAGGGGACGATCTTCCTCGACGCGCGGCCGCCAGACACGCTCAATCTCAATCGTGCCGGAGCTCCACCGGTGCTCTTCCTGCCGGCGAATCTCCGCTCCCGGACCCTCGTCGCGCCGGCCACCGGCCGGGGAGCTGCCGAGGTCGCCGAGCTCTTCCAGCCGCCTGCGGTCGATCGGCACTGGGCCAAGGCCGACGGCGGGCTCGCGCTCGTCGCCGGCATGGAGCGGCTGCTCGCCTCGAACCTGCGTCACTTCGTGCTCCTGATCGAGGAGCCGGAGCTCTACCTCAGCCCGCACGCGCAGCGCCATCTCTATGGCCTGCTGCGAGCGCTCGGGCAGGCAGGGAACCAGATCCTCTACTCGACGCACGCACCGGTCTTCCTGAGTGTCGACAAGCTCGAGGAGCTCGCGCTCGTCCGCCACACACCAACCGGTGGCACGTCGCTCTTCCAGCCGGATCCGCTTGCCGAGGCGGAGACGTTCCGCGCGCTGTCGGAGTTCGACAGCGACCGAGCAGAGCTCTTCCTCGCGCGTTGCGCAGTGCTCGTGGAGGGGCGAACCGAGAAGCTGACGTTCCCGCTCGTCTTCGACGCGCTCGGCGTCGACGCCGACAAGGAAGGGATCCTGGTGCTCGAGTGCGGCGGTAAGGGCAACATGCCGCTCTTCGCGCGCATCTGCAACGCGTGCGGCGTCCCGTACGTCGTCGTCCACGATCGCGACGCGCCCCGAGGGCAGCGACCCGTGGAGTCCGAGCGGGTGGTCAACCGCTTGATCCGCGAGGTCGCCGGGAGCCGCCGCACCGTGGTGCTGACACCCGACTTCGAGAGCATCTCGGGGATGAGGGCGAGCAACCGCGGCCGGAAGCCGCATAAGGCGTGGCAGCGTTACCGAGGGAACGGCGAGGTGCCGGAGCCGTTGCGGGTCGCCGTGCAAAAGATCCTGAAGATCGCGGATAGTGGCTAGTCGTAGCGGCCGCCGCGGGAGCGAGCCCGGGCTGCCGACACTTCGTGCGCACGGTGCTCGAGCTCGTCGGCGAGCGGCTCCAGTAGCGGCGGATCCTCCGTGCCGAGCCGGTGTCCGAGCGCCTGTGCGAGCAGCCAGTCGGCGAGCCAGCCGTTTCGCGGCAGGAGCGGCCCGTGCAGATACGTGCCGATCACGCGGCCCGTGCGACAGCCCTCGAACCCGCTCTCGCCGTCGTTGCCGAAGCCGGCGAGCACGCGCCCGAGCGGCTCGCCGCCGGGATCGAGGCGAGTGCGCCCGGCGTGGTTCTCGAAGCCCGCGAGAGTCCGTCTCTGTCCCGGCTCCAGCTCGCACTCGAGCAGCACGTCGCCGATCATGCGGCGCTCACCAGCGACGGTCTCGAGCGGCAGGAGGCCGATGCCCGGCATGTCCTCGCAGTGGAAGCCTCGATAGCCGCGACCGAGCAGCTGATAGCCGCCGCAGACCGCGAGCATGGCCGCACCCTGGTCGACGGCCGCCCGCAGCGCGTCCGCCTTCGTCAGCAAATCCTCCGCCACGAGCAGTTGCTCGCGATCCTGGCCGCCGCCGACGTAGTAGAGGTCGTGCGCGCCGGGCACGACAGCTTCCCCCAACCCCAGCGAAGTCACCTCGAGCTCGTGCCCGCGCCACGCCGCGCGCCGCGTGAGGACGGCGATGTTGCCCCGATCGGCGTAGATGTTCAGGTAGTCGGGATAGAGGTGGCCGACGCGGATCGTCGTCATCCCGAGCGCTCCCAGTACGGCCTGGCGAGCCCACGCGAGGCGAGGAGGCGCTGCAGAGCGAGCATCGCCGTATAGGTGGGGAGGACGACGAGCTCGCCGCCGCCCGGCGTCAGCTCGAGGCCTCGGACGAGAGCGGGCTCGAGATCGGCCTCGACCTCGATCGCGCTTTCGTCGAGCCCGCCGTACCGGAAGCGCAGCGCGAGCTCGGCTGCGCGCGCGCCGCTCGCGACGAGCTTCTGGAGCCCGGGTAGGAGCGGCTCGAAGTCGACGTCCCAGATCCACGAGACGTCGCGCCCGTCTGCGATCTCGTCGTTGAGGGCGACGACGACGGTCTTCGGCGCGCCGCCGTCCACCAGCGTCCGGACGGCCTCGTTCGCACCGGCAGGGTTCTTGATCAGGAGCAGGAGGATCCGCTTGTCGCCGACCGCGATCCGCTCGAAGCGGCCGAACGCCGCGGAGAAGCGCTCGAGCCCCACGGCGATCTCATCGATGTCCGCACCGAGTGAGCGCGCGAGAGCCGCGGCCCCGACTGCGTTGTAGACGTTGTACAGCCCAGGCAGCTTCAACTCGACGCGGCGCGATCCCTCGGGCGTGTCGAGCTGGAACGATGCGCGTTCAAGCCCGACGAGGGCCACGTCTCGTGCTGCGATCTCGAGCGCGGGCCGCTCGTGGTCTCCGCGGGGGCAGCGATAGTCGCCGAGATGCCCGACATACGCGGCCGCATAGGTGTACGGCGTCCCACAGTGGACGCAGTACTTCGAGTCGGCTGCGTGCTGGAGCGTGGGACGAGCCACGCGCGGGTCGTCGAGGCCGAAGGCTACGCGGCCCGGATGCGCTTCGCTCACGGCGGCGAGCTGGGGGTCGTCGGCGTTGTAGACGAGGCGCGTCTCGGCGGGCAGCTCCGCCACCGCCTCGCGCCAGCGCTCAGCAACGAGCTCGAGCTCTCCGTACCGGTCGAGCTGGTCGCGGAACAGATTGCCGAGGCAGACGCTCCTCGGTCGCAGGCGTCGCACGAGCTCGGGTAGCGCGGCCTCGTCCACCTCGAACAGGCCCAGCTCGGCGTCGCCGGCGGTGAGGAGGGTGGAGGCGACCCCAGAGACGAGATTCGCGCCGGCCGCGTTGTGGGCGAGCCGATACCGCGGCCGCAGGATCTCGGCCGCCATCGCAGTGGTCGTCGTCTTGCCGTTCGTGGCCGAGACGACCACGGTTCCGGCTGTCAGCCGTGTGGCGAGCCGGTCGATAGCACCGCGGTCGAAGTCGGCGAGGAGCCGGCCCGGGATCGTCGTCCCGCCGCCGACGCCGAGGCGCCTGGAGAGCGCAGCGACGCCCCGCGCAGCGGCGATCTCGAGCGAGAGTGGGGGACGGGGACGCACCGCGCGAGCGTAGTCAAGACACGC
>JAICJI010000054.1 GCA_025928515.1 Thermoleophilia bacterium
TCGTGTGCGTCGAGTACACAGTGCTCTCCTTCCGCTCTCGAACCGCTCCGTGCGGTTCGTTCGCCCGGAGCTTCCGGCGAGGCGCCCAGAAGACGGTGAAATGCGGTAAAGCCTCGGTAAGAGCAGGCCCTTACCGGCGGCCGCCGGAGGTTGTACGGTCGCTTGGTTGAGCGGATTGAGGTATCTGATTCTTGGCCCGCTCGAGGTTCGTGAGGGCGAGACGGAAGTCGCGCTTCGCGGCGGGCAACAGCGAAAGCTGCTCGCGATCCTGCTGCTGCACGCCGGTGAGGCCGTATCCACCGACCGGCTGATCGAGGAGCTCTGGCAGGGGAAACCGCCCAGCACCGCGGCGAAGGCGTTGCAGGGCTACGTCTCGAGCCTGCGCAAGCAGCTCGGCCAGGAAACGGTGGAGACGGTCGGCGCCGGCTACCGGCTCGATGTTGCGCCCGAGCAGATCGACGCCGGGCGGTTCGAGGAGCTTCTCGCCGAGGCGCGGCGGCTCGAGCGTGCTCCCGCTGCGGCCAAGGTTCGCGAGGCGCTCGCGTTGTGGCGCGGGCCGGCGCTCGCCGACTTCGCCTACGACGATTTCGCGCAGCACGAGATCGAGCGGCTTCAAGAGCTTCGTCTCTCCTGCATCGAGCGGCGCATCGACCTCGAGCTCGCCCTCGGCCACCACGACGACCTCGTCCCGGAGCTCGAGGCGCTCGTCCATGCACATCCGCTTCGCGAGCGGCTGCGCGGTCATCTGATGGTGGCGCTCTATCGCTCCGGGCGGCAGGCGGAGGCCCTCGACGCGTACCGGGCCGCGCGAACCGTCCTCCGCGACGAGCTCGGGCTCGAGCCGAGCGAGGACCTGCAAGCGTTGCAGCGCGCGATTCTCGACCACGACGCGTCGCTGGCCGCTCCTCAGCGGGTCGACCTCCCTTCGGCGCCCGTCGGAACGCGCCGCCTCTCTGCGGGCAGCCGGTTGCGTCATCCATTAGCGGCGATTGCCGTGGGATCGGCGATCCTCCTCGGGACCGCAGCGGTTCTCGTGCTGTCGCTGCGGAGTCATAACGTCTCGGCGATCGTCGTGCCGCCGAACTCGGTGGCGAGGATCAACGCGGCAGGCACCGGGGTGGAGAGTTTCGTCGGCGTCGGCAGAGGCCCGACGGCCATCGCCGTCGGTGCGGGCGGCGTGTGGGTCGCGAATGCCGAGGAAGGCTCCGTGACCCGGCTCGCTCCGGCCACGGGCAAGTTCGTCGCGACGATCGGAACCGGTGCGGAAGTCAGCGACGTCGCGGTCGGCTTCGGCTCGGTCTGGGTCGCCGACGGCAACGACGGGACCGTTACCCAGATCGATCCGCGCCTGAATGCCCTGGCGCAGCCGATCCCGATCCCGCTCGGCAGCCGGCGGGCGCTTGCCCCGAATCCCGTCTTCTACGTTGCCGTCGACCGGCACTACGTCTGGGCGACGTGCGGCGACCAGCTAGTGCGGATCGATCCGAAGACGGATCGGGTCGACAGGTACCTCACCGTCGGCACCCCGACGGGCCTGACGACCGGAGGCGGCTCCGTATGGGTGACGACGCAGTCCGAGTTCCTGCTCCGGATCGATCCCCGAACGGTGCAGAAGACCGACTCGCAACTGCTGGCCGAGGGAGTGGGAGACCCCGTGTACGCGGACGGCGCCCTGTGGCTCATCAATCAGGGCGAGGTTCAGGACATCGCTCCCACGACGCTCGGAGTCGTCGATACGGTCCAGCTGAGGGGCGACCATCCCAGCTCGCTGGCCGCCGGCAACGGGGCGATCTGGGCGCTCGGATATGGGGGCAGCCTCTCGCGCTTGACGGCCGGTGCCGGAGTCACCGCCACTCTCCAGATCGGCAAGGGGACATCAGCGGTCGCTGCCGGAGGAGGCGCGACCTGGGTCGCCGTCAGGGCCGCGGGCTGAGCGTCGTCGGCACGACGATCTTGCCCTGCACGATCTCGGCCGCGAGTGTACGCAGTTGGCGGCGAAGTGCGCGAGGCACGTCCGGGCTGATCGTCCCGAGCCCCACACCGCGGTTGCGCAGATCGAAGCTGAGGTCGCCGCCCGTACGCCACCGGGCGTCGACGAGTCGACTCGCCAGGTCGTAGACGGCGGAGCCGAGGTTCTTGACGACGCTGGTCAGGATGTATCTGCCGAGGTAGGACTGGTCGATGTCGACCCCGATGCCGTACACGCCCCTGCGCTTCGCGACCTCGAGAGCTCCGACGCCGCAGGCGCCGGCGACGTCGAACACGACCCTCGAGCCCTGGGCGATCTGGTTCAGCGCGGCGTGGCGGCACTTCGTCTGGCTGACGAAGTCATAGGTGTACGCGTTGAGCAGCTTGATCTTCGGGTCGGCGGCCCGTGCGCCGGCCCGGAAGCCCGAGACGTACGCCCGCACCGTCCCGATCGGGACGCCGGCGACCGAACCGACGACATGCGGCCGCGGACCCCTGTCAACCATGCGGGCCGCCAGGAACCCGGCAAGGTACGCCGGCTGCTCGGTGTGGAAAACGGTCCCCTCGACGTTCGCCGGCGCGTGCTTCACGGCCCGGCGGGTGCCGTCGAGCAGGGCGAACCTCACATGTGGGAAACGTCGCGCTGCGTGCGAGACGGCGTCCGTCTCGAGCGTTCCGAGCGCAATCACGAGGTCATAAGGCTGCCGCGCGAGATACGACATCGCCGAGATATACGGGTCGCCGCTCGAGCTCGGGTTCGGTGCAACGACCTTCGCTCGGACGTGCAGGTCTCGCGCGGCCCGCACCAGCCCGTGATACGCGCCGTACTGGAATGGATCGCCGGAACGGCTGACGAGAGGTTGCTCGAGAACGAGGCCGATCCGGAGCTGTGACCCGCCGGCGGTCGCAGTGCCGCCGGACGCCGCGGCGAGGAGGGCCGCTGCGGCAACTGTGCCCAGCGCGATCGAGCGGCCGATTCGGTGTTGCGTGTCCACCATCAGTGCGATCGGTGGAGCGTCGCCGGCACCGAGATCCTCCCCTGCTCGATCGCGGCCGCGAGCCGACGCAGTTGGCGGCGAAGCGTGCGAGGCACGTCGGGGCTGAACTTCCCGAGCTGCACGCCGTGGTTGCGGAGGTCGAAGCTGAGGTTGCCTCCCGTGCGCAGCCGGCCTTGTACGAGTCGCCTGGCGAGGTCGAAGACGGCCGCATCCTGGTTCTTGACCACGCTCGTGAGGATGAACTTCCCGAGGAACGACTGGTCGGAGTCGACACCGACGCCGTAGACGCCCTTCCGCTTGGCTGCGCTGAGCGCACCGAGGCCACAAGCTCCGGCGACGTCGAAGACGACGCGCGAGCCCTGAGCGATCTGCTGGAGGGCCGCATGCGCGCATTTTGCCCGGGTGATGAAGTCGTCGGTGTACGCATTCAGCAGCTTGATCCTGGGGTCCGCGCGCCTCGCTCCGGCCCGGAAGCCCGCGATGAAGGCCCGCACGGGTGGGGTGGGGAAGCCGCCCACCGAGCTGACGACGTGCGTTCGCGGACCCCTGTCGGTCATGCGCGCAGCGAGGTAGCCGGCGAGATACGCGGCTTGCTCCACGTGGAAGACGGTCCCTTCGACATTCGGTGCTCGAGTGCCGAGCTGCCCGCGGGTCGAGTCGAGGACAGCGAACTTCAAGTTCGGGAACTTGCGCGCTGCCCGCGAGATTCCCGGCAGGAATCCGGGCGCGATCGCGAGGCTGAAGTGCCTCCGCGCCAGGTAGTTGAACGGTGCAAGCTCATCCGTCCCGGCTGGGCTGGGAGCAACCGCTTTGGCCAGAACGTGCAAGTCCCGCCTCGCCCGCAGCAGTCCTCGGTAAGCGCCGTATCCGACCGGATCGCCGGTGCGGGTGACGACAGCTCCGTCGAGGACGAGCCCCACGCGGACCCGCGGCCGGCCGGCCGCAGTCGCGGCCGCCGCGCCGAGGAGAGCCGCAACCGCGGCGATGGCTAGGACGGTCCGGCGGGTGATCGCTCGACGATAGACCTGTCGCGGCCGGGCGTCTAGATCAGCCGCCGATGCTGACCATGCGCTCGATCGCGAGGCGGGCCTTCTCGGCGAGCTCCGGCTCGACCGTGATCCGGTGCTTGCCCTCGCGCAGCGAGTCGCGCACCTTCTCGAGCGTCGTCACCTTCATGTAGCGGCACTCCGCGTCGTCGCGGACCGGCTCGAATCGCTTGCCCGGCGCCTCGCGCTCGAGCCGGTGGATGATCCCCGTCTCGGTCGCGACGAGGAACCGCTTCTTCGGTGACCGCTTCGCGAAGTCGATCATCTTCTCCGTCGAGAGGATCTGCGTCCGCTCATTGCCGAACGCCATCGCCTGGCTCGCGCAGCCGCACTCCGGATGGACGAGTAGCTCGGCGTCCGGCGCCTCGGCCTGCCAGCGCTCGATGTCCTCCGGCCGGATGCCGGCGTGGACGTGGCACTCGCCGAGCCAGATCGTCAGCTTGCGCCCGGTCACTTTCTCGAGCCAGAGGCCGAGGTACATGTCCGGCAGGAACAGGATCTCCTGCTCCGGTGGGATCGCCTCGATCACGGACTTCGCGTTCCCCGAGGTGCAGCAGTAGTCGCTCTCGGCCTTCACCTCGGCCGTCGTGTTCACGTACGAGACGACGACCGCGCCCGGGTGCTGGTCTTTCCACTCGCGCAACTGGGCGCCGTCGATCGAGGCTGCGAGCGAGCAGCCGGCTCCGAGGTCGGGGAGGAGCACCGTCTTCTCGGGGCTGAGGATCGCCGCCGTCTCGGCCATGAAGTGGACGCCGCAGAAGACGATCGTCTCCGCGTCGGTCGCGGCTGCCTGCCGCGAGAGGCCGAGCGAGTCGCCGACGTAGTCCGCGACATCCTGTACTTCCGGCCTTTGGTAATTGTGGGCGAGGATCACAGCGTCTTTTTCGGCGGCGAGCTCGCGGACTTCGTCATGCAGGGTCGTGACGGTCATTGGACCTCCAGAGAGACGTGGAGCGAGCGTGCGGCGTGGGTGAGAGCACCGACGGAGACGAAGTCGACCCCGGTCTCGGCGTAGGCGCGAATCGTGCCGAGGGAGACGCCGCCGGAAGCCTCGAGCTCGGCGCGGCCGGCGACCAGCTCGACCGCCTCGCGCACCTCCTCCGGGCTCATGTTGTCGAGCAGGATCCTCGGCGCGCCGCCGTCGAGCGCCTCCTGCACCTGGGCGAGCGTCTCGGCCTCGACCTCGACGGGCAGTCCGTCGACACGGTCGTCGAGAACAGCGAGCGCCGCGGTGACGCCGCCCGCGACGCGGAGGTGGTTCTCCTTGACCAGGACGCCGTCGTAGAGGCCGGCGCGATGGTTCCGTCCGCCCCCGCAGCGGACGGCGTACTTCTCGAGCGCCCGCAGGCCGGGAGTCGTCTTGCGCGTGTCGAGGACGGTCGTGTGCGTTCCGTCGGTCAGCTCCGCGAAACGCCGCGTGAGCGAGGCGATGCCGCAAAGTCGGCCGAGCAGGTTAAGGGCGACGCGCTCGCCGGTGAGGATCGCGCGGGCCGGTCCTTCAACCAAGGCGATCACAGCCGGCACCTCCGACACCGCTGTGCCTTCGGCGAGCTTCGCCTCGACCTCCACCGCCGGGTCGAGCGTCCGGAAGACCGTGGCCGCGACCGGGACGCCGCAGACGATGCCCGGCTCCTCGAGCACGAGCTCGGCGCGGCAGCGCGCGTCCTCCGGCACGAGGGCAAGGGTCGTCGCGTCACCCGAGCCGACGTCCTCGGCAATTCCGGCCGTGACGACGCGCTCGATCTCTTCCTGCGTCAGCTCCATGGCTCCAGCTCCGGCTCGCGACCCGGCTGAACGACGAGGTGCCCGGCGAGCGCGTCGCTCTCGACGGGGAAGTCCTCGCGGAAGTGGACGCCGCGGCTTTCTTCCCGCGCGAGGCCGCAGGCGGCGATGCCGCGGACGAGCGGGTGCGGCGAGTCGAGCAGGCGGCCGAGGCCTTGAGCACCGCGGATCAGCCCCGCGTCCCGCCAGAGCTCGGCGCCCGGATCGCAGGCTGGGTCGAGCGGTGCGGCCTCGGCATCGAAGCGGGGCCCGCCGAGTGCGGCGAGTCCGGCCCTGCGACCGAAGACGAGGCACTCGAGCAGCGAGTTCGAGGCCAGCCGGTTCGCGCCGTGGACGCCGGTGCATGCGCACTCTCCCGCGGCGTAGAGCCCGGATACCGAGGTGCGCGCGTCGAGGTTGGTGACGATGCCGCCGATCGCGTAGTGGGCGGCGGGGGAGACCGGGACCGGCTCGTCGGCCGGGTCGTAGCCTGCCTCCGCGAGCGTCGCCATCAGCGTCGGGTAGCGGTCGCGCTCGACCGGTCGGAGGTCGAGCCGCGCTCCGGCCCGCGCGGCGACTGCCCGTGCGACGACGTCACGCGGAGCAAGCTCATCGACGAAGCGCTCGCCTCCGTCGTCGAGCAGCGTCGCGCCGGCGCCGCGAAGGGCTTCCGAGAGGAGGAAGCCGTCATGGCCGTTGTCGTCCCGCAGCGCCGTGGGGTGGAACTGGACGAGCTCGAGATCTGCCAGAGCAGCGCCCGCGGCATGGGCGAGCAGGAGTCCGTCGCCTACTGCGCCCCGAGGGTTCGTCGTCCGCGCCCAGAGCGCGGCGTAGCCTCCGGTGGCGAGGATCACGGCCGAGCCGCGGAGGGTTGCGAGCGTCGTGATGCGCTCGCCCTCGACCAGACGGATCCGAGAGTGCTCGCGCGCTCTGGCCGCCAGGACGCCCGCGATGGCCCGTCCCGTGTCCGCGCCGCCGGCGTGCACGACGCGATCGCGGGAATGTCCACCCTCGCGGCCGAGCCCGTCGTCGAACGCGACCCCGAGATCCTGTAGCTCGGCGATTCGAGCCGGAGCCTCCTCGGTCAAGAGCCGAACGGCGCTCGGCCGGCACAGTCCGCGGCCGGCCGCGAGCGTGTCGCGAGCGTGGAGCGCGGGATCGTCGTCGGCCCCGAGAGCCGCGGCCACGCCTCCCTGGGCGGCGTAGCTGTTCGAGCTCGTGTGGGAGGCCTTGGCGAGAACGAGCACGGAGGCCCCGGCGTCGGCTGCTGCAAGGGCTGCAGAGAGGCCGGCGACACCGGCTCCGACGACGGTGACGTCGGGTGTCTGGCGTTTTTGCCTCACAAGCGATAACCTCGGTGTCGAGTGTACACGGTTGACGACTCCCAGGCGAAAACTTCCGCTCACGCGGTGCTCGCAGCTGTCCTCCAGGTACGGGAGGGACGCCTACAAGCGCTGCTCTGGCAACGGGCGCGCGAGCCGTTCGCGGCGTGCTGGGCGTTGCCGGGAGGGGCGCTCGCCGCCGACGAGACGCTGGAGGAGTCGATGCGCCGGCACCTCGCCGAGAAGGTCGACGTGCGAGAGGTCGCGCACCTCGAGCAGCTCGAGACGCGGAGCGATCCGCAACGCAACCCGACGCGGCGCGAGCTCGCGACGGCGTTCCTCGGCCTGGTCCCGAGCGGGGTGGACCCGAGCGTGCCTTCCGACACGCGCTGGCATCCGCTCGACGAGCTTCCGGAGCTCGCATACGACCACGCGGAGATCCTGCTGAGCGCGCGCGAGCGGCTGCGCGGGAAGCTCTCGTACACGAACCTCGGCTTCGCGCTGGCGCCCCCGAGCTTCACGCTCGCCGAGCTGCGCGATCTCTACGCCGCAGCGCTCGGCCATCCGGTGAGCGCGACGAACCTCCAGCGCGTCCTGCTCAGGCGCCGGCTGCTGGAGGACACCGGCGAGCGGCGCCACTACGGAAGCGGCGGCGGCCGGCCGGCGACGATGTACCGTTTCCGCAGCACCCGGCTGGAAGTGACGGACCAATTCGCCGTCCTCCGGCCTCCTACAATGATCAGCTGAGTGGCCGTCCGTACCCAGACTTTGATGCAGCCCAGAAGGCCGAGCTACCGGCCGAACTACCGGGCCTGGCTCGCCTTCCTCTTCGGGATCGTCGCGGCCGGCGTGATCCCCGCTGCAATCGAGCTGACCCGGAAAGTCCCGGGCGCGGTTCTCCTCGACGCGGTCTGGGCGATTCCGGTCGCGGGAGTTGCAGCCGTCCTTTCGCTGCTCTTCGCCCGCGGCGCCCGTGGCGCGATCGTGCGGACGCTCGAGCGCACCGGCGGCTCGCTCTGGATCCGGCTCGGCCGCATTCTCGCGGTGGCCGGCATCTGCTTCACGCTCTCCGCGTCGATTGCGGTCGGCCTCTACGAATTGCTCTTGCGACTCGAGCACTGAGCTCTAGACTCCCTGCGTGTTCGAGATCGGCAACAGCCTGCGCGAGGCCCGCGAGCGGCAAGGTCTCGGCTACCCCGAGATCGAGCTCGCGACGAAGATCCGCGCGAAGTACATACGGGCCCTCGAAGAGGAGGATTTCACCTCGATCCCGGGTGACGCGTACATCCGCGGCTTCCTGCGGACGTACGCCGACTACCTCGGCCTCGACAGCGACGTCTACGTCGACGAATACGCGTCGCGCTTCATCACGAGCTGGCGCGACGAGCTGCCCCCGCGGCCCGAGCGGCGCCGGGTGCCGAGGCACGAGCGCCCATTCGAGCGGCGCGCCGTCCTCCTCGTCCTCGCCGGCATCGTCGTCGTGACTGCGCTCGTCTTCGCGGCCTGGCAGATCCCCGGCTCGTCGAAACCGGCCGGCGGGACGACACAGAAGCAGCAGCGGAAGTCGGCACCTGCGCGTCAGCTCGTCCTGCGCGGCGTCGGCAGGGGGACGTACGTCGAGGTGCGCCGCAACAAGGCGTCCGGCAAGGTCGACTTCCAGGGGACGATCGGAACGGGGGAGACCAAGCTCGCGGGCGATCACTTCTACCTCCTCGTGCGCAACCCCGCCGGCGTCCGCGTCACGCTCGACGGCCGCCCCGTTGCGCTCCCGGCGGCGCACAACCTCTGCGTCCTCGTCACACCGAGGCAGACGACCCGCGTCTGCGGGTGACACGGCGGCCGCGCGCCGTCGTCGTCGTCACCGGCAGCGAGCTCGTCCGCGGCGAGCGCACCGACCGGAACGGGCCCTTCCTTGCAGCCGAAGCGTTGCGTCACGGTCTCGAGCCGGCCCGCATCACGATCGTCGGCGACAACCCTGCCGAGCTCGAGGCGGCTTTGCGCGAAGGGCTGGAGGCTGATGCATGTCTCGTTTCCGGCGGCCTCGGCCCGACGCACGACGATCGCACGGTCGAGCTGCTCGCGCGGGCCGCCGGGCTCGAGCTCGTCGTGGACGACGCGCTCGAACAGGAGATCGAGACGATCTCGCGCGCCTTCTCGGAGCGGATGCGACGGCCGTACGTCGACTTCGCTCCCGGTGTGACGAAGCAGGCGACCCGTCCGGTGTCGGCGACCTCGATCGGGCTTGCGGGGACAGCACCTGGTCTCGTCCTCCGGGCGCCGACGGGCTGCGTGGCCGTCGTCCTGCCGGGGCCTCCCGGCGAGCTGCGGCGGCTGTGGCCGAATGCGGTCGCGAGCGAGCCGATGCGCGAGCTGTTGGCCCGCACCCGGCCGCCCGGCCGGCGTGTGCTGCGCCTCTTCGGCGTCAGCGAGTCCGCCGTGGCACGGGCGCTCGAGCAGGCAGGCGGCGACGGCGACGGCGTCGAGGCGACGATCTGCGCTCGCGAGTTCGAGATCCACGTCGACCTCGTGGTCGAGCCCGGCGCCGACGAGCGTGCCGACCGGCTCGAAGCCGGGCTTGCGGAACGGCTCGAGCAATGGCTTTTCGGCCATGACGAGCGCCGGGTCGAGGAGCTCGTGCTCTCACTGGCGTCCGCGCACGGCCTAAGGCTCGCTACCGCGGAGTCCTGTACCGGTGGGATGGTCGCGGCGAGGCTCACCGGCGTGCCCGGCTCGAGCGCGAGCTTCGTCGGCGGTGTCGTGGCGTACGCCGACGACGTGAAGCGCTCCGAGCTCGACGTGCCCGAGGAGTTGCTCGCGGCGCACGGAGCCGTGTCGGCCGAGGTCGCGGCTGCGATGGCGGAAGGAGCACGAGCGCGGCTCGGCGCGGAGGTTGCCGTGTCGGTGACCGGCGTCGCAGGGCCCGACGGCGGGACGCCCGAGAAGCCGGTCGGGCGCGTGTACCTGCAGGCAGCGGGCCCGGACGGTGGCCTCAAACGCATGCTCGACCTGCCCGGCGAGCGCGAGCAGGTGCGCGTGCGGGCGACGGTCACGGCGCTCCATCTCCTGCGTGCGCTCTTGACGGGAACTCGCGACGAAGGCGCGTGAATTCGACGGCTAGCGTGAGCGGCGATGAACGGCTCCGCCTGTTTCTCGCGCTACGCGTCCCCGCCGGCGTCCTCGACGAGATCGAGGGCTGGCAGCGGAAGCAGCTCATGGGCGTTCGCGTCGTCCCGCGAGAGCACCTGCACGTCACGCTCGCATTCCTCGGGCGACGGCCCACGGCCGAGCTCGAGGCGATCGTCGGTGCGTTGCGGGAGGCAGCCGCAGGAGCCGGGCAGATCGGTCTCACGCCGGCTCGATACCGCGAGACGCGGAGCGTCGGCATGCTCGTCCTCGAAGACGAGGGAGGCGCGGCGGCTTTGGTCGCAGGCGCGCTCCAGGAGAGTCTCGAGCAGCTCGGCGTCTACCGCTGCGAGGCTCGGCCCTGGCTGCCGCACCTCACCGTCGCGCGGTGGCGCGAACGTCCGCGGCTGCTGCCGGAGCCGCCGCCGCGGCGAACGTTTGTTCCGTCCGACGCTGCTGCTTACCTATCACGGCTGCACCCCGCCGGGGCGCGGTACGAAGTCTTGGAATCTGTCGCTTTAGGAGGCTGAGAGGTGGACAAGCACGAAGCACTCGACGTAGCGCTCGGCCAGATCGAGCGGCAGTTCGGCAAGGGCTCGGTCATGAAGATGAGCGACCGGGCAGCGGTCTCGGTCGGAGCCGTCTCCACGGGCTCGCTCGCACTCGATCTCGCGCTCGGGATCGGCGGCCTGCCTCGCGGCCGCATCGTCGAGATCTTCGGCCCGGAATCGTCCGGTAAGACGACCCTCGTGTACCACGTGATCGCCGAGGCTCAGCGGCGAGGAGGTATCTGCGCCTTCATCGACGCCGAGCACGCGATGGACCCGGCGTACGCCAAGCGGATCGGGGTCGACATCGACAACCTCCTCGTGTCGCAGCCCGACACGGGTGAGCAGGCGCTCGAGATCGCGGAGCTTCTCATCCGCTCCGGCGCTCTCGACATCGTCGCGGTCGACTCGGTCGCGGCCCTGACGCCGAAAGCCGAGATCGAAGGTGAGATGGGCGACTCCCA
>JAICJI010000041.1 GCA_025928515.1 Thermoleophilia bacterium
CGCGCCTCGGGGAAGCGCTCGAGCACGTCGACGGTGAGGAAGAGCATGTCGTCGAAGTCGACGGCGTTCGAGGCGAAAAGGCGCTTCTGGTAGAGGTCGTAGACCTCGGCGACGGTCTGGTCGTAGAAGCTCGCGACGCGCTCGGTGTACTCCACCGGGCCGACGAGCGTGTTCTTCGCGTTCGAGATCTGGTAGTGGATGCCGCGCGGCGTGAAGCGCTTCGGGTCGCGCTCGAGCTCCTCGAGGCAGCGCTTGACGAGGCGGATCTGGTCGGCGCTGTCGTAGATCGTGAACGTCGAGCGGTAGCCGAGGCGCTGGGCCTCTCTTCTGAGGATGCGGCCGCAGGCGGCGTGGAACGTCATCACCCATGCGGCTCTGGCGGGCGGGCCGACGAGGTGCTCGACGCGCTCGCGCATCTCCGCCGCAGCCTTGTTCGTGAACGTGATCGCGAGGATCTCGGACGGCTTGACGCCGACCGCGCCGAGCAGGTGCGCGATCCGTCTGGTGAGGACGCGGGTCTTTCCCGAGCCGGCGCCGGCGACAACAAGGACAGGCCCTTCGGTGTGCAGGACGGCCTCGCGCTGCGCCGGATTCAGGTCGGCGAGGTAGGTCTCCGGCGTCGTCGCGGCCACCTGTCGATCGTAGCGGCGGCGCTTTCAGCGGGTTTTCAGGTAAACGCTTACGCTCGAGGCGTGAGAGTCGCCTTGATGATCGAGGGGCAAGAGAACGTGACGTGGAGCGACTGGTGCGCGCTCGCGGACGCCTGCGAGGAGCACGGCGTCGAGACGCTGTTTCGCTCCGACCACTACATCTCGCAGGGGCACGAGCTCGGCAGCGTCGCGCACGACGCGTGGACGACCATCGCGGCGCTCGCCGCGAGGACGTCGACGCTGCGCTTCGGCACGCTCGTCTCCCCCGTCACGTACCGCGCTCCGGCGCTGCTCGCCAACGCCGCGGCGACGGCCGATCACGTCTCGGGCGGGCGGATCGAGCTCGGGCTCGGCGCCGGATGGATGGAGCGCGAGCACCGCGCCTATGGCTTCCCGTTCCCCAAGATGAAGACGCGTCTCGAGATGCTCGCGGAGCAGGTCGAGATCGTGCACCGGCTCTGGACCGAGGAGCGCGTCGACTTCCGCGGCCGGCACTACATGCTTGAGGACGCGCCCGCGCAGCCGAAGCCCGTTCAGCGGCCGCAGCCGCCCCTGATCGTCGGCGGGAGCGGCTCGCGCGGCTCGGTCGAGCCGGCGCTGCGATTCGCGAACGAGTACAACACGCCGTTCGTCTCCCCCGAGGACGCCGCGGCGATCCGGGAGAAGACCCGTCCGCTGCGCTTCTCGGTCATGACGGGCTGCCTGATCGGCGAGACGCGCGACGACGCGCTCGAGCGCGCGCGCACGCTCTTCGATCGCCGGCCGCGCGAGACGACGTTCGAGGAGTGGCTCCCCCGCGTCGAGGCCGTCGGCGTCGTCGGCTCGGTGGACGAGGCCGCCGTGCAACTGCGGGCGTACGAGCGCGCGGGCTGCGACCGAGTCATGCTTCAGCACCTGCTCCACACGGATCTCGAGCCCGTCCGGTTGATCGGCCTCGAGCTCGCACCGGCGCTGGCATAGAGCTGTCCGCCGCGTCCGCGACGATCCTGCCCGTGGAGTCGGGCACCGGGCGTCTCGAGGCCTTCAGCGACGGCGTGTTCGCGATCGCAGCGACCCTGCTCGTGCTCGAGTTCACGGTCAACTCCCCGCGCATCGACCTCGGCGACAAGCTCCTCCACCTCTGGCCGTCGTACCTCGCGTACGTCACGAGCTTCGTGACCATCGGGATCATTTGGATGAACCACCACCACACGGTCTCGCTCCTCGGGCGCACCGATCGGACGATGATGTTCATCAACAACCTGCTCCTGCTGACGGTCGCCTTCCTGCCATTCCCGACGCGCCTCGTCGCCCAGGATCTCCGCCATCCCGGGGAAGGGGCGGCCTCTCTCGCATACGCAGCGACCTTCGTCCTCATGGCGGCGCTCCACGAGGTCTGGTGGCAGTACGCGCGCCGCGGGCGGCGACTCGTCGCGGAGTCGACGCCGGACTCAGCCCTGCGGGCGGTCGACCGCGCCTACCTGCCCGGAGTGGCCATGTACGGCGTTGTCTTCGTGCTCGCGTTCTTCAGCCCGTTCGCGTCCGTCCTATTGACCTTCGCAATCGCAGCGTTCTACCTACCGTCCGCCGCGCTCTTCGATCGCTGACTCGAGCCAGGCGGATGCGGCGGCGAGGGCCGCGGCGTCGCTCGACTTGACGACGACCTCGACGGTGAAGCCGCCGTCGCCGAAGCTCGGATAGGAGCCGACGAGGACGCCCGGCCAGCGCTCGCCCGCCTCCTCGAGCGCTGAGGAGATGACGCTTTCGTACGTCTTGAACACGCGGCGCCAGGACCCGATCGGGACGCCGCTGCGGAACTCCTCCTCGATCGACGCGAACATCGCCTCCATCTCGCTCGGCAGACCTGGGAAGACGTAGACGTTCTCGATCGCGAAGCCGGGCGCACCGCCGTGCGGGTTCGCCAGCGGCCTGCTGCCGCGCGGCAGCAGCGCCCAGCGCGCCGCGAAGTCGGGATTGCGCATAAAACGGGCGCGCAGGTCGGCTGCGATCTCCGGCACGTCCTCTTGTGGCACGCCGAAAGCGGCGGCGATCGCCTCCCGCGTCAGGTCATCGGGCGTGCCGCCGAGACCACCCGTAACGAGAAGGAAGCCGACGTGCGGCGCCTCGACGCGAACGAACTCCGCGATGGTGTCGATCTCGTCGGGCAGCGCCGCGATCAACCGCACCGTGACGCCGAGCGGCGCGAGGCGGCGGGCGAGCCACGAGGCATTCGTGTTCGGCACGTCGCCCGAGACGAGCTCGTTCCCGATCGTGAGGATCGAGGCTGTCGCAGTCACAGCTCGATGGTATGGCTGGGCGCGAAGGCCTCCAGAAAGCGTCGGTCGTGAGTGACGAGGATCACGGTGCCGTCGTAGACGGCGAGCGCACGCTCGAGCTCCTCGATCGCCTCGACGTCGAGGTGGTTCGTCGGCTCGTCGAGGACGAGGCAGTTGACTCCGCGCGCCGTGAGGAGCGCCAGGCCCGCGCGGGTGCGCTCCCCCGGCGAAAGCGACGCGGTCGGACGCAGGACGTCGTCGGCGCCGAGCCCGAACTTCGCGAGCAGCGTACGCGCGGTTCCCTCCTCGAAGTCTCGGAAGACGTCGAGCAGCGTCTGCGGCCCCGTCACCGCGGCCCGGTCCTGCTCGAGCTCGCCCGGCACGACGCCGGGGCCGAGCCAGCGCGTGCCCGAGGCGAGCGCACGCCGGCCGAGCAGCGCCTCGAGCAACGTCGTCTTGCCGCTGCCGTTCGGCCCGGCGATCGC
The DNA here is from genome assembly GCA_025928515.1 of Thermoleophilia bacterium. Classification (GTDB taxonomy): domain Bacteria; phylum Actinomycetota; class Thermoleophilia; order Gaiellales; family Gaiellaceae; genus Palsa-739. The sequence continues at coordinate 3,391 of JAICJI010000041.1, forward strand.
GACCCGGTCTCCCCAACCCACGGCGAGATCGAGGGGCCCGAGCCGGAACGAGCCTCGCTCGACGACGGCGTCCTCGAGCCGTACCACGGTCTCGCCGCTGCGAGCCGCCGGCGCGAGCGAGAGCTGGAGCTCCCACGGCTCGTACGGCTTCTCGACGGTCTCGACTTGCCGGAGCTTCGCGCCGAACGTCCGCTTCACGTCCTTCGACTTCTTCTTCTTGCGTCCCTGGCCGTAGCCGCGCCGCTCCCACTCGGCCATCCGGCGCTGCTGTTCCTCGATGCGCCGGCGCTCGGCGACCGACGATTCCCAGCGGCGGTAGTGGCGGTCGCGCCGCCGCTCCCGCTCGGCCTCGAACTCGCTCCAGCCGCCGGTGTACTCCGTCGTGCCGCGCATCCACTCGTCGAGCTCGACGATGCGCGTGACGGTGCGATCGAGAAAGGCGCGGTCGTGGGAGACGACGACGAGCGAGCCGGGATGCGCCGCGAGCGAGCGCTCGAGCCAGGCGAGGCCGGCGAAGTCGAGGTCGTTCGTCGGCTCGTCGAGCAGGAGCACGTCGAACTCGCTGCGCAGCACCGCCGCGAGCGCATCGCGCGTCTCCTGGCCGCCGGAACGGGCGGACTCGGCGTCGTTCCGCTCCTGCGCGAGGTAGCCGACCGCGAGTGACGGCGACGTGCGGCGGATGCGGCCCGCGTCCGGCTCCTCGAGGCCCGCGAGCAGGCGCAGCAACGTCGACTTGCCTGCGCCGTTCGGGCCGACGAGACCGATCCGCGCGCGCGGCGGCACGACGAGGCTGACGTCCGCGAGGACGACCTCGGCTCCATACGACTTCGTGACTCCGGCCGCGACGAGCGAGCCGGCAAGGCGAGACATGCGCAACGACCTCCAACGACGGGCGCAAGTAACAACTTGTTACTTGCAAAGACAGGGCCGGTTGAGAGACGGGTCAGTCGCGCATGGGAAGGCGCCGGGCGCCGGCGCGCACTCTAGCGACTGCGCAGCGGGAGCACGAAGACGCCGGCTCCGTCCTCGACGATGCGGACGTTGGCGCCGTAGTGGGCGGCGACGTTCGGCGCCGACAGAACCTCCGCCGCCGTCCCTTCGGCGACGACCGCGCCCTCGTCGAGCAGGACGAGCCGCTCGGCGTACTGGCCCGCAAGCGTGAGGTCGTGCATCGTCGTCACAACCGTCAGCCCGTCCTGGCGGAGCGCGTCGATGAGCTCGAGCACGAGTTGCTGGCGGCCGAGGTCGAGCGCTGTGGTGGGCTCATCGAGGAGGAGCACAGGAGCTTCCTGCGCGAGAGCGCGGGCGAGGACCGCGCGCTGGAGCTCGCCGCCGCTCAGCGAACCGAGCGGACGCGCAGCGAAGCTCTCGATCTCGAGGCGGCGCAACGCGCGTGCCGCCGCCTCGCGGTCGCGGCGGCCCTCGCCGCCGAGATAGGAGATGTGCGGGGTGCGGCCGAGCAGGACGTATTCCGCAACCGTGAGCGCCGCCGGCGTCTCGGGCTTCTGCGGGACGAAGGCGACGAGCCGCGCGACGGCGCGACGTCCGAGCCGCCGCGCGTCCCGCCCGTCGACCAGCACCTCGCCCTCGTACGCCGCGAGCCCCGCGAGCGCACGCAGCGCCGACGTCTTCCCCGCGCCGTTCGGCCCGATGAGGGCCGTCCAGCCGCCGGCCTCCGCGCGCAGCGACAGCCCGCGCACGGCCGCCACCGGCCCGAAGCGCACCCACAGATCCTGCGTCTCGATCAGCGGAGCGTCCTCGAGGTGCGCAGCACGATGGCGAAGAACGGGGCGCCGAGAAAGGCCGTGACGACGCCGATCGGCAGCTCCGCCGGCGAGAGCACCGTCCGGGCGACGACGTCCGTGAGGACGAGGAAGCCCGCCCCGGCGAGCAGCGAGAGCGGCACGACCGCTCGGTAGCTCGTCGAGACCAACAGCCGGATCGTGTGCGGGACGATGATCCCGACGAACGCGATCAGCCCGCTCACCGACACCGCCGCCGCCGTCCCGAGCGTAGCCGCGACGACGATCGCCAGCCGCGCTCGCCCGACGTCGACCCCGAGACTCGACGCCTCGTCGTCGCCGAGGCTGAGCACGTCGAGCACCCGCCGGTGCAGGACGAGCACGAGCGAGCTCAGCCCGACGTACGGCGCACAGATCGCCACGTCGTGCCAGGTCGCGGTCGAGAAGCCGCCGAGCAGCCACGAGTAGACGTTCTGCAGCTGCTGCGTGTGCTGCTGCTGGACGAACGTCTGCACCGCCGCCGTGAAGGTCGCCATCGTCACGCCCGCAAGCACGAGTGCGCCCGTCATGTGCGCGGCTCCGACCGAACGGCCGAGCGCGTACGTCGCGACGACCGCGGCGATGGCGCCGGCGAACGCGGCGAGCGGCACCGTCCATGTCGTGCCCGCCGCCGCGGCGGAGGCGTAGATGATCGCGAGCGTCGCGCCGAGCCCGGCGCCGCCTGCGACTCCGAGCAGGTACGGGTCGCACAAGGGATTCCGGAACACGCCCTGGTACGAAGCCCCCGCGATCGCCAGCATCCCGCCGACGAGCGCGGCGAGCACAACCCGCGGCGCACGCACCTGCCAGAGGATCCCGCGCTCGTCCTTGCCGAGCGACTGGTGGATGTGCAGGAGCGGGACGTGCGAGAACGCGGAGTCGAGGATCGAGCCGAGGCCGATGTGCACCGGCCCGATCGCGAGTCCGACGGCGAGCGCCGCGACAAGGAACGCGACTGTGACGAGGCCGGTGCGAAGACCGACACCCCGCGCCTCGACGCGGGGTGTCGACTCGACTCTTCCGGCCGTTGCGGTCATCAGCTCTGCTTCGCGATCCGCGCGACTGTCCGGGCGAACTGCACGATCCGCGGCCCCCAGCGCGACGCCACGTCGTCGTTGGCGGAGACCACCCGGTGGTGCTGGACCGCCGCGATCGTGCTCCAGCCCGGCCGCGAGGAGACGGTCGCGTAGCTCTGCTGGCAGCACCGCGTGTCGGCGAGAACGATGATCTGCGGGTCCTTGGCGATGATGTACTCGCCCGAGAGCTGCGGGTAGCCACCGGCTGCGGCGGCCCCGCTCGCGGCGTCGGCGATGTCCCGGAAGCCGAACAGCTTGTAGATGCTCCCGATGAAGGTGGCCGACGTCGCGGAGTAGTAGGTCGGATCGAGCTCGTGGTAGACGCGCAGGTGGCGGCGTGTCGCCGGCACGCTCCGGACGATCGCCGCGAGGTGTTTCCGCATGGAGTGCACCACGGCCTTCGCACCCTTGACGTGGCCGGTGAGGCGGCCGAGCTGCAGGATCTCGTCGTACGCCTGCTTGAGGTTGCTCGCGGCCGCGATGTTCACGACCTTGATCCCGAGCTTCTTGAGCTGCGAGCCGAAGTTCCCAGGGTCGTACGAGATGAGGACGAGATCCGGGTGGTAGCCTGCGATCGCCTCGACGTTCGGGGTGAAGCCGGAAAGGCTGGTGCGCGGCGCGCGCTTCGGATAGTTCGATTGGTTGTCCACTGCGATGACCTGCTTGCCGGCGCCGAACGCGAAGAGATCTTCGGTCACGGTCGGTGAGAGCGAGATGATCCGGCGGTAGTGATGCGTCGTGCGCGTGCGCTGGGGGGCAGCCGTCGACAGGGAGACGACGACGAGCGCGGCCGCGAGAGCCGCGACGACAGCGATGGATACGCGTTGCACGAATCCTCCTTCCGCGAGGGGTTCGGGGTTTTCGCGGCGGGCGACAGGTCTTCTGACTCGGGGCTCCCTCCCCCGCCGCCTTCCCGGGTCTCGACCCAGTGGCGTCGTGGCGGTGGAGCGTCTCCCCTCACAGCGGCGGGACCGTCCCGGACTTGCACCGGAGTTCCCTTACCGCTCGCCGGTTTGTGGCGGGAATCTAGCATCGGGCGCCGTGGGTGGAATCGCGGTCGATCTCGACGGGGTGCTCGCCGACACGCGGCCACTCTGGGACGCATGGCTCGAGGACGCGGCCCGACGGGCGCGGGTCGAGCTCGACGTGCCGGCGGATCGGGAGACGGCCGCCGTCGTGCTGGACGAGGCGCTCGGCGACTGGCGTCCCCTGCTGGCGCGGTTCGCGGCCGACCGCGCGCCGCTCTGGATCCGTCCGCGTGCGGATACGAACGCCGCGCTCCGCAGGCTCGTCTCGGCGGGCGCTCGGATCGGCGTCTTCACCGACGCGCCGCGCGAGCTCGCCGAGATCGCGCTCGCCCATGCAGGCGCCACGAGGCAGGTCGAGGTCGTCGGGACGTTGGCCGAGGTCGAGGCGGCGCTCGGCGGTGAGGTAATCGTCGTGGGGTCGCGCTCGGAGCTGGCGGGACTACGATGAGCGCATGGAGCACGACCTCTCCGACCGGCGCTTCGACCTGATCCTCGAACGACTCGACCGGATCGCGGACGAGCTCGCGAAGACGAACAAGCGCCTCGACAACGACGAGAACTTCCTCCGGCTCGCGCGCGAGCTCTCGACGCTGAACGAGTCGCTGCAGGCGCTCGCCTACGCGGCTCTCGGCCAGCAGGCACCGCAGGTGCGCCGCCGCCGCTCGGCCTGACTTAACCGATCGTTCATCCACGCGTAAGAGCCGCGAGAGGGACGGCTGCGACGGTGGCCGAGCGCGGGGAATTCCCCCTGCGCACGCCCTCGGGAGGTCACACGGATGAGAGCTCTTCGCTTCAGTGCCCTGCTTTCGCTGGCGGCCGCGGCCGCTGTCGTGGCGACAGGAGGCGCAGCCGCGTCTCCCGGCGAGTCGCAAGGCTCGGCGGTCATCGGCCACGTCTACGTCAACGACAACACAGCGCCGGTCAACAGCGTCGCCGGCTACGACCGTCACGCCGATGGAACGCTCACGCCGATCGCGGGGTCGCCGTTCGCGGTCGGCGGATCGGGGGGCGGCCAAGCGGACGCATCCCAGGGATCGCTGGAGCTGAGCGCCGACGGCCGCTACCTGCTCGCGGTCGATGCCGGCAGCAACCAGATCTCGGTACTGCGGATCAAGCCCGACGGGACGCTGCGGGCTGCCGCGGGATCGCCGGTGGCGTCCGGTGGAGTCGATCCCGTCAGCATCGCAGTCCACGACGATCTCGTGTACGTCGCCAACGCCGGCCCCGGCAGCAGCACCGGCGACACCAACTACACAGGTTTCACGCTCAACGCCGGCGGCCGGCTGACTGCGATCCCCGGCTCGACGTACACCCTCCCCAGCGACTCCAAACCGGGGCAGGTGCTCTTCAACGGCGACGGAACGAGGCTCGCGGGGACGCGCATCGCCGGCTCGCAGATCGATAGCTTCACCGTGGGCGACAGCGACCGGCTCACCGCGGCTCCCGGCTCGCCGTACGACGCGCAGGCGTTCTCGCCGGCCCAGGGCTTCGGCCAGCTCGGCAGCGAGTTCAGCCCGACGGATCCGAACCAGCTGTTCGTGTCGGATGCCCACACAGCTGCAGGAGGCGCAGCCTTCCCAGGCCTCGTTTCCAGCTTCGCCGACGGCTTGGACGGCACTCTCACGCCCGTCGGGGCACCCGTCGCGAACGACGGCGGAGCGGCCTGCTGGATCGAGATCAGCCACGACGGCAGCTTCCTCTTCGTCGTCAACACCGCCTCGGCCTCGGTCTCGAGCTACTCGATCGGCGGCGGCGGAGCCCTCAGCTTCCTCCACAGCACCGGCCCCGGCCAGGTCGGCGCGGGAGCAGAGGATGCACGGCTCTCTCCGGACGGCTCCACGCTCTGGGTGGTGGAGTCGGGGGCTGACGCCGTCACAGGGTTCACCGTCGACGGCGGCGACCTCACGCCGCTGTCCGCAGCGAACGGCCCCCTCGGGGCCACCCCGTCGGGCATCGTCGTCGACTGACGTGACGCGAAGGCGGTGAGGCGGGCCTGAGCCCCGCCTCACCGCCGACGGTCATGCTCGGCCGGCTCAGTGCACGCGCCAGATGTCGAGCACGCCGCTCGTCGAGTGGGAGTTGGCGTTGCCCTCCGGCAGAGCGATGCGGCCGTCCGTGGCGATCGGGCTGTTCCAGTGGCCGCCACCGCAGTCGAGCCTCGTGATGAGCTTGCCCGACGCCGGCTCGTACACCGCGAGGCCGCCGTTCGGGTCGTAGACGTAGAGCAGCCCTCCCGCGAGCAACGGGCTCGTGCCGGGGTTGCCGTTGTGCCAGACCGAATTGAGACGCCCACCGCGGAGCGCCCACGCCTGGGTCGCGCCGTCGTCTGCGGCGATCAGCCAGATGCGCTTCCCACTCCTCCACACGGCGGGCGCGGTGAAGAGCTCGGGCTGCGAAGGCGTCGGGACGATTTGCAGCTCACGACCCTTGTGCGGCCTCGTGCCACGCAGCCGCGCGAGCGAGAGGAGCCGGATCTTCCCGTCCTTGCCGCCCTGCGCGATGAGCTTCGAGGTGAGGTAGACGGGCGACGTCGAGCCGAGATCAAGGTCGTCGACGTTGAGCCGCTCGGTGTCGGTGGGCGTGTAGTTGCCGAGGAGCTTCGCCTTCGCCGAGAGCACGAGCACCGAATCGCCCCAGCTCGTGTGGCCGTCCCACGGCCCGTTGCCGGTCGCGACGAGAAGCTTGCCGCTGCCGGGGACGACGACGGCGCCGGCGCGTCCCCAGATCGCAGAGTCGCTCGCCGAGCAGGCTGGTGGCCAGATGAGCCCGTGCCGCGTGGAGCAGAGGGAGCTCCAGACGTGCAGCAGCTTGCCGTGCTTCGCTCCGACGACGGCCACGTGCCCCTGGTACGGCGGCGCGTCACCGACGTAGCCGCCGGTGGTGGCGATCACGTGCCCGCTCTCGAAGTTGAGCGACGCCGCGATCTTCTCGAACGACGGCTCCTTCGTGATGGCCCGGCGCCAGACGACGTGCCCCGTCTTGACCGAGAGCTTCTGGATCCTCCCGTCCGGCGACGCGGCGTAGATCCACTTGCGGCTGGGGTCGGCGACGGGTGTCGCAGTCGTGATCTGCGCCGAACCGGCCAGGTGGCGGTAGCTGGCCGGCGTCCAGCGCCAGAGGATCTTGCCGCTCGCGGCGTCGACGGCGAGCGTGATGCCGTAGGTCGTCGTCACGAAGAGCGCGTCATGCGTCGCGCCGCCGATCTTGACGCCGTGGAGATAGATCGCCGAGGAGTCGACCGTGCCGGGCAGCTGCACCTGCTGCCGCGACAGCGACGCCACGTTCGCCGCCGTGATGCCGGTCGCGTGCGGGTCGTCGCTGCTCCGGCGGGCATCCCAGCCGAAGCGCGTCCAGTCGCTGCTCGAGGCGGCGATCGTCTTGCTCGCTCCGCGCACACCGCTCGTCGCGCCGCCGCCGCACGCCGCGAGGACGATCCCCACGAGGGCGAGCGAAAGGACTAGCGACGTAGCAGGACGCGGCGTAATTCGTCCTCCTTGCCCGGCTCGAGAATCGCGAGCACCTGGTCGCCGGCCTCGAGCACGGTCGACCCGACCGCGATCTCGGCGTGGCCACTGCGCATGACGGAGATGAGGCGCGAGCCCTCGGGCAGCGACAGCGCCTCGATGCTCTTCCCCGCCGACGGCGAGTCGCCGTCGATCTGCACTTCGACGATCTCGAGGTTCTCGCCGCGCAGCTCGAGGAGGTGGATGAGGTCGTGCTCGGGCACCTCGTGCTCGACGAGGGCCATCACGCTCGACGTCGCGCAGATCGTGGGTGAGATCCCCAGCAGGTCGAAATGCGGCTGGTTGCGCGGGTCGTTGACGCGCGCGATCACCTTCGGGACGCCGTACTTCTCCCGCGCGATCTGACCGACGATCATGTTGTCCTCGTCGTCGCCGGTGAGCGCGAGCACGATGTCCGGCGGCCGGGCGATCCCGGCGCGCTCGAGCACGAAGAGCTCGGTCGCGTCGCCGCGCTGCACCTGGTGCTCGAACTCGTCCTCCAGCACCTCGAAGCGGTCGCGCCTCTGCTCGATCAGCGTCACCTCGTGGCCGAGGCGGAGGAGTGAGCGGGTGACGTTCGCGCCGATCTTGCCGCCGCCGGCGACGATGACGTACATCAGCCGACGACCTCTTCGGCCTCGGGTGGAGCCGCCGGGATCGCGCACGTCCGTGACGCGTCGAGCAGGGCGTCGATCGCAACGCTGGTCGGGTTCACCGTGTTGAGGCCCCGCTCGGCGTAGAACTTGGCGCGGGCCGGGTCGAGGACGCGCACGACGACGCACCGCACGTCGAAGCGCTTCTGCGCGACCTGCCCGATGATGATGTTCGTGTTGTCGCCGTCGGTTGCGACGACCACCGCGTCTGCCTCCTCGATGCCGGCGTCGCGCAGGAGAGCGGCGTCCATGCCGTGGCCGACGATGAACCGGCCGGGCCAGTTCTCGCCGAGCCGGCTGAGGGCGTCCTCGTTCTCGTCCACCACGGTCACGTCCCACTCCTCCTGGTGGAGCTGGAGTGCGACAGCCGAACCGACTCGACCGCAACCGATGACGAGTGCGTTGAGCATTGCGGAGCTGAATGTAGCTCGCTAGACCTCTTCGAGCACGCCCTGCGGGAAAGCCACCACAAGCACCTCGGCAGGCGCCTTGCGCAGGACGTAGTCGACGGTCGGCGAGAAGAAGCGCGACTGGCGGCGCCAGCGCGGCGAGGAACCGAGCACGATGAGGTCGGCGCCCGTCTCCTCGGTCGCCTGGACGATCGCCTCGCCGATCGAGCGCGCGCGGATGGAACGCCCCTCGACCGGGACGCCGAGGTCTGCGCCGAGCGCAGCGGCTTCCGCGAGCGACTCCGCCGCCCGCTCCTCCTTGTCGTAGAGCGCTGCCTCGAGCGGCTGGTCGAGCGGCACCTGGATCACATGGAGCGCCACCACCGCCGCGCCTCGCTCCTGCGCGAGCTTGACCGCAGTCGCGACCATCTCCTCGCCGATCTCGCCGAGCTTCATCGGCACGAGGATCTTCGAGAACTCGGCCTGCGGCAGCTCGTCCTCCTCCACGGGCTCGACGTGCTCGAGCAGGCCCGTGCCTCGACCACGACGGACGAGGAGGTAGACGACGACACCGGCCGCGAGCCAGATCGGGCCGCCGTAGCGCGCGCCGATGTGCGTCGCCATCGCGGCGACGAAGATCGCCGTCGTCGCGAGGGCGCCGACGACGCTCGGTAGCGGGACGTCGGCGCCTCGCCACCGGATCGAGAGCGGCACCCGGAACGGGCGCTCCGCAGCCGGCCTCGAGAAGCGGAGCTTGACCACCGCGAGCTGCGCGGCGGTGAAGGCGATCAGCACGCCGAAGCTGAACAGGCTCGCGAGGAACCCGACCGGATTCGTCGTGAATGCCGTCGAGAGCAGAAGCGCAATCGAGATCACCGTCGCCGCGACCACCGCTTCCGGCGAGTGCATGCTGCGGCGGCTGAGTCGCCCGAAGCCGCGCGGCAGCTGGCCGTGCTCCCCGAGCGAGCGCGCCAGGCGGCCGAAGCCGGAGCTCGACGTCACGGCGGCGATCAGGAGGATGAGGGCGCCGGTCAGGCCGACGTAGACCCGCAGCGCGTGCTCGACCCAGGCGGCGACATGCGGCCCGAGCGCGTACACGACTCCCATCAGCGGAGCGCGCTGCCACGCCGTCCCGAGCTTCGTCGCGCCGTGCGGTGAGGGAAACGCCGAGAGCGCGACCAGCGCGATCAGCACCGTGACGATGACGACCGCGCCGATTCCGGTGAAGAAGCTCCGCGGCAGGTCGCGACCGGGTTGGCGCGTCTCCTCCGCGAGATTCGCGACCGTTTCGAGCCCGGTGTAGGCGAGCAGCGCAAGCGGCAGCGCGAACGCGAGCTGGTGCCACGACGGCTGCGTGCCGAGCGAGAGGCCGCGGCCGAGCGCGCTCGGCGAGAAGAGGAAGGCGAAGCCGAGGATCACGAGCAGCAGTTGCGTCACCAGATCGAGGACCGGCACGACGAGGCTGAACGAGTAGAGGCGCGTCGGGCGAAGCAGGCGCACGAGCCCGATCAACGCGATCACGACGCAGCCGACGACCACGTCGCCGGGGTGCCGCGCGATCGAGTGCACGCCGATCGCGAGCCCGAGGTAGTGCGGCATGAAGAGCGCCGACAGCGCGATCACGATCAGGTAGTCGAGGAAGAGCGCCCACCCGGTCATGAACCCGGCGAGATCGTTGAACGCGACCCGCACGAAGGTCGCCGCCCCGCCCGATTCGCCGATCGTCGTCGTCCCCTCCGCGTAGGAGAGCGTCACGACGAGGAAGAGCAAGCCGACGACACCGAGCACCGCGGGCGTGAGCCCGAGCGCGTGAAGCGCGACTATGCCGAGCGCGATGTAGAGAGAGGACGCGACCTCGCCGTACGCAACCGACGCAAGCACCGGCGCGTCGAGCACCTTTTGCAGGTGCGGCAGCTTACGTGCCATTGAGCCGCGAGCCTATCTCCGGCGGAGGAGATATAGGCGGCCGATGCCGAGCCCCACGAACAGCAGGCCGAGGAGATACCCGACCGAGCCGCCGCCTGCGGCGGCCGTCTCGACGAGAAGGGCGATCCCGAGCAGGATCGCGACGACTCCGAACACGAAGACGAAGCGCTGGTAGACGCCCGTCACGCCGCGCGCTCCCTCGGGGTCGCGACCATGACCCGGCACGGCGCGTGGCGGAGGACGAAGTCCACGGCGTCGCCGAAGATCTGCCGCCGGCCGCGTTGCAGCTGCACGCGCCGCGGACCTGCCATCACGATGATCTCGGACTCGCGCCGGACCGCCTCGTCCACGATCGCCCGGCCGATGTTCCGGGTGCGCGCGATGCGGCCGACGACGCGCACGCCGTACGACTCGCCGATCGCGCGCGCCTCGTCGAGCTGCTCGTTCGCCTCATGGACGTCGTCCGGCAGCTCGGCGTCGAGGGGCATGTCGAGGGGCACCTGGATCGCAGTGAACGCGACGATCGACGCGCGCCGCTCCGCGGCAAGCCGGCACGCGAAGTCCATCGCCTCGTCTGAGGCGTAGCCGGGCGCGATCGGGACGAGGATGCTGCGGAACTCGAGCGCGGCGGCGAGTCCGTACTCGACCGGCGCGCGCACGGTCTCGGCCAGCGGAACGTGCAGGATCCGCCGCCGGTACACGACGTACACGACGAACCCGAGTGCCAACCACCCGAGCCCGGCATAGCGGGTGCTCGGGTACTGGATCACGACGTCGAGCCACGAAAGACCCGTCCCGAGAACGCCGACGACCGCGAAGAGCGGCCAGTCGACGCCGCGCCAGCGGAGGTTCGGCCGTGCGCGCCACGGGACGTCCTTGTCCTCGCCCGCCCGCAGCCGCCGCAGCTGGATAACCGAGGCGTGCGCGATCGTGAACGAGAGCATCGCGCCGAACGAGTACATCGTGCCGAGGAAGTTCGTCTTCCCCGGCAGCAGCACGAGGATCGAGACGAAGCCTGCGAAGACGACCAGCGAGATCCACGGCGTCTTGAACTTCGGGTGCAGCCGCCGGAAGAGCCCGGGGAGCTGGCGGTAACCGGCCATCGCGTACGTGATCCGCGAGGCACCGATCACCCCGGCGTTCGTCGCGATGAAGAGGATCGTCGCAGCGAGCAGGCCGACATAGATCTTGAGCACGGAGAGGAGCGCGCCGCCGATGCCGAGGTGCTCGACGACGCCGAGCACCGGGTCCGCGGAGAATCTCGTGCCGAGAACCGTGACGCCGTGCTTCACCGGCATCGCCGAGAGGGCGATCATCGGCAGCGTGAAGTAGATGGCGAAGACCGCGATCGCCACCATGAGGATCGAGCGCGGGATGCTCCGCACCGGGTCGCGCGCCTCCTCCGAGAGGTTCGAGACGGTCTCGATCCCGGTATAGGCGATCATCGCGATCGGGATCGCGAGCAGAAAGTGACCCCAGGTCGGCGCAGTGCCGAAGTGCACGTTCTTGACGAGGATGTGCGGGCTGAAGACGAGCACGAAGCCGAGCAGGACGAGCAGCACCTGCGTGGCGAAGTCGATCCCGGCGAGCCCGACGTTGATTCGCGCCGACTCCTGGATCCCGACGATGTTGAGCGTGACGAGCACCACGATGACGCCGGCGCCGACGATGATGTCCCACGGGTTCGTTCTGAGCGGCTCCCAGAAGATCGAAAGGTAGTGCGGCACGAAGAACGCCGAGATGGCGATCGTGATGATGTAGTTGAGCATCTGCGCCCAGGCCGCCCCGAACGAGACGAGCTCGTTGAAGGCGTGGCGCGCGAAGCTCGAGGAGCCGCCGGCTTCTGGGAAGCTCACCGTTCCCTCCGCATACGTCGCGGCGGTGGCTGCGAAGAAGAGGCCGGCGACGACGAAGACGACGGGCGTCAGCCCGAGCGCGAAGAAGGCGGTTACGCCGAGGGCGTAATAGATCGAGGAGCCGACGTTGCCGTACGCGGTGGCGAAGAGGGCGTTCGCCCCGAGAACGCGCTCGAGCTCGTGCGCCTGGCGACGCCGTCGTGCCACGGGGTGACTGTAGTGCCCGGCGCGGTCGCGCTCTGCCGCATCCCGGCAACCGGCCCGGTCGCGATCATCACGCGGCACGGTGCGTCGCGGACGAGCAGAAGAACCTCATGCGGGAAGGCACGGCGGAAGCCGCGCCGCGACTCGACGGGGGCGCCGACGACGACGAGCTCGGCACGACGCTCTGCGGCGACGCGCGCAACCTCTACACCGAGGCTGCCCGGCCGTGTGCGGACGACCTCGCGCCTCACGCCCACGCCGTAGGAGCTCGCCACGGCCGTCGCGGACTCGAGGCGCTCCCTGAGGCCGGTGAGCGCGCCATCCATGCGGGCGTTCAGTGGCAACTCGCGCTCGATCAGGAGCGGCGCGACGAGAACGACCCGAGCGCCTCGGTCCGCTGCGAGACGGCACGCGAGGTCGAGCGCGTGCTCGGTCTCCTCCCGCTCGAGCAACGGCACGACGATGCTGCGGTACGCGATCGACCCCGTCCAGCGCGCGAAGCGCCGGGCGCGGCGGTGGAACATCCTGACGTCGGGCAGCTTCATCGCAGCAGCTGGTAGGGCACGGAGGCGAGGACGACGTTCGGCTCGACGAGCAGGAGCCGCTTCACGTAGAGCGCGCGCTGGTTGTGGAGGAGCCGTGCCCAGCCACGCAGGATCAGCTCCGGGAGCACGACGAGCACGTCGTAGCCCTCCCCGGTGAGCTCGCGCAGGTACGCGAGGAGCGGATCGCCGATGTCTCGGTACGGCGCCGCGAGCACTTCGAGCGGCACGCGCGCGTCCTCGGCTCGCCACTTGCGCCGGATCACGGCCGCCTCCTGCTCGTCGAAGGCGAAGTTGACCGCGCGGGTGTCCGGCAAGCCGACGGCTGCGGCCCAGTTAAGGGCCCGCATCGAGGCGGCGTTCGCGCTCGAGACGAAGACGCGGACGGCGAGCGGACGACCGTCCGGGGTCTCGTCCACGGTCGGCAGGTCCGCCACGACGACACCGGGCTCGGTCAGCAGGCGGAACTTGAGCGCGAGCTCGAACGGATGCCGTGCCTCTTCGGCGAGCGACCGCCGCCGGAACTGCTCCGGGATGACGACGGTGACGAAGTCGGACTCCCCGCGCGGGAGCCGCCAGACCTGCTCGACCACGGCGTCGACTGCGCCGCCGTCCGGGTCTAGGGTCTCGAGCCGGGGCTCGCCGCCGGCGAGGTGGAACCAGCGCGGGCCGATCCCGGGGTCGCTGCCGTGGAGCGGGACGTGGAGCGCCCGGAATCCGTCCGGTGCGATCTGGCGGGTGAAGGCGAGTGCGCGCTCGACTGCCGCGTCGAGCTCCTCGACGACGAGCAGCGTGCGGTTCCGCACGCTGGGAACCGAGGCGACCGCCGCCGCGCCTGCGCTCAGCCGCCGCGCCACCCGCGCGTAGTGGCGCCGCACGCCGAGCATCGCGAACACGAGCACCGGGATCGCGACGGTGACGAGCCACGCCCCCTCGGCGAACTTCGTCCAGACGACGATCGCCGTGACGACGCCGGTGGCGGTCGCGCCGACGCTGTTGACGAGGGCGCGTCCCCGCCAGCCGGAGCTCCTCGTGCGGAGCCAGTACCGCACCATCCCCGCCTGGGAGAGCGTGAAGGCGGTGAAGACCCCGATCACGTAGAGGTGGATCAGGCTGTTGGTGTTCGCCTTGTAGATCGCGAGCAGGGCGGCCGCGGCCGCCGCGAGCACGAGCATCCCGTTCGAGAAGACGAGCCGGTCGCCGAGGTTCGAAAACTGGCGCGGCGCGAAGCGGTCGCGCGCGAGCAGCGCCGAGAGACGCGGAAAGCCCTGGAACGACGTGTTCGCTGCGAGCACGAGGATGAGCAGCGTCGTCCCCTGCACGGCGTAGTACATGAAGGCGCCGAACGAACCGGACGGGAACACGGTGCGCGCGATCTGCGAGACGACGGAGTCGGTCGAGCTCGGCCTCGCATGGACGCGCACGGCGAGATACGAGACGCCGAGGAACATCGCAATCGCCATCGCTCCGAGCACGGCCAGCGTCTTCGCCGCGTTCTTGCCCTGAGGGTGTCGGAACGCGTTGACGCCGTTCGCGATCGCCTCGACTCCCGTCAATGCAGTCGAGCCCGACGAGAACGCGCGCAGGAGCACGAAGATCCCGACCGCGCCGGCGCCGGCGGGCAGCTCGTGCGGCACGACCGCCCGGTGGACGTGTCCGTTCACGGTCTGGACGAGGCCGACTCCGACGAGGACGAAGATCGAAGTCACGAAGGCGTAGGTCGGAAGCGCGAAGAGCAGGCCCGACTCCCGCACGCCGCGCAGGTTCGCGAGCACGATCACAAGGAGGCACGCAAGCGACAGCCCGACCTTGTGCGAGCTGAGGGAGGGCTCGAACGAGGTGATGGCGTAGATCCCGGCCGAGATCGAGACGGCGACCGTCAGTACGTAGTCGGTCAGCAGCGCGGCTGCGGCGACGAGGCTCGGCGCGGTGCCGAGGTTCTCCCGCGCGACGACGTACGCACCGCCGCTCGTCTCGTAGACGCGCACCGTCTGCCGGTACGAAAGGACGACGATCCCGAGCAGCAAGGCAATCCCGATCGAGATCGGGAAGACGAGATGCGCCGAGGTCGCCGAGACGGCCAGGAGCACGACGAGCGCCGACTCCGTCGCGTACGCGACCGAGGAGAGCGGGTCGGACGCGAAGATCGGCAACGCGAGCCACTTCGGCAGCAGCGTCTCGTGGATCTGGCCGGTCTGCATCGGCCGGCCGACGAGCACTCGGCGCAGGCGCTTCGGCTCGAGGGACCGTTCTTCGGTACGCGGGACCGCGCTCACGTTCCAACGCTAGGTCCACCCGGCTCAGGCGACCGTCAGGATTCTTCGGACGGGCCTCAGGAAGTTCTCAAGACGGCCCACCGCGCGCGGAAGGCGCGCGGGAACCTCCGCTGGGCGTCGCCGGCTTTGCCGGCGCCGCTTCCAGCTCAGCCAGTCTGTACCCGGCGCCTGGCTCCGTCAGGATGAAGCGCGGCCGGGCCGGATCGGGCTCGAGCTTGCGCCGCAACTGCGAGACGTAGACGTGGAGGTAGTGCGACTCGTCGCCGTACCCCCTCCCCCACACCTCGCGTAACAGCATCGTGTGCGTCAGGAGCTTGCCGGGATTCCGGGCGAGGACGCGGAGGAGCGCGAACTCGTGCGGCGTCAGCTGGACCGGCTCTCCGCCGACGGAGACCGCGCGCTTCTCGAGGTCGATCCGCAGCTCGCCCACCTCGACGACGGGCTCGGCCGGGGCGTCGGCACGACGGAGGGCGGCGCGGAGCCGCGCGAGCAGCTCGTCGACGCCGAACGGCTTCGTGACGTAGTCGTCGGCGCCGGCGTCGAGCGCCGCGACCTTCTCGGCCTCGTCGCCCACGACCGAGAGGACGATCACCGGCGCGCTGCTCCACCTGCGCAGCTCTCGGCAGACGGCCGTGCCGCTCCCGTCGGGCAGCACGAGATCCAACACCACCGCGTCGGGCGGATTCGCGGCGAGCGCGGCAAGCGCGCCCTCCGCCGTCTCGGCCGTCTCGACGTCGTACCCCGCGCCGCGCAGGCTCGTCCGCAGCGCCCGCAGGATCTGGGCCTCGTCGTCGACCACGAGGACGCGGGCGCTCATGCGCGAACCACGACCCGCCGCTCGGCAAGCGGCAACGTGAGCACGAGGTGCCCGCCGCCCGGATCGTCTTGCGCCCAGAGCTTGCCGCCGTTCGCCTCTGCGAAGCCGCGGGCGATCGCGAGGCCGAGCCCGGAGCCGTGCCCTGCCGCCCCGCGGCGGAACGGCTGGAAGAGCGCGTCCCGCTGCTCGTCGGGCAGGCCGGCACCCGAGTCGATCACGTGGATGCGGAGCTCGGTGGCGCCGGGCTCGCTCCGGAGCAGCACCTGCGAGCCGGGCGGCGAGTAGCGCAACGCGTTCTCGAGCAGGTTCGCGAGCACCCGCTCGACCTGGGCGGCGTCGACCTCCACCGGCGGCGTCTCCGAGCCGATGTCGAGCCGGACGCGTCCGGCTTCGGCTCCCAATCCGGCCAGCGCCTGGCCGACGAGCTCGTCCACGTGCCACAGCTCGCGATGAGGCTCCGCCGCTCCGGCCTCGAGCCGCGAGAGGTCGAGCAACTGCTCGACGACGCGATCGAGGCGCGTCGCCTCGCCGCGGATCGTCTCGGCGAGCCCGAGCCGGTCCTCCGCCTCGAGCCTGAGCCCGGGGCTCGCGAGCGCGTCGGCCGAGGCGAGGATCGCGGTGAGCGGCGAGCGCAGGTCGTGGGACACCGCTC
>JAICJI010000001.1 GCA_025928515.1 Thermoleophilia bacterium
AGCATCGTGTTCGCCGCGTCGACGAGCCGCGTGCGCACCTTCTTGTCGGCCGACTGCAGCAGCACCCGCTCGTAGGCCATCCCCGCGCCGTGATGGATGCCGTCGTCGACGGCGAGCCGGTTGCAGAGATCCTCGAGCACCGTCCCCCGTGACGAGCGCGCGATCAGCCGGAAGCGCGGGATGATCAGGCGCTCGAAGAAGACCTGCATGAGAAAGACCTTCTCCTCGAGCAGATCCGCCTCCAGGAACATGTGCGCCAGCTCGTCGAGGTACGGGTCGCGCTCCCCCTCCCCACCGACCTGGCCGATCAGCCGCAGCCACGCCTCGGTGTGCCGCGACTCGTCCTGCACCATCGTCGCGTAGTAGAGGCGCGCCTCGGGATCGGGCGCCGCGGCGAGCAGCTGGGACGCCATCTCGCACGCGAAGACGTCGGCCTGGAGCTGCTGCATGATCACCGAGCGCCAGATGTCGCGCCGCCGCGCCTGCCGCTCGGCGCTGCCCTTCCCCTCGGGCACGAAAGGCATCCCGTCCCACGGGACATCGTCCACCTGCCACTCCTGGTGCTTCGCGAGGTGGTAGAAGCGTAGGACGCCTGCGTACTCGGCCCGGGACTCGGGCTCGGCTGGAACGGCCTCGGCACTCACGCGCGGGACCTTATCCTCACCTGCGTGATTGCACTCGTCTTCAGCTACGAGGTGCGCGACGCCGCGGAGTTCGAGCGCGTCTACGGGCCGAGCGGCGAATGGGCGGAGTTCTTCCGGCGGGGCCGTGGCTTCATCGGCACCGAGCTCCTCCGCGACGTCGAGGCGCCGAACCGCTTCCTCGTCGTCGACCGATGGGAATCGGCCGACGCCTACAACGCATTCGTCGCCGAGCACCGCGAGGAGTACATGCAGCGCGTCGACGCCACCGGCTTCCACTACGACAGCGAGCTTCGTTTCGGCACGTTCGAGTCCGTCTGGGACTGAGAGCTCGCATTTCGTAAGCACGACCGGCCGACTGCCTCGCAATGCGAGGCAGCTGCGGCTTGAACCAGGTCAATCGCGCAGCGATAATCCCGGGCGCTGATGTCCGTCGAGCAACGCGCCAGCGCCGCCGAACGGATCCTCGCCGCGCGCGAGAGATACGTCCCCCGCGGCGTCGCCACGCCCGCGCTCGTCGTCGCGCGCGCCGAAGGAGCCCGCGTCTGGGACGTCGACGGCCGCGAGTTCCTCGACTTCGCCGGCGGCATCGCCTGCCAGAACCTCGGCCACGGCCACTCGACGGTCGTGGCGGCGATCCACGAGCAGGTCGATCGCTACCTCCACCAGTGCTTCATGGTCGGGACGTACGAGCCGTACATCGAGGTCTGCCGGCGGCTGGACGAGCTGTGGCCCGGTGACGCAGAGACCAAGTCGATCCTCGTCAACTCTGGCGCCGAGGCGATCGAGAACGCGGTCAAGATCGCGCGCGCCGCGACGGGCCGCGCAGGCGTCGTCGTCTTCGACCGCGCCTTCCACGGGCGCACGAGCCTGACGATGGCGATGACGGCGAAGCTCGTCTACAAGGACGGCTTCGGGCCGCTGGCGACGGACGTCTACCGCGCGGCTGCGCCCTATCCGTTCCGCGGCGTCTCGACGGAGGACGCGCTCGCGAGTCTCGAGCTGCTGTTCAAGCAGGACGTCGCGCCGGAGTCGGTCGCGTGCTTCGTGCTCGAGCCCGTGCAGGGCGAGGGAGGTTTCATCCCGATGCCGCCGGAGTTCGTACAAGCGCTGCGCCGGATCTGCGACGAGCATGGGATCGTCTACGTCGACGACGAGGTTCAGGCCGGCTGCGGGCGCGCCGGCACGATGTGGGCGATCGAGCAGCTCGGGGTCGAGCCTGACCTTCTGGTGTCGGGCAAGACGCTCGGCGGCGGGCTCCCGCTCGCCGGCGTGACCGGCCGCGCCGAGCTGATGGACGCCGTCCACGTCGGCGGGCTCGGCGGCACCTTCGGCGGGAACCCGGTCGCCTGCGCCGCGGCGCTCGCCGTGCTCGACGCGCTGGCCGAGCCCGGCTTCGCCGAGCGCGCGGCGCAGATCGGCTCGCACCTCCGCGCCCGGCTCGAGGAGATCGCCGCGCATCAGCCGCTCGTCGGCGAGGTGCGAGGCCTCGGCCCGATGCTCGCGCTCGAGCTCCGCGAGCCGACGCCCGACGCCGCGAAGGCGACCACGGCCGCCGCATTCGCGAAGGGCTTGCTGCTGCTGGCCTGCGGCCTCGACGGAAACGTCATCCGGCTCCTCCCGCCGCTGACCACAGCGGACGAGGAGCTCGAGCGCGGGCTCACCCTGCTGGAGGAGTCGCTTGGCGACGCTGGCGCCGACCGCGGCTGACGCCGATCCGGTAGCGGGCGCTCCGGCCGTCCGCCTGAGCGGCATCCGCCGCGCGTTCGGTGACGTGGTCGCAGTCGACGGCGTCGACCTCGACATCCCGGCCGGCGAGTTCTTCACGATGCTCGGCCCCTCGGGCTCGGGGAAGACGACGACGCTGCGGGTGATCGCCGGCTTCGAGCGGCCCGACGCCGGGAGCGTCGAGCTGCAGGGAGTAGACGTGACTCGAGTCGCGCCCTCGCAGAGGGCCGTCAACACCGTCTTCCAGGACTACGCGCTCTTCCCGCACATGACCGTCGCGGAGAACGTCGAGTACGGGCTGCGCGTGAAAGGCATGTCCCGCAAGGACCGTCGCTCGCGCGCCGAGGCGATGCTCGAGAAGGTGCGGCTGCCGGGGCTCGGCAAGAGGAAGCCGGTCCAGCTCTCCGGCGGCCAGCGACAGCGCGTCGCACTGGCCCGGGCGATCGTGAACGGCCCGCCGGTCCTGCTCCTCGACGAGCCGCTCGGCGCGCTCGACCTGAAGCTGCGCCAGGAGATGCAGATCTTCCTCAAGGCGCTGCAGCGCGACCTCGGGATCACGTTCGTGTACGTCACGCACGACCAGGAGGAGGCGCTGACGATGAGCGACCGGCTGGCCGTCTTCAACGAGGGGAGGATCGAGCAGGTCGGCGCACCGGCAGATGTCTACGAGCATCCGCAGACGGAGTTCGTCGCGGGCTTCGTCGGCGTCTCGAACGTGCTCGAGCGTGGTAGCCGGCGCTTCACGATCCGGCCGGAGAAGATTCGGATGAGCGACGACGGTGCCGGCCCGGGCGAGCCCGGAACGGTGCGGGAAGTGGTCTACGTCGGGATGGTCACGCGGTACGTCGTCGACCTCGACGACGGCGGCCAGCTCGTCGTCGTCCGCCAGAACCTCGAGACGTCTTCGCAGGACGCTCTCGCGGAACGAGGGAAAAAGGTCCGCCTCTCGTGGCGGCCGGAGCACACGTACGAGATCGGGGTCGACAAGGAGGAGGGCACGTGAAAAGGAACATCAGAGGGTACGTTCTGCTAGCCGCGTTCACCGCGGCGTTATGCGTGCCGGCCTCAGGGGTCAGCGCGAGCAAGGGACTGCCGACGTCGGTCGGCAAAGGCGAGGGGAAGCTCAACCTGATCGCCTGGGAGGGCTACACCCAGGGCCAGTGGGTGAAGCCGTTCCAGAAGAAGACGGGCTGCAAGGTGCATGCGCACTACGCGGGGTCGTCGGACGACATGGTGACGCTCATGCGGCAGGGCGGCGGAACCCAGTACGACGGCGTTTCGGCCTCCGGTGACGCAAGCCTGCGCCTGATCTACGGCAAAGACGTGCAGGCGGTGAACCCCAAGCTCATCCCGGACTTCAAGAACTTCATCCCGGCCCTGAAGTCGCCGCCGCACAACACGATCAAGGGCGTCCACTACGGGATCTCGCTCCAGTGGGGGCCGAACACGCTGCTCTGGAACACGAAGAAGGTGAAGCCGGCGCCGACGAGCTGGTCCTCGATCTACAGCAAGAAGTACAAGGGCAAGATCACGGTCCCGGACAACCCGATCCAGATCGCCGACGCCGCGCTCTACCTGTCGAAGGCGAAGCCGTCGCTGAAGATCAGCGACCCGTACGAGCTGACGCAGACGCAGTTCAACGCGGCGATCAGCCTGCTGAAGAGGCAGAAGCCGCTGATCAAGAAGTACTGGGCGCTCGCGTCCGACGAGATCGGCCTGTTCAAGAGCGGCGACGCCGTGATCGGCGCCTCGTGGCCGTATCAGACGAACACGCTGAAGGCCGACAAGGTTCGCGTCAAGGACGAGATCCCGAAGGAGGGCGCGACCGGCTGGGCCGACACCTGGATGATGTCGGCGCACGTCCAGCATCCGAACTGCATGTACAAGTGGATGCAGTGGGTCTCGACGCCGAAGGTGCAGGCCGAGCAGGCGATCTACTTCGGCGAGACGCCGGCCAACACGAAGGCCTGCTCGATCATGAACAAGCTCTCGGCGGGCTCCGCACAGCAGTACCACTGCGGTGCGTCGAAGAAGTACTTCAACTCGATCAAGTTCTGGAAGACGCCGATCTCGAAGTGCGACAACGGCAAGAACGACTGCATGAACTACAGCCAGTGGCAACAGGCGTGGACGCAGATGAAGGGCTGAGTTCTGTCCGTCCGCGCTGCTGATCTGACGAAGCCGGGCCGTCCCACGAGGGCGGCCCGGCTTCGGTTCACGGGGCTCTTCTGGCGCCACCGGTGGGCGAAGGCTCTGCTGCTGCTTGGGCCGCCGCTGCTCGCCTTCGCAGCGGTGTACCTCGCGTCGCTCGTCGCCCTGTTCCTCTCCTCGTTCTGGACGGTGGACCCGTTCACGTCCGTGGTCCAGCACATCTGGAACGTCGACAACTACAAGCTCCTCTGGGAGCAGAGCGCGTACCACTCGATCGCGCTGCGGACGGTCGGGATCGCCGCCGCGGTCACGGCCGCGGACGCAGTCCTCGCCTTCCCGGTCGGGTACTTCATGGCTCGCATCGCCGGCGGCCGTTCCCGCGCCTTCATCTTCGTCGCCGTCCTGCTCCCGCTCTGGTCGAGCTATCTGATCCGCGTCTACATCTGGCGGCTGATCCTCGACCACGACGGCGTCCTCAACTGGAGCCTGCGCAAAGTCGGGCTGCCGGCCGCGAACATCGGCTACACGAACTGGGCCGTCTGGCTGATCTTCACGTACGTGTGGCTCCCCTTCATGATCCTGCCCGTCTACGGCGCGCTGGAGCGAGTCCCGGACTCGTTCCTCGAGGCGTCGCGCGACCTCGGCGCCGGCGGCTGGACGACGTTCCGGCGCATCCTGCTTCCGCTCGCGCTGCCGGGCGTGATCGCCGGCTCGATCTTCACGTTCTCGCTCACGCTTGGCGACTACATCACCCCGCTGCTCGCGGGCGGTGCCTCGTCACAGTTCATCGGGAACGTCGTCTACGACTCGATCGGCTCGCAGCAGACACCGTTCGCGGCCGCGTTCGCCGCGGTTCCGCTCGTGGTCATGGCGGTGTACCTCCTGATCGCCCGCAGGCTCGGCGCCTTCGAGGCCCTCTGATGGAGCGCCGTGCCACCCGCGTGGCCCTCACGGCGTGGACCGTGCTCGTGGTGCTCTTCCTCTGGATCCCCCTCGCGCTGATCCTGCTCTACGCGTTCAACAAGTCGAACGTCGAGAGCTGGCCGATCTCGAGCTTCACGACCCACTGGTTCCATGCCGCCTGGAACTCGGAGGTGCGCTCGGCCCTCTGGCTCTCCGTCCGGGTCGGCCTGACCGCGACCGGGATCGCGCTCGTGCTCGGGTCGATGGCCGCGTTCGGCGTCGCCCGCTTCCGCTTCTTCGGGCGTGAGGCCATCTCGTTCCTGCTCATATTGCCGATCGCACTACCCGGGATCGTGACGGGCATCGCCCTCAACTCCGCATTCCTCGCGGGCCACATCCTGCTCTCGACGTGCACGATCATCGTGGGGCACGCGACCTTCTGCGTCATCGTCGTCTACAACAATGTCCTCGCCCGCCTTCGCCGCTCCTCGCCTTCGCTGATCGAGGCGTCGCAGGACCTCGGCGCCGACGGCTGGCAGACGTTCCGCTTCGTGATCTGGCCCGTCCTCTCGACCGCTCTCGTCGCCGGCGGCCTGCTCGCCTTCGCGCTCTCGTTCGACGAGGTCGTCGTCACGTACTTCACGGCAGGTGCGCAGAACACCCTCCCGCTCCTCATCTTCGGCTACATCCGCCTCGGCCAGCAGCTCCCGGTCGTGAACGTGATCGCCTTCGCGATGATTCTCGTCACAGCGATCCCCGTCCTGCTCGCGCAACGGCTAGTGCGCGACGCCGGGCTCGTCCGTGGAGCAGGGGCAGCCGCCCACTGAAAGTGCGGAGGCGGACTCGCGATTGAGCCCGCCTGGCGCCGCAGTGTCTAGGTTTGGGCCGGTCGTGTTGCGCTCGAGGAGCGGTGTGCACGAACTCGGTGCCCGTCTCTGTTCATCATCGTGAACGACCGGCTGGAACCGCGCCCTGGCGGGTCGGCCAGTTTCTCGGCCACCGACCGTTGTGGCTCGTTCGAGGGACGGATCTCCCGGCCGACCCAGACGTACTAAGGCATCCCAGCCGTCCTGGGGACGACGCGCCCCGGCGGGTGTCCTATCTCCATGGAAAGGGTCAGGAAGTCGTTCGCGCAACGGCGCAGGGCACGTTGTCTAGCCACTGACGCCCGGCTGCGGTGGGGCGAGTACGCGCCGGGGACGTGCCCTTCCTGACCGCTTCAGCGCCAACCTCCGCGGGCTTTCGTCGTCTCAGCCCCTGAGGCTACGCTCTCTGGAGAAGGAGGCCGGTTGGCAATCGAGACGCACGTCGAGGCGCACGCCGTGGCATGCCGGCTGCTCGACAACATCGAGACAGTCGTGCACGGCAAGCGTGACCAGATCACGCTGGTGGTCGCGGCCCTCGTCTGCGGCGGCCACGTCCTCCTCGAGGACGTCCCGGGCACGGCGAAGACGGTGCTCGCCCGCGCGATCGCGCAGTCGATCGAGGGCTCGGCTTCTTCCCGGATCCAGTGCACCCCCGACCTGCAGCCGACCGACGTGACCGGCCTCTCGATCTTCAACCAGCGCGAGCGCGACTTCGAGTTCCGGCCCGGGCCTGTGTTCGCCAACGTCGTGCTCGTGGACGAGATCAACCGCGCGATGCCGAAGACGCAGTCGGCGCTGCTCGAGGCGATGGCCGAGCAGCAGGTGACGGTGGACGGGACCACACGCCGGCTCCCCGAGCCGTTCCTCGTCATGGCGACCCAGAACCCGATCGAGTACGAGGGGACGTTCCCGCTGCCCGAGGCACAGCTCGACCGCTTCTTCGTCCGCACGACGCTCGGGTACCCGGACGTGGAGGATGAGAACCGGATCGTCGAAGAGCAGGTCGGCAGCCATCCGCTCTCCCGGCTGCAGCCGGCCGTCGATGTCGGTGACGTCGCGGCGATGAGCGAAGCGGTACAGGACGTCTTCGTTCACGAGGCCGTCGCCCGCTGGATCGTCGACCTCGTGCGGGCCACTCGCGAGCTCGACGTGGTCGCGATCGGCAGCTCCGTCCGCGGCTCGCTCGCCCTTAACCGCGCAGCGCGCTCTTGGGCGATGCTGCACGGCCGCCGCTACGTGACCCCGGAAGACGTCGAGCGGTTGTTCATCCCTGTGCTCTTGCACCGGCTGCTCTTCAAGCCGAGCTTCCTGGCGGAGATCCGCGACCGCGGGTGGGAAGCGGCTGCCCGCGACATCCAGGAACGTTGCGTCGGGCGGGCACCGAAGCCGGGCTTCGACATCGACCTCGACGTCCCCACCACGGCGGTGTAGCGCCATGCCCGCCGAGCGGGTGGTCTTCTAGCCATGGCGGTCGGGGTCTTCCCGCTGATCCCCCGCCGGCGCGTGATCGGTCTCGCCTTCGGCGGCGTGCGCAGCGTGCGGCGGGGCAGCGGCTCCGACGTCGCGGGCTCGCGCCGGTACGTCCCGGGAGACAACCTGGCCTGGATCGACTGGGCGGCGTCGGCGCGCCTTTCCGCCGCGCGCGACAACGACGAGTTCATCGTCCGCGAGCTCTTCGCCGACGAGGCCCCGCACGTCGTGATGGTCGCCGACCGGCAGCCCTCGATGGGGATTCGCTCGTCCCCGCTGCGCCGGCTCGACAAGCCCGAAGCGCTCCTCAGCAGCCTGGAGCTGATCGCCGAGAGCGCACGCGCGGTACGAAGCCTGTCGGGCTACTTCGACGATGCGGAAGGCGAGACTCACTGGCTGCCGCCGCGCAGCGAGCGGCAGCGCCCACGCGAACCTCTCGACGGTCGGCCGTTCGGTGCCCCGGCCGACACTGTCTCGCGCGGCCTCGAGCATCTGGTCCAGCACCGGCGCGAGCTGCCCACCCAGACCTTCGTCTTCGTCCTCTCGGACTTCTTCGTCCCGCCGGACGAGAGCACGTGGCTCCGGGCGCTCGAGTACCAGTGGGAGATCGTGCCGGTCCTGATCCAGGACCCCGTCTGGGAGCGATCGTTCCCCGACGTCGGCGGCATGACCGTCCCGTACGCCGAGCCGACCTCCGCCGGCGTCGTGCCCGTCTACCTCACGCAAGCCGAGGCGAGGCGGCTCCATGACGAGCACGAGGCGCGCGCCGCAGAGCTCGTGCGCATCTTTCGCTCTCTCGGCACCGAACCGGTTCAGATCGATTCGCACGAGCCGGGCCCGATCCTGTCCGCGTTTCTCCGCTGGGCCGACCTCCGGTTGATGGCGAGAGGAGCGGTCGCGTGAAGCGCGCCACCGTCCTCGCCGCCGTGCTGGCGGCCCTCGCAGCCGCCGCCCCGGCGAACGCGAAGATTCCGCCCGTCAAGGGAGGCTCGGTGATCGGCCGCAACCTTCCGCTCAAGGTCTTCGCCTCGCTGAATCCGCCGGTCCATGTGTTCGGGACCGCCGTCACAGCCAAGGTCGCGGTCGTCGCCGACCGGAAGTGGGTCGCTCCGGCGAACCTGCGGGTCACGGGCCACTTCGACCCGTACCACCCGGTCGGACCTCCGACGGAGACCCGCACCGAGAGCGGCCGCTTCCTTCAGGTCACGTGGACGTGGACGCTCCGGTGCCTGACGGCCGACTGCGTCCCGGTGAGGCCACGCAGCCAGACCACCCACATCTTCCACTTCGGCCCCGCGAACGTCGAATACCTGTCGCCCACCGGCCAGGTCCGCTACGCCCTCAACGCCCGCTTCCAGCGGCTGGAGGTCGTCTCCGAGCTGAGCCCCGACGTCGTAAAGGGGATCGTCAACCACGCGATCGAGTGGCAGGCTCCGCTCACCCCGGTGGCCGCGGCGCGGTATGGGAGGTCTCCGGCGCTCGCGTTCTGGCTCGCCGTCGCCCTCGCGGCCGTGCTCGGAGCCGCCGGCCTGGGTATCGGGGCTCGTTGGGCCTGGCAGTTCCGCCCGGTCAAGGCCGAGGACGACCTGATGCTGCGTGGCTCGTCGCTAGAACGGGCACTCGGCCTCTTCTTCTGGGCGCGCGAGCACGACGACGAGACCCTGCAACGGAAAGCGCTCGAGCGGGTCGCGGACGAGTTGCCCTTCGACGTGCATGACCTCTCCGAGACGGCACGCGCTCTCGCCTGGTCGCGGGAGATCCCGGACGAGGAGGACGTCCAGGAGATCTCCGAGCGGGCCGGGATCCACCGCCGCAACGGGGAGCCGAAGCTGTGAGAGGGATGACACTCGATCGCCGCAGCCCGACCCGGCTCGGTGACCTGCCCCAGCTGGCGCAGCCGGCCTGGCGCACGACCTTCGTCCGCGTCGGCCTGGCGCTCGCCCTGGCGGCGACGCTCGCCGGCGCGGTGCTGCTGGCGCGCTCCGCCGGCAGCGGACGGGCGGCAGTGCTGCCCGTCGGCGCGAAGACGGGCGTGATTGTCTCCGACATGTCGGCAAGCGTCGCCGGCCCGACCTTCGAGCGGGTCGCCACGGTCGTGCGCGGGCTCGTGGCGGCGAACCAGGCGATGGGGCTCGTCATGTTCTCGGACGTCGCCTACGAGCTCCTCCCGCCGAACACGCCGCCGAGCGCGCTCGAACAATTCGTCCGCTTCTTCGTCCCCGAGAAGGTGGCCCAGGGCCAGCCGTTGTTCGGGCAGAGCCCGTGGAGCCAGTTCAGCGGGGGCACCAGGATCTCGACCGGTCTCGTTGCCGGCGAGCAGGCGCTCCTGCGCGCAGGCGAGCCGCACGGGGCCTTGGTGTTGATGAGCGACCTCAACGACGCGCAGGACGACAGGGAGCCGCTCGTCGCCGAGGCACTCACGTTGAAGAAGGCGCACGTCCCGATCCGGATCGTGCCGCTCAACGCGTCCCCGCAGAACGTCGCGCTCTTCAGCCAGCTCTTCGGCTCGGGCGTCTTCGTCAGCGTCCATGCGTTCAGGCATCAGGGGAAGCACCGCGTGCTGCCGGTTTCCGCCGGCTCGCCGTGGGCCCTGCTCACGGTCGGCCTCGTGTTCATCGGGCTGCTGGCCGCGAACGAGCGACTCAACTCTCGCCTCGTCCCGGAGTCGGCTGCGTGAACCGGCTTCGTCGCGCGCTCCCACCGGTCGCGGCAGTCGTCCTGCTCGGGCTCGCCGCCGTGCTCGTGCTGTTCGCGACCGACGTCCGCGCCTGGCAGGGCAGAGTCACGCGAGACGACGCGGCCTTCCGGGTACAGCGCTCGCACGTGGGCTACTGGCGCACTCCCACGATCCTCCCGGGCGACCCGGCGCGCTCGGTCCTCGGCCTCGACGATGCGCTCGCGTTCCGGCGGGCGATGCAGCTCTTCTGGCTGAGCACCGTCGGCGCGAGCACCGCGGGCCAGGCCGACCTCGCGCAACTGCGCGTCGTGGCCGAGGCGCGACTGCAGACGCTCGCCGATTCGGCGGGGACTCGAGAGGAACGCTCGACCGCCGCCAACCTCCTCGGCGTCATGGCCGTGACGACGTCCGCAGCCGACAGCCCGACCCAGAAGGCGACGGTCGAGCGCGCGAAGCGCTACTTCGGGCTCGCGGTCCGCGAGGAGCCGACGAACTACGCGGCGAGGCTCAACCTCGAGCTCACTCTGCGCCTCGAAAAGCCGGGCAAGTCGCGCCTCGACCAGGACGCCCGCGGCGGCTTCGGCTTCGGCGGCGCGAACGGCCTGGGCGTCGTCGGCGGAGGCCTCTGACGGGCATCTCGTTCCTCACGCCGATCGACGCGCTGTTCGCGCTCGCGGCGGTGTTCCCGCTGGCTGCCCTGTGGCTGGCCCAGCGCAGGATCGAGCAGCTGCGCCGCGTCTTCTCGCTGGCGCCCACCCACCGGCGTGAGCTGATGAGCGTGGTCGCGGCTCTCGCCCTCCTGCCGATGCTCCTCGGAGTCGCCGCCGCCCAGCCGGTCGTCATCCGCCACCAGTCGCTGGGAGTGCGGGCCGACGTCCAGGCGTTCTTCGTCTTCGACACCTCCCTCTCGATGTCCGCGCGCGAGAGCAAGGACGGCCCGACCCGGCTGGAGCGAGCAAAACACGAAGCCGACCAGGTAATCCCGCAGCTCGGCGACATCCCGATCGGCCTCGCGACGATGACCGACCGGGTGCTTCCCGACCTCATGCCGACCCCGAACCTCGCGGTCATCCTGCGCACCCTCCACCAGTCGGTCGGCATCGACCGGCCGCCGCCGAGCCAGGTCTACGACGGGCGCGCAACGACCTTCCAGGCGCTCTTCCCGATCCCGACCGCGAACTTCTACAACCCCGGCGTCACGCATCGGATCCTCGTCGTCTTCACCGACGGCGAAGACGCTCCGTTCCGCTCCTCCGTTGACTTCGAACTCGCGCGCGCGATGACCGTGCACCCCCTGTTCGTGCGCGTCTGGACGCCGACGGATCGGATCTACCTGCACGGCCGGGTCAACGGCAAATACCGCCCCGATCCCGCGAGCGGCAGCGTGTTGCGCCGATTCACAGCGGCCGCCCACGGCCAGGTCTTCGGGGAAAACGACCCGGACGCACTCGTCCAGGAGATCCGCGACGAAGCCGGCAACTCGCCTGCCCGAACAACCGTGGTCGGCTATGCGCGGGTCGCGCTCGCACCGTGGTTCGTCCTCGCGGGAGTCATTCCGCTCGGCTTCCTGCTCTACCGCAGGAACCTGTAGCCAGTCGGGCGGCTAGTCGACTCGCACGACGACGAGGATGTTGTACGGCGAGCGGGGAACGTTCGGCACGTGTTCGCGAAGCGTGACGCGCCACGGGCCGGACCCATTGGACAGGTAGAGCTCCTGGCCCTCCACGGGCTCCTTCTCGGGGACGTCGTACACGTAGTTCTTCATGACGAGAGGGCCGTCGAGCGATCCCTCGCGGACAGTCCAGGTGTACGGCGCCACGTGTGGATTCTCTCAGGTGATCCGGAGGGTCTCGAGCTACGAAGAAGGCGCCTAGCGGAGTCGAACCGCTGTAAACGGCTTTGCAGGCCGCTGCCTAACCACTCGGCCAAGGCGCCGCGCGAGGGAATCGTATCGTCGGCTAGCCGACGACTTCGTCGAGGAAGGCGACCGCCCGCTCGAACACGTCGACGCGATTCACGAGCTTCTCGACCGGATGCCCTTCGTCTTCGTAGATCACGAGCTCGCAGCGAACGCCTCTCTGCACGAGCTCGCGATGGATGGCCTCCGACTCGCTCACCGGCACGCGCGGGTCGTTGCGGCCGTGCTCGATGAAGAGCGGCGCCCTGATCGCCTCGAGGCGACTCCACGGCGAGAGACGCTCGAGCAGCTCGGGGTCGCCCAGCGGGCCGTACTCGCGCTCGCGCGCCGCGCGCCGCCAGGCCGACGTGTTCTCGAGGAAGGTGCGGAGGTTCGAGATGCCGACGAACTCGATCCCGGCCGCCCACAGCTCCGGCTGGAACGCGAGCGCGGACAGCACCATGTACCCGCCGTACGAGCGTCCGTAGACGACGGCGCGCGAGCCGTCGACCTCCGGCCGCGCCGCGAGCCAGGCATGGAGCGAGGCGAGGTCCGCGACCGAGTCGAGCCGCTTCTCGACGTCGTCCAGGTGCTCGAAGCGCTTCCCGTAGCCGGTCGAGCCGCGCACGTTCGGCGCCGCCACTGCGTAGCCCCGGGCGACGAGGTACTGCGTGAACGCGCCGAAGCCCCCCGAGTACCACGGCCGCCACTGGCTTTCGGGCCCGCCGTGCACGGTCACGACCACCGGGAACGGCCCCTCGCCCTCGGGCCGGAAGAGGAAGACGGGGATGGACTCGCCGTCGAAGCCGTCGAAGCGGTGCAGCTCCGGCTCGATTCCGCCCTCGACGGCGCCGAGATCGGTCAGCTTCCGAGCAGCTCCCGAGCCGAAGTCGTGCACCCACACCTGATGGGGCTCCGTCGGCGTCGAGAACGCGAAGGCGACACGGTCTCCGTCGGGAGAGAAGACGAAGTGCTCCGCCAGCCCATCGCCCGGCAGCGAGATGCCGTCGATCCGCGAGTACCCGTCCTCGTTCGCGACCACGAGCAGGTGCCGGCCCGCGTCGTCGCCGAAGCACTCGAGATCCCAGTCCGCCGCGTGCATGACGTCCCACCCGCCGCCGAGCGTGTAGCGGGAGACAGCGAAGGTGTCACGCCCTTCGTTCGTCGCGGCGAGGAAGCCGGACGAGTCGGGGAGCCAGACGGGCGACATGTACTCGGCCGCTCCGTCGTGGGGCGTCACGTGGACGACCTCGCCACTCTCGATCCCGAGCAGGAACAGGTTCGAGTCACCGCTCAGCTCGCCGAGCTGCTCGGCGACGAACCACCGTCCGTCCGGGGAGATCTCGCCGGAGGCGCACCAGCCGCCGAGCTCGAAGCTCCGCTCCTCCCCGCTCTCGAGCCGGCGGACGACGACGTCGAAGTCGAGCCCGTTGCGGCGGTTGGTCGAGTAGGCGAGCAGCCTCCCGTCGCGCGAGACGTGCGGCGTGCGGTGGATGAAGCGCGGGTCGACGACGAGCGGCTCGCCGTCGAGATGGAGCTGACCGCGCTCGTTCCCGCCCTCGTCGATCTCGAGCAGCAGCCGGTCGTCCGGCAGGAGCTGCCCCTCTACCGGCTCGGCGTAGCTCGTCAGCTGCTCGAGCTCACCGGTGGGCAGCGGCAGCCGGTAGAGCTGACGTGTCCCCGAGAGGTCGCAGGCGACGAGCAGCCACGAGCCGTCGTGCGACCACGACAGCGGATACGCCTGCCGCAGCTCGAGCAGCGTCCGCAGATCCCTCACGCCCTGAAGCTATCGAGCGCGGGTCAGCCGGTGCCGCGGCGCGCGACGATCATGCCGGCGAGCCGGCCATCTCGGGGATGATCTGGTCGCCGAACGCCTGCAGAGTCTCCTCCTGCCCGTGGGTCATGAGGTAGATGTTGAACTGGTCGACGCCGACCGACTCGAGCTCGCGCAGCTTCGCCTTCGCCTGCTCGGTGTTGCCGAGCACGCAGAAGCGGTCGCAGATCTCATCCGTGACGAACTCACCGTGTTTCGCACCCACGCGCGAGTGCTCGTTGTAGTCGTAGAACTTGCGCGCCTGGACGTAGTCGGTGAGCGCCTTCGGCACGGCACTGCCGTCGGCGCCGTAGCGCTCGATCAGGTCCATCACGTGGTTCGAGACCATCGCCGGGAACCAGCGCACCTGCTCGCGCGCGTCCGCGAGGTCGTCGGTGATGTGGGCCGGCGCGCCGACGATGCACTTCAGCTGCGCCGGGTCGCGCCCCGCCTCCTCGGCGGCGCGACGAGCTGTGTCCATGATCCACTGGATGATCTCGGGGTCGGCGAGCTGGATGATCACGCCGTCCGCGACGCGACCGGCGACGGCGAGCGCCCGTGGCCCGTAGCCGGCGACCCACATCGGAATCGGCGGCAGCTCCGGCCGGATCCACTTGAGCTGGAGCTGCTTGCCGTTCCACTCGACTTCGCGGCCGTTCATGAAGTCGCGCACCATCGCGCAGGAGCGCTCGAACTCCGCCACCTTCATCGGCTGCCGCCCGATGTAGCGGACGGCGGAGTCGCCGCGCCCTACGCCCATCGCCATCCTTCCGTCCGAGAGGTCGTGCAGGGTCGCGTACGCGCTCGCGAGCACGGTCGGGTCACGCGTCGCCGGGTTCGTCACGAAGTGGCCGAGCCTGATCGTCGAGGTCTCGCGTGCGGCGACGGCGAGCATCGGCACCGACTCCTGCCAGAGGACGTGCGAGTCGTACGTCCACGCGTAGCCGAAGCCGTGGCGCTCGGCGAGCTGAATCAGCTCGAGCCAGCGAGAGAACGGCGGATCCGGGAGAACCGTGACGCCGAAGTCCATGACCGCGAGCCTATCGCTGCGGAGCTCACGCGACCAGGTCGTAGCTACCGGCGACGAGCTCGCGCACGAGGTCGTCTCCTACGGCGCCGCCGCAGGTGACGGTCAGCCAGTGGCGCTTGTTCAGGTGGTAGCCGGGCTCGATCTCGTCGTAGCTCCCGCGCAGTTGCTCGCCGAGCTCCGGCTCGCACTTGACGCTCACCTTGAGCGGCTTCCGCTTCAGCTGGGCGAGCGCGAACATCTTCCCGCCCACCTTGAAGACGGACGTCTCGGGGCCGAACGGAAAGGTCTCCTCGGCCCGCGCGAAGGTGAGGCAGAGCCTGCGGAGCCGCGCGGGCGTCACACTCGCTCGAGCACCACGACCGGAATCTCGCGGTCCGTCCTCGTGGCGTACTCGTCGTAGTGAGGCCAGATCTCGTTCATCAGTTCCCAGAGCCGCTCGCGCTCCTCGCCCTCCGCGACGCGCGCGCGGGCGCGGAACCTGTCGCCCTTGATCTGAACACCGACCTCGGGCGTCCTCGCGAGGTTCTCGAACCAGCCGGGATGGTCCGGGGCGCCGCCCTTCGAGGCGACGATCACGGGCGTCTCGCCGTCGAGGTTGTAGATGAGCGGTGTCGTCGTCTCGCGGCCGCTCTTCCGGCCCGTGGTGGTGAGGAGAAGGATCGTCGCCCCCTCCTTCCAGACGTGTCCGACCTCGCCGTCGGTCTCCCGGTAGCGCCGGACGTGCTCTTCACCGTAGAGCTGCGCTGCCTCGGTGTTGCTCATGCAATCCCCCCAGTGCCTTCGTGGTCAACCGGTCGAGTGCCTGCACCGCAAGCTCGAGGTGCTCTTCCTTCGTGTCCTCGAGCTTCGTGTGCGAAAGCCCTCTCAGGGACTGAACGAACACCATCACCGTCGGGATTCCCGCCCGCGCGACCTCGGCCGCGTCGTGGAGCGGCCCGGACGGCAGCCTGTGAGACGAGCCGGCAATCTCGCGGATCGACTCGTCGGCGAGCTCGATCAGCCGGTCGTCGAACGGGATCGGCTGGATGCTCCAGATCCGCTCCCACTCGACCGCGACGTCCTCCTCCTGGGCGAAGCGCCGGCTCGCCGCCTGGGCCAGCTCGAGCAGGCGGGCGAGCTTGCCGGCGTCGAGATGCCGCTGGTCGAGGAGCTGCTCGGCGGTCTCGACGACCGAGGTGACGATGCCCGGTCGGCAGACCACGCCGCCGGACGTGCAGACCGCGCCGTCCCCCACCTCCGCTGCGATCGGCCGGATCTCGAGCGCGAGCTTCGCGGCGCCGGCGAGCGCGTCGCGGCGCTTGTCCATCGGCGTCGAGCCGGCATGCGCCGCCTGGCCGCGCCAGGTGACGAGGTGGCGCTCGACTCCGAACGTGCCGAGCACGACACCCAGCGGCAGGTCGAGCGACTCGAGCACCGGGCCCTGCTCGATGTGGAGCTCGAGATACGCCGCCGCATTGGCCAGCTGCCCGCGCGCCTCGAGCGCGCGATCGAGGTCGACCCCGTGCTCGGCGAGCGCATCCGGGAGCGCGATCCCCTCGGCGTCGCGCCGCCCGCGCAAATCGTCCTGGTCGTCCAGCGAGCCCGCGGCGGCGGAGGAACCGAACAGCGAGCGGCCGAAGCGGGCGCCCTCCTCGTCGGCCCAATTGACGAGACGGACCGTCAACGGCGGCGTTCCCTCCTCTGCGATTCGCCGCAGCACCTCGATGGCGGCCATCACGTTCAGAGAGCCGTCGAGCCAGCCGCCGCTCGGCACCGAGTCGATGTGGCCGCCGAGCAGCAGCGCGTGCTCCGAGTTGCCGGGGAGCGTGAACCACTGGTTGCCGGCCTCGTCGATCTCCTCCTCGGCGCCTGTCGGGACGACCTTCTCGCGCAGCCATTGCCGCGCCCGCTCCCACGTCTCCGTCCACGCCACGCGCTGTGCGCCGTTCTCGTCGCCGGTCAGCTCCTGCAGCTCACGAAGCTCGGCGACGGTCCGTTCGGGTGACAGGCTCACCCCGCGAGCTTAAACTCGGCAGCGATGTCGATCCTGGTCCGAGGCGGACGCATCGTCACGGCGGCCGACGACTTCGTCGCCGACGTCCTCGTCGAGGGAGAGCGCGTCGCGCTGATCGGAACCGATCTCGACGCCGCGGCCGACCGCACGATCGACGCCGCAGGCAAATATGTCCTGCCTGGCTGCATCGATCCGCACACACACCTCGACATGCCGTTCGGCGGCACCGTCACGATCGACGACTTCGAGTCGGGACAGGGATCGGCCGCGTGCGGGGGCACGACCTGTCACGTCGACTTCTGCATCCAGGGCAAGGGTCAGACCTTCGCCGAGGCGCTCGAGGGCTGGCACGCCAAGGCGAACGGCAAGACGCTGATCGACTACGGCTTCCACATCGCGATCACCGACCTCGGCGACGACGAACGGCTCGCAGAGCTCGCCACGCTGCCGGAGCAGGGCATCACGTCGTACAAGCTCTTCATGGCGTACAAGAACGTGCTGCAGGTCGACGACGAGACGCTCTTCCGCGCGATGGAGGTAGCGGCGGCGAGCGGGGCGCTCGTGATGGTGCACGCCGAGAACGGCGACGCGATCGACGTCCTCGTGCGGGAAGCGCTCGACCGCGGCGACACCGACCCGATCCACCACGCACTCACCCGCCCGCCCGAGCTCGAAGGCGAGGCGACGAACCGCGCCATCCAGCTCGCGCGCATCGCCGGCAGCCCGCTCTACGTCGTCCACGTCACCTGCCGGGAGGCGGTCGACCCGATCCGCCGCGCCCGCGAGCAGGGCTGGGACGTCTGGGGGGAGACGTGCACGCAATACTTCTTCCGGTCGATTGACGACCTCGCGCAGCCGGGCTTCGAGGGCGCGAAATACGTCTACTCGCCCCCGGCTCGCGACGCCACCAACCACGACGTGCTGTGGAACGCGGTGCGCACGGACGCGCTCTCGGCGATCTCGACCGACCACTGCGCGTTCCTCTGGGACGGGCAGAAGACCCTCGGCAAAGACGATTTCACGAAGATCCCGAACGGCGGCCCGGGCCTCGAGGACCGGCTGAGGATGATCCACCACTTCGGCGTCCGCGAGGGTCGGATCAGTCTCAACCGGATGGTCGACCTGCTCGCGACGCAGCCGGCGAAGCTGTTCGGGCTCTATCCCCGCAAGGGGACCGTCGCCGTCGGAGCCGATGCCGACCTCGTCGTCTTCGATCCCGAGCGGCGGCAGACGATCTCGGCGTCGAGTCACCACTCGAAGTGCGACTACAGCCTGTACGAGGGCACCGAGGTGGCCGGCGCCCCCGAGCTCGTGCTGTTGCGGGGCAACGTCCTCGTCGAGGACGGAGACCTCGTCGGCACCCCCGGGATCGGCCGTTTCGTGCGCCGCGCACGCTTCGGCGAGCCGCTCGAGACCGGCGCAGCGATTCCCTCCTAGCAGGGCTTTTTTTACCGCGGCCGAACAAGACCTGCGCTAGCCTCATGACAGCTGTGGGGTCCGTCATCGGTGCGCGTCGCAGGCAGCTCGGGCTGCTCGCGGGTCTCGTCCTCGCGCTAACGGCGCTCCTTTCGGTGAGCGTGTCTGACGCTGCCACCGTCCGGGCGAAGGGCCTCGACGTCTCGAACTGGAACGGGGCGATCAATTGGACGAAGGTCGCGCACGCCGGCTACCGCTTCACGTTCGGGAAGGCGACCGAGGGCACGGGCTACGTCGACAAGACGTACACGACGAACCGGAACGGGAGCGAAAGCGCCGGTCTCGTCTTCGGGGGGTACCACTTCGCGCGGCCGGCCGGCAAGAGCATTGCCGCCGCGACGGCAAGCGCGATCAGGCAGGCGAACCACTTCCTCGCCGTTGCCGGGCCGCAGCCGGGAGAGCTGCCGCCGGTGCTCGACCTCGAAGTCACCGGCGACCTCTCCAAGCCGCGTCTGCTCGTGTGGACCCTCGCGTGGCTCGACCAGATCTACGCCAGCACCGGCGTCGAGCCGTTCGTCTACACCTCGCCGCTCTTCTGGAAGGGCCGCCTCGGCGACTCCACGGCGGCGGCCGCGGCGGGCACGCGCCTCTGGATCGCACACTGGACCGCCAACACCAGACCGACGGTGCCCGCCCAAAACTGGAACGGGAAGGGCTGGAAGTTCTGGCAGTGGACCGACTGCGTCACCGTCCCGGGCCTCAAGCATTGCGCCGACGGCGACCGGATGAACGGAACGAACCCCGGAGCTGTCGCGATCGAGCCGTATCCGGCGGGTGTGCCTCTGCTCTCGACGCCGCCGACGGTCGTCGGGGCTCCGCAGGCGGGCCAGGTGCTCGCAGCCGTGCCCGGGACCTGGGAGGGCGGCAAGCCGCTCACCTTCACGTATCAGTGGCGGACCTGCGACGCGGCAGGCGCCAACTGCGCGCCGCTCACGGGCGCAACGGCCGAGTCGTACCACCCACTCAGCACCGATGTCGGGCACTCGCTCAAGGTCGTCGTGACTGCCACCTCCGCCGCGGGCACGGCGACGTCCGTCACGGCTCCGACCGCCACCGTCTCCCCGGCCGGCACGTCGCCGGGCGCCCGGCCGACGAACCTCGAGCCGCCGGCGATCGTCGGCCAGGATCAGGACGGTCAGGTGCTGACGAGCTCCGTCGGAACCTGGACGGGCTCGCCCCAGAAGTTCACGTATCGCTGGCGGCGCTGCAACGCAAGCGGCGCCTCCTGCCTCGCGATCCCGCATGCGACGGGACCGCGGCGCACGCTCACACCCGACGACATCGGCTCCACCCTCTCGCTCGTGGTGACCGCGACCGGCAAGGGCGGCTCCGCGTCCGCCACCACCGGCACGACCGACGTCGTGGTCTCTGCATCGCTTCCGCCGGTCTCGATCGGGACGCAGACGGTGCGCCGCGGCATCGCCGGAAACCTCCAGACGGACGACGGGCGCGCGACCGTCACCTGGCAGCCGGGCGCGGTGCCGGTCGGCAGGACGGTCTCGCTCACGACCTTCAGCGGCGCGCTGACCGTGCCGGGCACCGAGGTGTCCCTTTCGGTGCCGGGCCTGTCGTCGAGGGGATTTTCCTGGCCGCTCGACCTCGTGTACGCGCAGCCGCAACCGAGCCGGACGGTGCTCGGCTATTCGACCGACGGCAGGGTCTTCCACTCCGTGCCGCCGCTCGAGCCCCCGCAGCTGCCGCCCGGGACGGCGGTCGGCTGGTTCGCCGACCCGAACAACCTCGTCAACGTGCTGACGCGGACGCCGTTCCAGGTCGCCTTGTTCAAGCGGGGCGCCTTCGGCGATCCCACCTACACGTCACCGAACGGCCCGGCGCTCGCGACGCAGACGAAGTTCCAGGCCCTCCCCCATCCCGCCGACCACAGCCTGCTCCTCCTCACGCGGCTCGCCGTGCACTCGCAGGCCCGGATCTCGGGCTCGGTGACCGGCCCTCACCGGGCTTCGGTCCTCGTCCTCGGCAAGGGCAGCCGTTTCGGCTCCCGCCTCAAAGCCGGCAGCTTCCACCTCGTCCAGTCCTACCGGCGGAAGCCTGGCTCGATGCAGGTGCGCTTGCGGCTCAATGCGCGCAACCTCCGGCCCGGCTCGTACAGTCTCCGCCTGCTCGCGCTCGATCCGTGGGGGCGGCGGAGCCGGCTGACGCTCCGCTTCCGCTACCGCGGCTGAGCCGTCAGCGCCCGGAGACTGAGCAGCTCGTAGGCGATGTTCGCCGCCGCGAGCGCCGTCTGTTGTCCGACCCCGTCGTACGGCGGCGAGACCTCGACGACGTCGGCGCCGGCGAGCGCGATGCCGCGCAGCGCGCGCAGGAAGGAGAGCGCTTCGGCCGTCGTGAGGCCACCGGCCTCCGGCGTTCCCGTCCCCGGAGCGAACGCCGGGTCGAGCACGTCGATGTCGAACGAGAGGAAGACGGGATGCCCGCCCGTCCGCGCACGGACGAGGTCGCCGTATCCGGCCGGCCCGAGCTCGCGCAGCTCGTCGCACGAGAGCACGGTGAAGCCGAGCGTCCGTGCCGAGCCGAGGTCGTCGGGCCCGTAGAGCGAGCCGCGCAGGCCTGCCTGCACCGAGGCCGCCGGCTCGATCAGCCCTTCCTCGTGCGCCCGCAGGAAGGTCGTCCCGTGGAAGAACTTCTGACCGAAGTACTCGTCCCACGTGTCGCCGTGGGCGTCGAGCTGGACGAGCGCGAGCGGCCCGTGCCGGCCGGCGAGGGCGCGCAACTCGGCGAGCGTGATCGAGTGGTCGCCGCCGAGGGCGAGCGGGAAGACGCCGGCGTCGAGGAGCGGCGCGAGCGCTTCCTCGATCTGGCCGTATGTGCGCTCCGTGTCGCCCGGCGAGACGGGGACGTCGCCGTAGTCGACGATCGAGAGCGTCTCGACGACGTTCACGTCGAGCGCCGGGTTGTACGGCCGCAGCAGCGCCGACGCGGAGCGGATTCCCTCGGGCCCGAAGCGCGTCCCGGTCCGGAAGCTCGTCGCCGTGTCGAACGGGATCCCGTAGACGGCCGCGTCCACGCCGGCCAGGTCCGTCGTGTGCGGCGCGCGCATGAAGGTGCGGACCCCGGCGAAGCGCGGGACGAGCCGGGCGTCGAGGGGGCGGTGATGCGTCACGGGGCGTCGATCGGCCGGCCGACGGTGAGCGCCTCGCGAAAGGCCGGGTCGAGCTCGCCGAAATGCGCATCGGGTTGCACGCCGAGCGCGTCGAGTGTCTTCGAGAAGAAGCAGCGGGTCGTGGCGGCGAGGACGACATCCACGATCTCTTCGTCGCTCAATCCGTGCGAGCGCAGCTCCTCGACGTCCGCCTCGGTGATCGCCGTCGCATCGACGACGATTTTCTCGGCGAAGGCCATGATCGCGCGGTCGGCGTCGTCCAGCCCGTCCGGCAGCGCCGGCACCGAGTCGAAGTCGTAGAACTTCTCGGCCAGCACCTTCCCGTGCGCGAGCGAGCAGTAGGAGGAGCGCAGCCGTCGTGCCGCCGCAAGCGTCGCGAGCTCGTAGCGCCGTTCGTCCGACGCCGACACCACGGCGGTGACGAGCTGCCGCCAGGCTGCGTAGACCTCCGGGCGAGACGCGAACGCCCGCTCCATGTTCGGCCCGTCTCCGTCGGGAACGCCGATGAACGGCATCGTCAGCGCGTCTGCGGGAAGCCGAGGTCGATCTGCGACGTCGCGGGGTCGGGCCAGCGCTGCGTGACGACCTTGCCGCGCGTGTAGAAGTCGATCGCCTCCGGCCCGTAGACGTGCCGGTCGCCGAAGAGCGACGACTTCCAGCCGCCGAACGAGTAGTACGCGACGGGCACCGGGATCGGAACGTTGATCCCAACCATCCCGGCCTGCACGTCGAACTGGAACTGCCTCGCCGCGCCGCCGTCGCGCGTGAAGATCGCGACGCCGTTGCCGTACGGGCTCTCGTTCACGAGGCGCACTGCCTCCTCGTACGTCGCGACGCGCGTGATCCCCAGCACCGGCCCGAAGATCTCGTCCACGTACGCCTTCATCTGCGGCGTCACGTCGTCGAGCAGGCTCGGGTTGAGGAAGAAGCCCTCGCCCGGCACGCCGTCCCGCCCGTCGACGACGACCGTGGCACCCTCGCCCGGCGCGTTCTCGACGTAGGACGCGACCTTGTCCCGGTGCTCCTGCGTCACGAGCGGGCCCATCTCGGAGGCAGGATCCATCCCGTCGCCGACCTTGACCTTCGGAATCCGCTCCTTGATCGCCTCGACGAGAGGCTGCGCGACGTCCCCCACCGCGACGACGACGGAGACGGCCATGCAACGCTCGCCGGCGGAGCCGTAGCCCGCGGAGATCGCCGCGTCGGCGGCAGCGCCAACGTCGGCGTCGGGCAGGACGATCATGTGGTTCTTCGCGCCGCCGAGCGCCTGGCAGCGCTTGCCGGCCGCCGTCGCCTGCTCGTAGACGTAGCGCGCGATGGGCGTCGAGCCGACGAAGGAGACAGCGGCGACGTCCGGGTGCTGGAGCACGGCGTCGACGGCGACCCGGTCGCCCATGATCACGTTGAAGACGCCGTCCGGGAGGCCGGCCTCGCGCAGCAGTTCGGCGGTCCAGAGCGACGCGGACGGGTCCTTCTCCGACGGCTTGAGCACGAAGCAGTTGCCGCTCGCGATCGCCGGCGCCCACATCCACATGGGCACCATCGCCGGGAAGTTGAAAGGCGTGATGCCTGCGACAACGCCGAGCGGCTGGCGGATCGAGTAGACGTCGATCCCCGTCGAGGCCTGCTCGGAGTGCTCGCCCTTGATCAGTTGCGGGATGCCGCAGCAGTACTCGACGACCTCGAGCCCGCGCGTGACCTCGCCGAGCGCGTCGGAAAAGACCTTGCCGTGCTCGTGGACGAGGATCTCGGCGAGCTCGTCTCGCCGTGCGTGCAGGACCTCGCGGATGCGGAAGAAGAGCTCCGCCCGCTTGGCGAGCGACATCTCGCGCCAGCCCGAGAAGGCGTCCGTCGCGGACTGGACGGCGGCGTCGACCTCCTCGACCGTCGCGAAGTCGACGGCGCCGGTCTGACGCCCGGTCGCGGGGTTGAACACGGGGCCGCTGCGGCCGGAGGCGCCGTCCACGCGTCGCCCTCCGATCCAGTGCGGGATTCTTGTGGTTGCGGGTGCCTCGGCCGTCTCTGTCATGTCGGTTAGCCTAGCCCGATGGCGGCGATCGAGCGGAACAGCGAGATCGGCGAGCGGATCAAAGCCGACGCGAAGCGGTACGTCCTCCATTCCTGGTCGGTGCAGGACGCGCTCGACCCGATTCCGGTCGCAGGTGCGGAGGGCCGCTACTTCTGGGACTACGACGGGAACAGGTACCTCGACTTCGCGTCGCAGCTGGTCAACGTCTCGATCGGCCACCAGCACCCGAAGCTCGTCGCGGCGATCAAGGAGCAGGCCGAGCAGCTCTGCACGATCGGGCCGCCGATGGCGACCGAGCCGCGCTCGACCCTCGCGCGGCTGATCGCCGAGGTGACGCCGGGCGACATCTCCATGACGTTCTTCACGAACGGCGGCGCCGAGGCGAACGAGAACGCGATCAAGCTCGCCCGCTGGTACACGGGCCGACACAAGATCATCGCCCGCTACCGCAGCTACCACGGCGCGACCGCCGGCGCGATCACCGCCACCGGCGACCCGCGCCGCTGGCCCGCCGAGCCCGGCATCCCCGGCGTCGTGCGGATGCTCGATCCATTCACCTACCGCTGCCCCGCCGGCCATCCCGACCCGTGCCCCGTCTGCACGGGGGCGCCGCATCTCGAGGAGATCCTCCAGTACGAAGGGCCGGAGACGGTCGCGGCGGTCATCCTCGAGACGGTGACCGGGACGAACGGCGTCATCGTCCCGCCCGACGGCTATCTGCAGTCGGTCCGCGAGGTTTGCGACCGCCACGGGATCCTGCTCATCACCGACGAGGTGATGGCGGGCTTCGGCCGCACCGGCACCTGGTTCGCGGTCGATCACTGGGACGTCGTCCCCGACATCCTGACCATGGCGAAAGGCATCAACTCCGGCTACATCCCGCTCGGCGCGATGGCGGTGCGGGAGCCGATCGCGGCGTGGATGCGCGACAAGTACTTCGCCGGCGGGCTCACGTACAGCGGGCATCCCCTCGCGTGCGCGGTCGGCGTCGCCTCGATCGAGGCGTTCCGGGAGGAAGGGATCGTCGAGCACGCGGCCGCCATGGGCCCGGCATTCGAGGAGGCGCTGCACGGGCTCGCCGAGCGGCACCCGTCGATCGGCGAAGTGCGAGGGCTCGGCTGCTTCTGGGGGCTCGAGCTCGTCCGCAACCGCGAGACGCGCGAGCCGCTCGTCCCGTTCAACGCGAGCGGCGAAGCGGCGGCACCCGTCGCACGCCTGGCGAAGGCGGCGCTCGAGCGCGGCCTCTATCTCATGACGCACTGGAACGTCGTCATGGTCTGCCCGCCCCTCACGATCACACCCGAGGAGCTGGCCGAGGGCATCGCCATACTCGACGACGCCGTTGCAATCGCAGACGAGTACTACACCGATTAGCGAGCTCCGCCGCGGACCGCTTAGCGAGATCTGCCCGCGCTGCAACGCCGAGATGGAGTGGCGCCACGGCACGTTCCAGTGCCCGACGTGCCGGTTCAAGGTCGGCTGCTGCGAAGGCGAGACAGGTGACTGCCGGGACCCGGGCTAGGCTCGAGGAGCTCGAGCGCTCGGGGCTCGACCCCCGCTCGAGCGAGCTGCTCGTCGTGCTCTGCTGGCTCGTCAAGGACGACATCCCGATCGACGAGGCGGAGCTGAACGGCGCCCGCCGACGCGCGATGTTCGTGCTCGCCGCCGGCGGCGATCCTCATCGCGACGTCGATCTCGACTCGGTCGCCGCTGAGCGGCTCGCCGGCGAGCTCGACACGCCGGCGCGGCGCGAGCAGCTCGCAGCGGCTCTGGACGATCTGCCGGCCGACGATCTCCCGGCGGTGAGGGCCGCAGTGGAGCTGCTGCGGGGCGACTTCGAGCTCGCCTGGCGCTCGTTCGCGCTCTCGCTGCTGGCCGATGAGCTCGCGGACGAGTAACCCGCTGTAAAACCGACTACTCTGGACGCCAGCCGTGGCGATCTCGAGACCGGATCCTCGGCGCCGGTTGAAGCTCCCCCGCAATCTGCCGGGTGGGCGGCGACTGCAGCCGTACTCGCGCGCAGACGCGCCGTATTTCCGCAGCCCCGGCTTTTACCTCCGGGTGGGCGGGCTCGCGGTCGTGGTCGCTGCGGGCCTGTCGCTGCTGCTCCTGCGCGCGTGGTCGATCCAGGTGCTGCACGGCAGGCAGTACGCGAAGGACGCACACAGCCAGGCGTTCCGGACCGTCGACCTGCTCGGCCAGCGCGGCGTGATCGTCGACGACGCCAAGCGGGTGATCGCGGGCACGACGGGACATCCCGTCGTCGACGCCGACGCGGCTTCGCTCGGCAGTCGTGGTGTGCACGGGCACTGGAATCCGAGCGCGGCGGGCCTACGGGCGCTCGGTCGACTCGCGCGCCGAACCGGCAGGTCGCGGGCGGCTCTCGTCGCCCGCATCCGCTCGGGAATCCTCCACTCTCCTTTCGCGCCGGCCGTCGTGATCCAGCACCCCAGCGCAGCCCTCGCGAACTACCTGCAGGAGCGGCCCGACATCTATCCCGGCTTCAAGGTCGGGATCGAGGACACCCGGAACTACCCGCAGGACGCGTTCGGCAGCGAGTTCGTCGGCCTGCTCGGACAGGTGACCCTGGATGAGCTCAAGGCGCACACCTACAAGGGGGCGCAGGCAGGGGAGGTCGTCGGGCAGAGCGGCGTCGAGGCCGCGTACGACCACATCCTGAACAAGGGCTTCGTCCAGGCACGTGTTCCCGTCGACTCGATGGGTCACATCGCCGGAGCGCTGCGCGTGCCGCGGCAGAAGCAGCCGCCGACGTTGCAGCTCTCGATCGACACGCGCCTCCAGAAGGCAGCGCAGAGCGCCCTCGTCTACGGGATGGAGCAGGCGCGGGCGACCGGCCATCGCCCGACCGGCGGCTCCGCAGTCGCGATCGACCCATGGACAGGCGCGATCAAGGCGATCGTCAGCTTCCCGACCTTCGACCAGAAGCGCGCGGCGAGCAACCCGGCCTACTACTCGCACGTGCTCAACGACAACGTGAGCTTCTCGGGCTTGAACCGTGCGATCAACGGCGTCTATCCGACCGGCTCGACGTTCAAGCCGATCATCTCCGAGGCGGCTTTGAGCGCGGGGATCATCACGCCCTACACCCCGCAGGCGTGCACCGGCTCGTTCACGCTCGGCGACCACACGTTCTTCAACGTCGAGCGCGGCGCCAACGAGACGATGGACCTGCGGACCGCGCTCGAGCAGTCCTGCGACACGTGGTTCTACCGGCTCGGCGCGCGGATCTGGGCAGCCGATCCCGCGCGGAAGGCGACCCTGATCCAGAGCTGGGCCCGGAAACTCGGGCTCGGAGCCCGGCCGCCGGTCGATCTGACAGGCGCCGGCGCCGGCTACCTCCCGATGCCCGGCCGCTACTTCGAGCGGCACTCCGGCACGCCGTACACAGAGGGCCAGGCGGTCAACCTCGCAATCGGCCAGGGCGCGCTCCAGGTCAGCCCGCTGCAGCTCGCCGTCGCCTATTCGGCGCTCGTCAACGGCGGCACGGTCGTCCGGCCGCACGTCGGCGAAGCCGTGATCCGCAACGGCGTCCGGCATCTCCTCCATTTCAGGCCCGTGCGCAAGGTGAAGCTCTCGCCGTACACGTGGGCGATCAAGCAGGGTCTCTACGACGCGGCCAACAACCCGAGCGGCACCTCGTTCGCGGTCTTCAACGGCTTCCCGATCAAGGTCGCCGGCAAGACGGGCACCGCCGAGGCGCCGACGGC
Source organism: Thermoleophilia bacterium (assembly GCA_025928515.1). Lineage (GTDB taxonomy): Bacteria > Actinomycetota > Thermoleophilia > Gaiellales > Gaiellaceae > Palsa-739. Next base: position 27,524 of record JAICJI010000001.1, read on the forward strand.
CGCGAACTCGAACGACCATTCCTGGTACGCGTCGTGGGCGCCGTACAGCCACCCGAGGCTCGTGGTCGTCGCGATGATCGAGCACGGCGGCTTCGGTGCGCAGGCGGCCGCGCCGACCGTGAAGAAGATCTACGAGGCCTACTTCCACCCTCACGGCTCCTGAACGCAATTCACCCGCCGCGCGGGATCGAGTGGAACGCCACGCGAGCCGAGAATTCAGCCGTGACGACGTCACCTTCGCTCGCGCGGCCGGAGATCCAGGCCGAGCTCATCGCCGAGGCGCTCGGCTCGGCGAGCGTCGGCTTCCTCGTCTGGGACGAGCACCGGCGCTACGTCGCGGCCAACGCGGCGGCGTGCGACATCCTCGGCACGACGTTGGAGGAGCTGCTCGGCCGGCAGGTCGGCGCGCATGCCATCGAGGGCCTCGACTCGGTCGACGAAGCGCTCGCCAGCGGCTTCGCTTCGGGCCGAGCGGTGGTGCAGCGCTCCGAGGGACGGGAGCCGATCGAGGTCTTCTACGCGACGTTCACGACGACGACCGCCGGCATGCCGTTCATGGCGACGGTGATCGCCCCGCTCGCGACCTAGCCTCGGGATCCGACGGCGAGAAACGCCGTCCCGAGGAACAGCTCCGTCCAGGAGACGTCCACGAGCTCTTCCTCCATGGCTGCGCGGATCGTCTCCCACGGGCGGCGCTCGACCCACTGGTCGATCGACGCAAACGGCCGCGCCACTGCCATGCCGAGCTGCGTCAACCAGCGAGGGGCGAGCTCGGGAGCCTTGAGGTCGAGCACGACCCAGCGCCCGCCTCCGGCGAGGGCCGCTGCGCCGTGGGCGATCACCTCGCCGCACTCGGGCACCTGCGACAGGGCGTACGTGGAGAGGATCGCGTCGACCTCGGTAGGGGACTCGAACGAGGCCGCATCCCCCTGCACGAGGCTGACGTTGCTCCAGCCGTTGCTCTCGACCCGCCGCCCGGCCTGGGCGAGCATCGCGTCGGTCAGGTCGACGCCGGCGATCCGGCCCGCGGGGCCGATCGCCTGCTCGATCAAGGGGAAGTTCTGGCCGGTGCCGCAGGCCATGTCGACCACGGTGTCCCCGGGCCGGAGGCCGAGCGCCCGCACGGCGCGGACGCGGTAGATCTGCTGCGGGTAGCCGGGAGCCGGGTAGAGCCGCGAGGTCACGTTGTAGTGCTTCGCCTTCTTGCGGTACGTCTCGATCAGACGCTCGTGCGTGCGGTCCATCTGGCTCAACCGGATTCGACGGCAGCCTTGATCGCCACCATCTCGACGTCGCTCACGCGCTGAATCCGCTGCTTGAAGAGACCCGCGGGGATCGCACGCATCGGCCCTTCGAGGTCGACCTCGATCCACATCAGCGTGTCGGTCAGCCCGTCGCCCAGCGGCTCGAGCTCCATGCCCCAGCGCGCCGACGACGTGCCCAACGGTCCGGCGAACGCCATCGAACGAGGCTCGTCGACGGCGGTCACGTGTTGCGCCCGGCTGCGGCTCGTCCCCAGGATCCCCTTCGCCCGCTGCTCGACGCGCGTGCCCGGCTGCAGGGGCGCGCCTCCGGCAGTCCGGCACTCGAGCACGGTGGGCGCCCACTCCGGCCAGCGCCCGACATCGCTGAGATACGCCCAGACGTCGGCGGCGCTGCCGGCGATCGTTATGCGGCTCTCGGTTCTGAATCCCATCGCGCCTTGTCTACGACCGGAGCCGCTCGACGGATTGCAGCTTGTCATAGCGCTTCCGGCTGCGCTCGTTGCGGGTGTCACGTGGGAATCCGCCGAGTAACGTCCCGCGTACTTCGCAGGAAAGGCTCATGGGAAAAACCCTCGACAACAGACGCGCGCAAGCGTTCTGGCTGCGGGCGCCGGGCTCCGGAGAGATCCGGCCCGTCGGGCTGCCCGACCCCGGGCCGGATGACGTCGTCGTCCGCACGGTCCGATCGGCGATCAGCCGCGGCACGGAGACGCTGGTCTTTCGCGGCGCGGTGCCGCCGGATCAGCACACCGAGATGCGGGCGCCGTTCCAGGAGGGCGACTTCCCGGGGCCGCTCAAGTACGGCTACCTCAACGTCGGTGCGGTGGAGGAAGGGCCTGCGGAGCTCCGCGGGCGCACCGTCTTCTGCCTCTATCCCCACCAGACCGCCTACGTCGTTCCCGCGGGTGCAGTTGCACTCGTGCCCGAAGGCGTCCCGGCCACCCGCGCCGTGCTCGCAGGCACCGTCGAGACCGCGGTCAACGCTCTGTGGGACCTGTCCCCGCTCGTCGGCGACCGGGTCGCCGTGGTCGGCGCGGGGATGGTGGGTTGTTGCGTCGCCCGGCTGCTCCAACGGTTTCCGGCCGTCGAGGTCACCCTCGTGGACGTCGATCCCGGGCGCGCGGACGTTGCAGCTGCGCTCGGCGTCGACTTCGCCCTGCCCGGCGACGCGAACGGCGGGCTCGACTCCGTCGTGCACACGAGCGCGACGTCGGCGGGCCTCCAGCGGTCGCTCGAGCTGCTCGCGCCGGAAGGCACCGTGATCGATCTCAGCTGGTACGGAGACACCGAGGTTCGGCTCTCGCTGGGAGGCGCGTTCCACGCCCGGCGCCTCGGCATCCGCTCGAGCCAGGTGGGCAGCCTCTCCCCCGCTCGCGCTTCACGCCGCACGACGGCCGACCGCCTGGCGGTCGCCCTGGAGCTCTTGCACGATCCCGCCTTCGACGTGCTCCTCACCGGGGAGTCGCGTTTCGACGAACTGCCGGACGTGATGGCGCGCCTCGCGGATGGGAGCTTGCCGGCGCTCTGCCACTCGATCACCTACGGCGAGGGCTAGCGCATGTTCAGCGTGACCGTCCGCGACCACATGCTGATCGCCCACAGCCTGCGCGGCGAGGCGTTCGGGCCGGCCCAGAGGCTCCACGGCGCGACCTACGTGGTCGACGCGACGTTCCGGCGGGCGGAGCTCGACGCCGACGGCGTGGTCGTCGACATCGGGCGAGCGGCCGAGGAGCTGCACGCGGTCGTGGCGGAGCTCGGCTACCGCAATCTCGACGACGAGCCGACCCTCGCGGGCCTGAACACGACGACCGAGGCGCTCGCGCGCGTGGTCGCGGATCGGCTCGCCGAGCGGGCACAGTCCGGTGCTCTCGGCGACGGCGGCCGCGAGCTCGACGGGCTCGAGGTCACGCTGCACGAGTCGCACATCGCCTCGGCGACCTACGAGCGTGCCCTGTGACCGCTGCTGTGCACATGGTCGTCCCGGCCGGAGTCGACGACCCGGCTCGGCCGAGCGGCGGGAACACGTACGACCGCCGAGTCCGCGACGGCCTCCTCGCCGCGGGCCGGGAGGTGCACGTGCACGAGGTCTCCGGGCCGAACGACGCTCTGGCGGAAGCGGTGCGGCAGATTCCCGACGGCTCCCTCGTCCTACTCGACGGGCTCGTGGCTTCGCCCGCACCCGACGTGCTCGTTCCGGAGTCGCGGCGCCTGCGGCTCGTCGCGCTCGTGCACATGCCGTTCGGACAGGCCGAGCCGCACGCGGAGGAAGGCGCAGTGCTCCGGGCGGTCTCGACGGTCGTGACCACGAGTGCCTGGGCTCGGCGGGTGCTCCTCGACCTCTACGAGCTGCCGGCCGACTCGGTGCACGTCGCAGAGCCGGGCGCCGAGGCGGCCGACCTCGCCCCGGGTACGGCTGCGGGAGCAGCCCTCCTGTCGGTTGCCGCCGTCATTCCCGGCAAGGGCCACGACGTGCTGCTCGACGCGCTCGCCACGATGCAGAGCCGGCGCTGGCGCTGCCTCTGCGTCGGCACGATCGAGCGCGACCCGGCTTTCGTCGCGAGCCTGCGGCGCCAGGCCGTGGACGCCGGGATGAACGGCCGCATGCGCTTTTCGGGCGCGCTGCCCGAAGAGGATCTCGCACGCAGCTACGGCGCGGCCGATCTGCTCGTGCTCCCGTCGCGCTCGGAGACCTACGGGATGGTCGTCACCGAGGCGCTGGCGCGCGGCCTGCCCGTGATCGCGGCCGAGGTCGGCGGCGTGCCGGAGGCCATGGGGCACGGCGCCGACGGCACCCGGCCGGGCCTGCTCGTCCCTCCCGAGGACCCGGCTGCGCTCGGCGATGCCCTGCGCGCCTGGCTCGGAGACCCGCGGCTGCGCCGGCAGTTGCGGCAGGCAGCGCGCGAGCGGCGCGAGTCGCTCGCCGGCTGGTCCGAGACGACTGCGGCCGTAGCAGGCGTCCTGGCGAGGGCGGCATGACGACCGTCGAGACGGTTCGCGTCAGCCCCGACTGGCTCGAGCTGCGCGAGGGCGCGGACGCGGCGGCGCGCTCGCAGGACCTCGTCCGACTGCTGCGCGACCGGCTGAGCCCGGTGGTGGGCGGGCTGGTCATCCACGATCTCGGCTGCGGCACCGGCGCAATGGAGCGATGGCTCGCTCCGCTTCTGCCCGGCCCGCAGGAGTGGATCCTCCACGACCGCGACCCGGAGCTCCTCGCCCTGGCCGGCGGCGCGACGAGATTGTCCGACGTCACCCGGCTCGAGCAAGACGAGCTCGCCGGTGCGAGTCTCGTCACGGCCTCCGCGCTGCTCGACCTCCTCACAGAGGACGAGCTCGACGGGCTGGTCGCGGCCTGTTCAGCCGCGGGGTGCCCGGTCCTCTTCGCGCTCTCCGTCACGGGGCGCGTCCAGCTGCTTCCCGCCGACTCGTTCGACTCGCGAGTCGCGGCCGCGTTCGACGCGCACCAACGGCGGACGACGCCGCGCGGCCGCCTCCTCGGCCCGGACGCCGTCGACGCGGCAGTGTCGGCGTTCCGCCGACTCGGCGCCGAAGTCCTCGTCAGGCCGAGCCCTTGGCGCCTCGGCGGTTCCGACGGCGACCTCACGGCCGCGTGGCTCACCGGCTGGGTGGACGCCGCCTGCGAGCAGGAACCCGGTCTGGCTCCTGACGCCGAGCTCTACCTGCAACGACGTTTCCGAGAGGCCGAGGCCGGTTGCCTCGCCGTCACCGTCGGGCACGCCGACCTGCTGGTGCTGCCGTGACGAGCCTCCGCCGCTGGATCAGTCCTGCACTTGCAGCCGTCGTGCTGGTCGTCGTGGTCTGGCGTCTCGGCACCGGGCCGTTCGTCTCCGGCCTCGAAGCGGTCGACGGTCGTGCACTGGCCGCGGCCGCCGGCATCGGATTCGTCACGACCGTCTGCGGCGCCTGGCGGTGGACGATCGTGGCTCGTGGCGTCGGGCTCCGCCTCACCTTTCCGACTGCCGTCGCCGCGTACTACCGCGCGCTCTTCCTCAACCTCACGCTGCCGGCAGGCATCGCCGGCGACGTCCACCGCGGCATCAGGCACGGCCGCGACGCGCACGACGTCGGCCGCGGATTGCGAGCCGTCGTCTGGGAGCGCGCCGCCGGCCAGGTCGTGCAGGTCGTGCTGACGATTGCCGTCCTTTCCGTCTTGCCTTCACCTGTGCGGTCGTCCATGCCGTACGTCGCCGTCGCGGTGATCGCCGCCGGCGCCGGGCTCGTCCTGGCGGGACGACGGTTTCCCAGGGTTACAGCCGAGGTTCGAGGCGGAGTGTTGCGCCGGAACGCGTTGCCGCCGATCGTGGTGGCGACGACCGTGGCCGTGCTCGGCTACGCGGCCATGTTCGTGGTCGCCGCGAGAACTGCCGGAGTCGACGCCTCGATCGTGCGCCTCCTGCCGCTCTCCTTTCTCGCGATCCTGGCGATGGTGCTGCCGAGCATCGCGGGTTGGGGGCCACGGGAGGGGGCGACCGCGTGGGTGTTCTCGGCGGCCGGCCTCGGCGCGAATGCAGGCGCAGCGACCGCCGTTGCCTACGGGGTCATGATGCTCTTCGCCTTCCTGCCCGGCGCGATCGTGCTCGTCGCCGGCTGGCTCCCCCACGGCGCGGCCGTCTTCGGGCCGGAAGGGGCGACGGATGGGTGAGCGCCCGTACACGCTGCTCTCGTGCTGCGTGTCGATCGACGGCTACATCGGCAGCGCGGCCTCCCGCCTGCTCCTGTCGAACGACGCCGACTTCGACCGTGTCGACGCCGTCCGCGCCTCGTGCGACGCGATCCTCGTCGGGGCGGAGACGGTTCGGGTCGACAACCCGCGTCTCCTCGTGCGGTCTCGGACGCGCCGCGAGGAGCGCTCCGCCCGCGGGCAGCCTGCGTCGCCGATCAAGGTCACCGTCACCCGGCGGGCCAAGCTCGACGCACACGCCGACTTCTTCCGTGCCGGGGACGCCGAGAAGCTCGTCTACTGCGCGACCCCGCGCGTCGAAGTCGCGCGCGAGCGGCTGGGGCCGGTGGCGACCGTCGTCGACGGCGGCGACAGCGTGGAGATGGGCACGCTCAGCAGCGACCTCGCCGGCCGCGGCGTCGAGCGGCTCATGGTCGAGGGCGGCGCGACGATCCACACGCAGTTCCTGACCGACGATCTCGTCGACGAGCTGCAGCTGACCGTCGCCCCGGTCTTCGTCGGCGACTCCGGAGCTCCGAGGTTCGTGCGCGACGGCGTCTTCCCCTGGAACCCGGGCCGGCGCGCGGAGCTCGTCGACGTCCGGCAGCTCGGCGACGTCGTCCTGCTGCGATATGCGTTGTCGTCCCGGTTCGAGGACGCATGACCTTGCGCCTTCCAGCCGCCACGATCCGCACCCAGGTCGAGCTGCCGCTGCGGTTCGCCGACGGCTACGAGACGGAGGCCCGGGTGTTCAGCTTCGACGGGCTTGTCGACGGCCGGGAGCACCTCGCCTTCGCGCTCGGCGATCGCACCGCGCCCGTCCCCGCAGACGAGCGTCACGTGCCCTTGATCCGCCCTCACAGCGAGTGCCTCACCGGAGACGTGTTCGGCAGCCGGCGCTGCGACTGCGGCCCGCAGCTGCGCGAGGCGGTCGAGCGCATCGCCGACGTCGGAGGGTACCTGCTCTATCTGCGGCAGGAGGGTCGCGGCATCGGTCTGTACTCCAAGCTCGAGGCGTACGCGTTGCAGGACGACGGGGCCGACACCTACGAGGCGAACCTCGCCCTCGGCCACGAGGAGGACGAGCGCAGCTACCTGGCCGCCGCACAGATGCTGCACGCGCTCGGCGCAACCACGGTCGCCCTCCTCACCAACAACCCCGACAAGGCGCTGCAGCTCCGCTCGTGCGGCGTGACGGTCGTCGAGCAGGTGCCGACGGGCGTCTACGTCTCCGACGCGAACCAGCGCTACCTCGAGGCGAAAGCCCTCCGCGGCCGGCACACGCTCGACCTCCCGAACGTGCTCGCGCCGAGCTCGAGCGTCAGTGGTCGAACGCGTTGAGGAACTGATTCCGGAAGGCGCTCATAAGCCAGACCGGCGCGTCCGGGCTCGGCAGCATCCCGTCCGTCCAACCCCAGCCCGACAACCTGCGGATCACCTTCGGGTCGTGGGCGATGATCGTGGTCGGGACCTCGTGATTCGCCTGCGAGATCACCCTCGAGGGCTGGTGGTCGCCCAGGACGATGAGGACGGTGTTCTTGTTCCCGTAGCGCTCGACGAACGAGTACAGGGCACGTAGCGCGTACTGGATCGACGTCGCGTAGCCCTGCTGTGTGTCGGTCAGCCCGGTGCGGTCGATGGGGATGCGGTCGAAGATCGAGCCGTCGCCGAGCCGCCGCCAGGAGATCAACTGTGGAATGCGCGTCCACGGCTCGTGGCTCGAGGTGAGGTCGATCTCGGAGAAGACGGGACGGCGATGGGGCTTTGCCAGCGCGCGCTTCTGCAGGGCCTGGAGCGCCCACTGGTCGGGCATCGGGGAGAAGCTGAACTTCGGGCCGCGGTAGCCGAGGTTGTCGCGATCCAGGATCGTCCCGTAGTGGTAGAAGGAGTGCCCCTCGGGCCAGCTGCCGTGGGTCGCCGGAACGTCGGCAACCGTCCTCCAGCCCGCGCGCCGAAACGCGGAGGTGAGCGTGAGCCGCTTGCTGTCGACGAGCTGCGAGTAGCGCCCGGGGCTGTCGACCCAGACCCCCGACTGCAGCGTGGAGTGAGCGAGCCAGCTGCCTCCACCGAACGTCGACGACGTGAGCCAGCCGCTGCGGGCCGAGAAGCCGTCGGCCTGCAGCTGGTCGTTTCCGGCGTTCACGACGTCGTCGACGCCCGGGGAGAACGACGTTCCCTGGACGGCCATCTGCCCGTAGCTCTCGACGAACACGAGCAGCACGTCCTTGCCGCGCAGGCCCTTCAGGAGCCGGTTCGAGGGCGTGTCGCGGAACGGGTCCTTGCGGCCGATCAGAGCCCGGAACCGCGCCTCCGAGCGAAAGTCCGCCTGCACGGCCCGGACCTCGTCGACGGCGAAGTTGGCCGCGCTCGTGGATGCGACGGCGGCACCCGAGACCTGAGCACCGAATGCCCAGCAGAGCACCCAGGCGGCCGAGAGCGCGGCCACCACCGCGAGCGACTGCGTGCGATGACGCGCGGCCACTCGCGTCACGCGGCCGAGGGCAAGCGCAGGCATGACGAGCGCGGCTACGCCGAGCACCGCGGCCGCGGCCACCGCCAGGTCGGCGTCCCTGTTCCCGAACGTGTCGCGCACCGTCCCCACGCCGACCGAGAGATACGACCAGTCCTCGACCGGGTTGAACTGCCGGTCGAAGAAGACGAAGAAGCCGAGGTCGAAGAGCTTCGCGACCACCAGCAAGCCCACCAACGGCCCGAGCAGCCACGGGACGAAACGCCCCGCACGAGCGGGCAGCACCACCACGAGGATCACGAGAACGAGCCCTTCGAGCGGGACGCGCACGAAGGAGCCGGCTGTGAGCTGCCACGGACGGATCGGAGCCACGAGCGCGGCCCAGACGACGAGCAGGCCGACGATCGTCAGCGCGGACGTCACCGCCGGGTGTCGGCGGCGCACCGCTGCGACGCGAGCGGGGGCCGCGGCACGGCGGCGCCAGAGCCACAAGACGTCGTGGCCGAACGACTCGGCGAGCAGGGCCAACGCGACTGCCAGGAGCACCGTGGATACGCCCGTCGACACGACGCCGGCGGCCGCGATCGCCAAGGCGACTCCCTGCGCTGCCGTCACCGTCTTGCGCCAGTCGCGCCGCGGCAACTGCGCCTGCAGCCAGTGGAACCGCCAGCCCGCCGCCAGGAACAGATAGCGCGCAGCCCCGATCAGCAACACCCAGGCGCCGACGGTCGGGGCGACGTCGATGCTGAGCACGAGAATGAGGAAGGCGTCGACCTCGCCGTCCAGCTTCGCGCCGAGCGCCGACTCCGTTGCGGTTCGCCGCGCGACCCAACCGTCGACGAAGTCGAGCGCGAGCGCGACGGACGAAAGCGTGGCGAGCGTGGCCACCGCGACGTCTCGCTCGAACGACGCCGCGGTCAGCGCGGCGACCCCGATCGCGAGCGACGCACGGGCGAGCGTCACCCAACCGGCCGGCCCGAGCCGCGCCGTCCGGTCGCGCCGGAGCGCATGCGCGAGCGCGAAGTCCAGCGTCAGGGAACAAGCGATGCCGACGACCCAGCCCGCACCCCCGATCCCGACCGTGTCCGCGAGTGCAGCGAGGAGCAGGAGCTGGCCGACGAGCCCGGCGAGCGGCCCGAGCTGCTGCCTCTGGTCGGCGAGGGGGCGGCGACCCACCCGCAATGTTGCTCCCCGCTCGAGCATCCGCACGGCACTACGGTGCGCCCTATGCATCGGTTTCCGGCGAAGCCATGAGGCAGGACGAGCGTGGCCCGTTCGTCGAGGCTCTGCGGCCGGCACGCGAGCAAGCCTACGGCCCCGGCGAGTTCGTCGAACAGGAGAGTCTCATGCGCGCGTCGGAGATCCGCGGCCTCGCCGAGCGGGCGCGCGTCGGAACCGGCGTCTCGGTGCTCGACCTCTGCTGCGGCATCGCCGGCCCCGGCCGTTTCCTCGCGCGAGAGCTCGGTTGCGACTACGTCGGCGTCGACGCGAGCGCGAGTGCCGTGGAGATCGCACGCGAGCGTGCGGGGGGCTCGCTCTGCCGCTTCGTGGTCGCCGAGATTCCGCCGCTACCGCCCGGCCGGTTCGAGGTGGTGCTGCTCCTCGAGACGATGCTCGCGTTCCGCGACAAGGAGACGCTGCTACACGGGATCGCCGGCGTGCTCCCTACGGGTGGTCGTTTCGCGTTCACGCTCGAGGAGGGGCAGCCGCTGACGCAGCAGGAGCGAGCGTCCATGCCCGACGCCGACACGGTCTGGCTCACGCCGCTCGACGAGATGCACGCTCTCCTGGCCCGGGCCGGCTTCGCCGTGCGCTGGGAGGAGGACTGCAGCGAGCCCCATTGCGCCGTGGCCGAGTCCCTGGCGAGCGCCTACACCGCCGACGCCGACTCCATTGCGTCCCGGATCGGCAGCCGAGCGCTGGACGAGCTACTCGCGGCTCATCAGCTGTGGGTCGAGTGGCTCGCGACGGGCCGCGTCCGCAAGTTTGCGGTCGTCGCCGGGCGGCAGGGGTGACCGAGGGCCGCGCGAGCTGCGCGGCCCTCGACGATCGAGCTCAGTGGTGTCCGCCGGGATCGCGGCCGTTGTCGTCGCCGATGTCATGGCTAGGGGCGGCGCCGGTCACCGCGCCGGCGGACTTCGGGGCGGCAGTCGCGGCGCGGCACGTCTCCCCGGAGCGGGTCGCCGTCGCGGTGATGCGGGCGTGCGGCCGTGACGCGATCAGGCGGCGCAGGTCGAACGAGCCGCTCGGAGCGTGCGTCCTGACGGTGAGGGATGCCACGAGGACGCCGTTGCGGCGTAGCGTGACGTGCCATGGAACTCCGTTCCGGTTCTCGTCGACCTGGAACTCGACCTCGATGCCGCGGTCCTCGCGGCTCAGGTCGAGTTTGCTCGTCGACTGCTGCGTGCAGGCACCGCGGACGATGCGATGGCTGGTTCCCTTCGCGGACGCGGCCTGAACCGCTACGAGCGAAATCGCGAAAAAGGCGAGTGTGAGTGGGATGAGCAAGCGGCGCATATTGGTGATCCTTTCGTCGATCATCGGAGTAAGGCCAGCCTCGCGATCGGCCGGTCCGAGCCGCAATGAGACATTGGTCGGAGTCGCCGGGCCGACCGCCCGCTCGGTGATCGTCCGCTTCGCCACCGGCACGCTCATGGCGATCGTCGTTGCCGTGGTCGGCGGCTACTTCGTTCTGCGGTCGGTCGCGATCGACGAGGCGAAGCAGCAGACGCGCGTGCGTGTGAAGGAAGAGGCGAAGCTCGTCGGCGCGACGGTGACCGACGCGCTCCTGCGGGGAAGCGGGAAGGCGCAAGAGGCCGTCGACAACGCGGTCGTCGGTCGCGTGCTGACCAACTCGATCGTGCGCGTGAAGATCTGGTCGTCTGCGGGCCGCGTCCTCTACTCCGACGAGCACGCCGAGATCGGCGGCCACTATGCGCTGGACCGCGGACAGCTGCACTTGTTGCGGCACGGCGGCGCGGAGGTCGAGGTGTCCGATCTCAGTCGGCCCGAAAACCGGCTCGACCGCCAGCAAGGCCGGCTGCTCGAGGCGTACACGAGGATCCGCACGCCCTCCGGCACGCCGCTGTTGTTCGAGATCTACCAGCGCTTCGGTTCGGTCACGGACCAGGCGCGCAGTCTGCTCGGGAAGCTCGCGCCGCCGATTCTCGGCGCGATCGGCCTCATCCTGCTCGTCCAGGTGCCGCTCTTCTGGTCGCTCATGCGCCGGCTGCAACTGGGCTACGAGCAGCGGGAGGGCCTGCTCGCGAATGCCGTCACGTCGTCACGGCGGGAGCGTCGACGGGTTGCGGCGTACCTCCACGACGGGCCCGTTCAGGACCTGGCGGGCTTGGCGTTCTCGCTGGCTCCGGTGGCCGACGACGCGGAAACACGCGGAGCGGACCGCGAGGCTGCGGTCGTCCGGACGGTGATCGACCGCCTGCGCGGGACCGTTCGTGACCTGCGCGCGCTGCTCGTCGACCTCCACCCGCCGACGCTTGCGACCGCGGGTCTCGAGGCGGCGCTCGGCGATCTCGTCAGCCCGTTCCCCGCCCGCGGCACGAAGGTCGAGCTGCGCGTCGACGGCGGCGACCTCCTCGGCCTCGACACGCAGGCGCTCGTCTACCGCGTCGCCCAGGAGGCCGTCCGCAACGTGCTCGCCTACGCCGAGGCGAGCAACGTCTCGGTCGAGGTCGGAGTCGCGGATTCCACCGCGCACCTGCTCGTCGCCGACGACGGGCGTGGCTTCGGGCCCGAGACGCGGGAGCGCCGTCGCGCAGAGGGACATCTCGGCCTGTCGCTCGTCGAAGAGCTTGCCCAGCAGGCGGGCGGGAGCCTCACCATCGACTCGCGCGAAGGCGCCGGGACTCGCGTGCGCCTGGAGGTGCCGATCCGATGATCCGCGTCCTCATCGCCGACGATCACGGCATCGTGCGCGACGGCCTCGCCGGCGTCATCGCAGCCCAGACGGATCTCGAGGTGGTCGGCTCGGTCGAGAACGGCGCGGAAGCCGTCGAGTCGTGCCGCAGCCTCGCCCCCGACGTCGTGCTGATGGATCTCGAGATGCCGGTGCTCGACGGGATCGAGGCCACTCGCGTCATCCGGGAGGAGCACCCGGAGACCGCGGTGCTCGTCCTCACGTCGTTCTCGGACGCGCGCCGCATCACGGCGGCGCTCGGCGTAGGCGCGGCCGGTTATCTGCTCAAGGACGCGTCCGCGGATGACGTGATCCGTGGCCTCCGGGCCGCCGCGGAGGGCGGAGCGCCGCTCGATCCAAAGGCTGCACGTCTCCTGCTCGAGGCACGGGATGCCCCGGACCCGCTCGAGGGGATCTCACCGCGGGAACGCGAGGTGTTCGCGCTGCTGCTCGACGGGCTCCCGAACAAGCTGATCGCCCACCGCCTCGGCATCAGCGAGAAGACGGTGAAGACGCACCTGACGAACATCTTCCGCGAGATCGGCGTGGCCGACCGGCTGCAGGCCGTGCTCTGGGCCGAGCGCCAGGGGCTCCGTTCCGACCTCTCCAGCTGACTCGGACCAATGTCCCATTGCGCGGCCATGAGGCGGCCCGCACACTGGGAAGCGTGAAGCGTCTCCTGCTCCTGGTGCTCGTCCTGCTCGGCCTGTCGGCCGGAGCCGCACAGGCGCGCGGCAACGACGGCGGCGGAGGCGACGGCGGAGAGATCCGCGTCGCCGGCGCCTGCGGGCGTGGCGTGACATCGTCACTCCGCCTTCGCGGGCGCGACGGTGCGATCGAGGTGCGCTTCGGGTTGCGGCAGACGCGCGGGCACGGCGTCTGGCGGATCGCGATCGTCCACGAGGACCGCATCTCCGCACGCGCTACGCGGAGGACGACGCGCAGCGACGACTCGGTCGAGCTGCGGCGGAATCTGACCGATCTCCGTGGCAGCGACACCGTCGTGATCCACGCCTGGGGACCGCGCGGCCTCGGTTGCCGCGCGAGCGCGACGCTCTCTCCGTGAGAGCCGTGGAGTGATCGCCGAAGCCGTTGCGGCGGTGACACTGACCCGCGGGCCGGTGGCCGAAAGCGTGACGCGGCGCAGCGCGATCATCTCCTTCCGCACCTCGGTGGCGGGCGAAGCATCCGTCCTCTTGCCTGGCAGAGCGCGCGTCCGGGCCGGCTCGGGCGTCGACCACGTCGCCCGGCTGACGGGGTTGACACCGGGACGGCGCTATGCGTACAGGGTCGAGGGACAGTCGGGAGCGCTCGCCGACGGCCGTTTCCGCGCGGCGCCGGCTCGCGCGTCGAGGTTCACCTTCGCCGTCGTCGGCGACAGCGGCAGCGGAACGACGAACGAGTCGGACGTCGCCTCGCTCATCGGCTCCTGGCACCCGGACTTCGTGCTCACGGTGGGCGACAACGCCTACCCGCTCGGCTCGGCGGGGCTGCTGGATCGCGACATCTTCCGCCCTTACGCGGCAGTGCTGCGAGAGTCGGCGTGGTTCCCCGCTCTGGGCAACCACGACGTGAAGGCAGAGGGTGGGAAGCCGGAGCTCGAGGCATTCCACTCGCTCGGCAAGGAGCGCTGGTATCGCTTCACATGGGGGAATGCGGCCGTCGTCGTGCTCGACTCCGACACGTCGGTCGCGCCGGGCTCGCCCCAGTTGCGCTTCGCGCGACGCGCCTTGGCGCGGCGTTCTTGCTTCCGCTTCGCCGCGTGGCACCATCCACCGTGGGAGCCGCCAGGCAGGCCGCACAGCCCTGGGCTCCGCCGCAACATCGTCCCGCTCGTGCAGAAGGACGGCGTCAGGGTGGTGTTCGTCGGTCACCTGCATGCCTACGCCCGCAGCCGGCCGCGCGATGGGGTCGTCTACGTGGCGGTGGGCACCGGAGGAGCCTCGCTCGACAACGACGCCCGCAAGCTGACGATCCCCTCCGCGCGCATCGTCCAGGGTCATTTCGGTGCGCTGCGAGTGGACGTCGTCCGCCGCAAAGCACACCTCCGGTATGTAACGGTCGACGGTCGAGTTCGTGATCGTTTCAGCCTGAGCTGCCGCTAGCTTCCGGCTTCACCGATCGGAGGAGGCCCCAAGTGGACCACTACCGCTTAACGCACGAGCACGACGAGGAGAGAGAAGGCGGCTGGTCGACGCCCGAGGAGGAGCGCACGTTCCTCCGCGTCCGGGATCTCCTGATGGAGATGCACGGCCGCGGCAGCGGCAGCGGCATCTACATCATGCCGGTGCAGCAGGGGATGCAGGCAGCCGGCGACAGGTCGGGCGAGACCTACGGAGTCGACGGCTGGGCGGTCGGAGAGTTCACCGCGAGCGGCGGTCAAGACCTCGCGATCGGGCCGTGGCTCGATCAGGTGGTCGAGGCCGCCCGTGAGGCCGCGCGCTGATTCCTGATTCCGAGAGCAGAGAGCGAGAGAGAGCGGATGATGGGACTCGAACCCACGACCTTCTGCATGGCAAGCAGACGCTCTAGCCAACTGAGCTACATCCGCGTGGGACGCGCATTCTAGCCGAGCTCAGCCGCGTCCAGAGCTTCGTTCACGAGCTGGTCGGCAAGCTTGTTGTGCTCGCGGCGGACGGCCGTGTAGCGCACGCTCCCGACCCGTCGCGCGAGCCGCGCCGCCTCGAGCGAGAGCTCCCGGAGCGCCTCGTTCTTGACTCGGTACTCGCCGGTCATCTGCTTCACGAGCAGCTCGGAGTCGGAGACGACCTCTACCTCGCCGACCTGCAGCTCAGCCGCGCGCTCGAGCCCGGCGACGAGTGCGCTGTACTCTGCCACGTTGTTCGTCGCGACACCGATCGCCTCGCCGTGCGCCGCCAGCACGGTTCCGTCCTCCGCCTCGAGCACGTAGCCGAACGCCGCGGGGCCGGGGTTCCCGCGGGCGCCGCCGTCGGTGAAGAGCCGCGCTTTCACGAGACGAGCTCGTAGATGTCGAAGGCCGGCTCCTCGTACGGATGTGCGCTCCGCAGCGCTGCGAGGACCTCGTCCTGGCGCTCGACCGGGAAAATCGTCTCGAGCCGCAGCTCGGCGACGCGCTCCTCGCGACCCGCCTGCCCCACGCTCGGTGACGTCCCTTCGCCGCCGAGGAACGTCCCGGTTCCCTCGGTGTACCAGGAGCACCGCTCGTAGTCGCCGATCTGCCCCGCGCCCGCGGCGAACAGCGCGTCGCGTACCCGGTCGAGCGCCTCGCGCGGCACGAACACGACGAGCTTGCGGTTCACGCGAGCACGTCGTCGATCGCCTGGAGCGCCGCTTCGTCGAGCTCGACACCCGACGCTGCCGCGTTGTCGCGGAGCTGCTCGGGACGTGACGAGCCCACGATCGCGCTCGCGACGTTCGGCTCGCGGAGGATCCACGCCAGGGCGAGCTGCGGCATCGTGGCGCCGAGCTGCTCGGCGATCGGGCGGAGCCGCTCCACACGCTCGAGCATGTCGTCGCCCAGGTACCGCGACATGAAGCCGTCGCCCCGTGCAGCCGCACGCGTTCCTTCGTCCCACGGCTCGCCGGGCCGGTACTTCCCGCTCAGGACACCTTGCGCCAGCGGCGAGTAGACGATCTGCGAGACGCCGTTCTCACGCGAAGCGGGGATGACGTCCCCTTCGGCCTCACGGTGCAGCAGCGAGTACTCGGGCTGCGAGGAGACGATCTTGGCGTAGCCACGCTCGCGGGCGAGCACGACCGCGTTGCGGATCTGATCGCCGCTCCAGTTCGAGATACCGATGAACCGCGCCTTGCCCGCGTCCACGACTTCGGTCAGCGCGCCAAGCGTCTCCTCGACCGGAACCTCGTCGTCCCAGGAATGACACTGGTAGAGGTCGACGTGGTCAAGCTGGAGCCGGCGCAGGGACTCGTCGATCTGCTTCAGCACCTGCTCGCGCGAGAGGCCACGGTCGCCGTTGGGCATCTCCCCGAAGACCTTCGTCGCCACGACGAACGTGTCGCGGGGACGGCTCGCGAGCGCACGGCCGAGCACCTCCTCCGAGCGCCCCTCGCTGTAGACGTTCGCCGTGTCGAAGAAGTTGATCCCGTGCTCGAACGCCGCGTCGACGACTGCGAGCGCGGCGTCCTCCTCGAGGCTGCCGCCGAAGGTCGTCCAGGTGCCGAGACAGATCTCCGAGACGCGGAGATCGCTGTCGCCGAGCCGGCGATAGTCCACTACTGCTCGGTGTCGATCTGGGCGCGTTGCAGGTGCCCGGAGTAGTCGACGTAGATCGATTTCCACTCGGTGAACACGTCGAGCGCGGCCTGACCGGCCTCGCGGTGGCCGTTGCCCGTGTCCTTCGTGCCGCCGAAGGGGAGGTGAACCTCGGCGCCGATCGTGCCGGCGTTGACGTACGTGATCCCGGCCTCGAGGTCGCGCATCGCGCGGAACGCCGCGTTGACGTCCCGGGTGAAGATCGAGGACGAGAGGCCGTACTTGATCCCGTTCGAGACGCGAATCGCCTCGTCGAGGTCGGCCACCGGGATGAGAGCGGTCGTCGGGCCGAAGATCTCCTCCTGCGCGATCCGCATCTGCGGTTCGACGTCCGCGAAGATCGTCGGCCGGTAGAAGAAGCCCTTGCCGAGGTCGCCGTCGCCGGCGATCTCGCCCCCGGTGAGGAGCTTCGCGCCCTCGTCCTTGCCGATCTCCGTGTAGGAGTGGATCTTGTCGAGCGCGCTTCGGTTGATCACCGGGCCGATGTCGGTGTCGTCCTCCCAACCCGGGCCGAGCCTGAGCTTCTCGACCCGCTCGACGAGACGCTTTTGCAGCTCGCCGTAGGCGCCCTTCTGGACGATGACGCGCGACGCGGCGGTGCAGCGCTGGCCCGAGGTGCCGAACGCCGACCAGAGGATCCCGTCGACGGCGAGCTCGACGTCGGCGTCGTCGAGGACGATGATCGCGTTCTTGCCTCCGAGCTCGAGGTGGACGTGCGTGAGCGTCTCGGCCGCCGCCTTCAACACCTCGACGCCGGTCTCGCGGGCGCCGGTGAGCGTGATCACGCGGACGTCGGGATGGCGCACCATCCGGTCGCCGACCGTGCCGCCTCCCCCGTGGACGATGTTGACGACGCCGCTAGGGATGCCCGATTCGGCGAGGAGCTCGACGAAGCGCTCAGCGAGCGCGGGCGTGTCGGTCGCGGGCTTGAGGACGGCGGTGTTCCCGCAGACGAGCGCCGGGATGAGCTTCCACGACGGGATCGCGACCGGGAAGTTCCAGGGCGTGATCGCACCGACGACGCCGATCGGCTGGCGGATGCTCATGTTCCACTTGTCGCGCAGCTCGGACGGCGTCGTGTGGCCGAAGAGGCGCCTGCCTTCGCCGGCCATGTAGTACGTGATGTCGATCGCCTCCTGGACGTCGCCGCCCGCCTCGGCCTTCACCTTCCCCATCTCGCGCGTCATCAGGTCGGTGAGCTCCGGCTTGGCCTGCTCGAGCAGGCGGGCGAGCTTGAAGAGGATCTCGCCGCGCTTCGGCGCCGGCACGAGCCGCCAGTCGGCGAACGCCTCCTTCGCGACCGCGACCGCGCGGTCCACGTCCTCGACACCGGAGCGCGGGAAGATCCCGATCGTCTCGCCGGTCGCGGGGCTAGTGCTCTCGAAGGTCTCGCCGGAAGCGGCATCGACCCACTCGCCGCCGATGAAGTTCTTGAAGGTCTGCGCTGTTGTCGTGGCCATGCGGCGAGCCTAGCGCCGCGCGTCCGGACGCCGCGGTCTGAGGCGGCGAAAACAGCCACGACGACCAGCTACAACGCTCCAACGCGGAAGCGAGCGCCGGCGGTGGCCGCGTGGGACACGTCACGGTGCCTGACACCGGACCACGTCCGCAGCGGGCAGGCGAGCTCCTGCGATGCGGGGCTACTCGGGCGGTTGGTCGACGTCCGGGAACGTGCCCGGATGCGCCCGGCGTCGGTCGCGGGTCGTCCGCTTCTCGACGTCCTCGAGGCGCGGCTCGGACTCCTTGCGGCGGTCGGCTCCCTCGCGGCGGTCGACGATGACGGTCACGTTCGGGTTGTCCCTGTAGTAGTCGACCATCTTGTCGTAGAGCTCGTCGGCGAGCTCGCGGGGAATGACGCAATAGATCATCGCCGTCTGATTGTAGGACGCAAATCGGCCGATACCGCTCGCGGATGCGGGTATAAGGAGACAATGTTGAGACGGCACCTCTGGTGGCTGGCCCCGCTGGCCGGTGCAGCCGTCGCCGGTGGGATCGTCGCGGCAGTCTCGCTCGGCGGCGGCTCATCCTCCACGAAGGCGCCGAAAACGGGTCAGGAAGGCCTCCGGCCCGCCGCCTCGGTGCTCGCATTCCAGCGCGCGATCACGGCCGTCGTGCACGAGCTCTCGCCCTCCGTCGTCCAGATCCAGGACCCGTCAGGGCTCGGCTCCGGGATCGTCTTCGACTCGAACGGCGACATCGTCACGAACAACCACGTCGTCGGCGGCAGCGACAGCGGCCCGTTCACGGTCACCGCCGGAGCCCACACCTACGGCGCCAAACTCGTCGGCCGGTTCGCGCCAGACGACCTGGCCGTCGTCCGCGTCTCGGGAGCGCACCTCTCCCCGGCCGCGTTCGCCGACTCGAGCAAGCTCGACGTCGGCGACTTCGCGATCGCCATCGGCAACCCGCTGGGGCTGCGTTCGAGCGTCACGGACGGGATCGTCAGCGCCTTCCGGCAGGGCGTCTCGGAAGGAAACGGCGTCGCGCTGCCGCTCATGATCCAGACGAGCGCCCCGATCAATCCCGGCAACTCCGGGGGCGCACTGGCCGACCTCCAGGGCCGCGTGATCGGGATCCCCACGCTTGCCGCGACCGATCCCGAGCTCGGCGGCTCGGCCGCGCCGGGAATCGGCTTCGCGATCCCGAGCAACCTCGTCAAGGACATCGCGACGCAGCTCATCCGCTTCGGCCATGTCGTCCACTCGCACCGCGCCTACCTCGGCGTCGAGATCGGCGACACGAACGGCTCGGGCGTCTACGTCCAGAGCGTCACCGCCGGCGGGCCCGCAGCGAAGGCCGGACTCGCATCGGGTGACGTGATCCTCGCCGTCAACGGCCACTCCACGACCACGGTCGACGACCTGACGAGCGCTCTATCGGAGCTGAAGCCGGGCACGACCGTCAAGGTCGCGGTCGTGACGCAGCACGGCGCGCACAAGACGCTGCAGCTCACGCTCGGGACGTTCCCGGGCAGCAGCTAGCGGATCCCCAACCGCGCCTCGAGCTCGTCGGCCAGCGCAACCTGTTCGGCGTCTGCCTCCCCCGACTTCTCGAGCAGGCGGATCGCCTTCACTCGCCACCAGGGCCCGTTCTCCCCGAGCAGAGCGAGCGCACAACGTGCGTGGTCTGCTCCCTCGAGGCGGGCGCGAAGGAGAGCCTCGACCGCGCGCGCAAGCTGCGTCTCGAGGTGCAACGCGATGCGGTCGAGTGCTCGCCGGGCGCTCTCATCATCGCCGGCCGCGAGCCACGACTCCACGATCGTCTCGATCGACGCGAGCCAGCTCGGGCCGCCGTGACCGAGGTCGAACGACGGCAGCAGCCAGTCGACCTCGGGTACGAACGGCGCGTCGAGGCCAGCCTCTGCAAGGCGGAGCTGGACGGCGGTGACCATCACCCGGGCAAAGGTCGAGTCAGAGGGGCCGGGCTCGCCCCATCGGGGAAAGCGCTGCCGCACCTCGGGGAACAGATCCTCGCGCCGCCTGGCCAGGGCGATGGGCGTGAGCACCGACCAGCTCCGGTAGGCGACCCGGATGAAGCCACGCTCCTCGCCGACGGCGATCGCCCGCAGGCCGTTCTCGAGCGCGTCGTCCCACCGACCCGCCGCGAGGCCCGCCTCGGCGAGCACGTAGTCGCACCACGCCGTCTGCTCGACGAGCCCGTGGGCTTCCGCCAGGGTCGCTGCAGGAGCGACCAGAGGCGGGACTGCGTCCGGGTCGTCGTCGACGCGGTCGCCTGCTTGGGCACGAAGCGCGTTGACGACGGTCGGCCAACGTCGCGCCCGCCGCGCCGCCCGTTCGAGCTCGGGCCAGCCGGGGTCGCTGTCGCCCCGCTCTGCACGAAGCGGCGTCGCCTGCTCCAGCACGGTGAGCTCCAGCTCGGCGTCGCCGAGCTCTCGCGCGATCTCGAGGGCGAGGTCGGAATCGCGGCCCGCCTCCTCATAGGCATCTCGCCCTCCGAGCGCCGCGTCGGCGCGCATCACGAGCAGGCGGACGGTGGCCGCGTCGCGCGGCTCGCCGAACTCGGCGACCAACCCGTCGGCGAGCTGCTCCTCCTCGGCGAATCGCACCTGCGCGAACAGGAGGCGCCCGAGGAGGAGGGCTGCCGACGACAGACCCTCTCGATCCGCGGCGGCGCGGTAGAGCTCGAGAGCCTCGCGCGCGTACAGCTCTGCCTCGGTCGCACCGGCGGTGTTGACCGCTGCCCGGGCAAGCCGCTCGAGCCTGCGTGCCCTGGCCAACGGCTCGCCGTCCGCGGTCAGCTCGAGCGCACGCTCTGCGAGCGTCCGCGCGCCCTCCCAGGCCGCGACGCCGGCGGCAGCGTCGGACGCCTGCTCGAACCACGCCGCCGCAAGCGCGCCGATCTCCGCGCGATCGCGGCCGCCGACCGCGCTTGCGAGCGCCGGCGCAGTCTCGATCGCAGCCGCATAGTGGCGCGCGATCACCTCGGCGATCGCAGGTAGCGCCTCGGGCGGGCGGTCGGCGAGCCAGTCGGCGAAGTCGAGATGGAGCGTCGCGCGATCGGCCCGCGCCAGGCTCGCGTAGGCCGTGTCGCGAAGCAGTGCATGGCGGAAGCGGAGCGTCCGGCCGAGCGCCGTTTCCTCACGGCCGTCCCCGACGAGCGCGCGCCGCTCGAGCACCGCGACCGCAACCGTCGCGTCCGGCACCGCGAGCGCCGGCAGCGCGTCGAGTGGGAACCGCCGCCCGGCGACCGACGCGTGCCGAGCAGCCGTGCGGGCGGACGGCGCGAGATCGTCCAGCTGGGCGGCGTAGATCGCCTGGACGGTCGGCGGCAGCCCCACCTCGTCCCGATCCGCAGCGAGGAGCCACCGGCCTCCGTCCGCTCGCGCGAGGACACCGGTACCGATCCAGGTGCGCAACAGCTCCTCGACGAACAGCGCGTTGCCACCCGAACGCTCGGCGATCCGTTCCACGAGCTGCGGAGCGAGCGCGTCGCCAACGAGCGCGTGGACCAGCGCACCCACGTCCGCCGCCGGCAGCGGCGCGAGGTGCAGCAGCTCCGCGGCGGCGCACCAGTCGGGCGCGCTCTCGAGCAGCGCGGGGCGTGCCGTTGCGACGACGAGCCGCTCGCGACCGGCTCCGACGGCGTACGCGAGGAAGGCGAGCACGTCGGGGGACGCCCAGTGGACGTCCTCCACGAGCCACGCTTGCGGCGCCGAGCCGGACAGCGCGTCCAACCCCTCGAGCCAGGCGGCGAAGAGCTGGTCGCGCTCCGTCGCTTCGGCCGGCGCGGCTCCGGCCGGCGCGACGACGGCCTCGAGCGACTCGCGCACGACCTCCGCTCTCGCTTCGCCGATCCCCGCCGCACTGAGTCGCTCGGCAGCGTCCTCGAGCCCGGCCGAGCGCACGAGCTGGCCGACCGGCTCGAACGGCGAGAGCAGGTCGGGCCGGAGCTGCGCACGAAGGACGGCGCCGCACGCCTCTGCGAGCTCGGCGGCGAGTTCGGTGAGGAGCCTGCTCTTCCCCACTCCGGGCGGGGCGACCACGAGCTCGAGCCGCGTCGAGCCGAGGCCCGCGCGAAGCCTCCGAAGCTCGTCGTCGCGCCCGATCATCGGCGCCCGGAGGTCTCCCAGTGCGGCCTCACGCGACCGTTCCGCGCGGAACCCGACCACGCGCCAAGCGTGAACCGCCTCGGCCTTCCCTTTCAGCTCGAGCGGCCCGACAGCCTCCAGCTCGACCGCCTCGCCGACCGCGAGCGCCGTCACCTCGCCCACGACGACCGTGCCCGGCTCGGCCGCAGCCTGCAGGCGCGCCGCGACGTTGACGGTGTCGCCCGTCACCGGCCCGCGCTCGGCGGTCGCCTCGCCGTAGACGGCCTCGCCGCTCGCGATCCCCACCCTCAGGCGGAGCGTGCCCGGCTCGAGCGCGAGCTGCGCTCCCACCCGCTCGATCGCCGCCACGAGCGCAAGCCCTGCACCGACGGCGCGCTCCGCATCGTCGTCGCGGGCCGTCGGTGCGCCGAACACCGCCATTGCCGCGTCGCCGACGAACTTCTCCAGCAGCCCGCCGTGCCGGTCGACGGCGTCCCGGACCGCGTCGAAGTAGGCGTCCTGGACGATCGAGACGTCCTCTGCGTCGAGGCGCTCCGACAGCGAGGTGAAGCCGACGAGATCGGCGAAGAGGACGGTGACGATCCGCCGCTCGACGGCGCGAGTGCTCACGCGCGCGAGCCTAGTCCTCTTCTCGCGAGACTCCTAGATGCGAGCGATCGCCGGAACGAGCCTGCCCTCGTCCTCGACCTGCGCGTTCCAGTCCTTGTAGCCCTCTTCGAGCTCGTGCAGCTCGTGGCCGCGCCGCTCGAGCCGGACGGGCTGCGCGGACTCGGGGCTCACGCGGTACTGGTACCAGGAGAGCTCCCAGGCGACGGTCACGGCGAGCTCGCCGGACGTGCCCGACAGCGGGACGATGCTCACGTGCGGCTCGCCGAGGCTCTTGGCGATGCCGCCGACCGTGCGCCGGTAGGCGCTGCCGTTGAAGAGATCCGCAGCCTCGAGCAGCGCGACCTCTCCGTCGGAGAGCTTGCGCAGAATCGGCTCCTGCTGGGCCAGCGCGCCCTCTTCCGACGTGCGCGTGATGCCGAGGAAGTCGACGAGGTTGCGCTTGCGCCGCCGGCGGCGACCGCCCTCGAGCGTCGGCGTGGTCGGCGCGCCTTCCTTGAGCCAGCCCGCCTCGCTCGCGAGCTCCTGGCAGAGCGGGCAGACGTCGACGAGCTCGGCGCCCTCCGACGGCGCGAAGCTCACGGCGCGCTCGCCCATCAGCAGCGTCCGCTCACAGACGGCACACGTGTTGCTCGTGGCGATTTTCGTGACCCTCATCCGGCTTCCGAGTGTAGCCAGGCTTGCGCAAGACCCTCCAAAACGGATAGTGTCTCTTACATGTGTCTTTCACATATAGATGTGTGTTGAGAGGACCGCGCGCCCGGCGCCATCACGGCGGTCGCTGGCGAGTCCTCGCGCGCGTCGAGCGGTTCGCCGAACCGGCACTGTTGCTGCTCTTGCGGGAGCGCCCCGCCCACGGCTACGACCTGCTCGAGCGGCTGCCCGAGCTCACGGGCGAAGCCCGCGTGGAGATGGGGAATCTCTACCGCCTCCTGCGCGGGCTCGAGGAAGAGGAGCTCGTCTCGTCGGAATGGGACGCCTCCTCCCCCGGACCTGCGAAGCGCCGCTACGCGATCACACCGGCGGGCGAACGGCTGCTCGATCACTGGGCCGAGGCGCTGCGCCGCTCCCAGGAGCGGACCGCCCGCTTTCTCGCACGGTACGAGGAAAGGAGGTGAACATGCACCACAGCCACAGACATCACGGTCGGGGTCGTGGCCCGCGGATGTTCTTTCGCGGCCCGTTCCCGAGCCGGCAAGAGCTCGTCGAGCGCCTGGAATCGTTCCAGCGCGATCTCGAGCAGCAGCTTGCGGACGTGACGGACGTCCTCGCGCATCTGCGCGACGAAAGTCAGCCTCAGCAGCAGGTCTGACCTGAGCCGCGCGCGGCGGGCTGGCCGAGCAGTCAGCCCGCCAGAGCGCCGGCCACGAACTCTTGGATCGCGGCCGTGAACGCGTGGCGGCTCTCCTCCCACGCGTAGAACATGTGCCCGCCCTCGAAATGGCGCACGGTCAAGCGCGCGGCGGTGTCCGGATCGAGCCGCATCAGGTTGCGGAGCCGGTCGCTCGCGTAATACGGCGTCGCCATGTCGTAGCGGCCGTGCGTGAGGAAGGCGCGCATGTGCGGGTTGAGTGCCATGCCGTAGCGGAACGAGTCGGTCGCGCCCTCGGGCGGCGCGAAGAAATGCCGCTGCGTGTCCTCCTTCCACGCCTGGTTCACCTCGAGGCTGAGCAGGCGGTATTCGCGGTCGGTGCGGACGCCGATCTCCGAGCGGAGCTGCCGGTTGACCGCCGCGGTGTACGCAGGCGAGATCCCGGCGAGCGTCGGGTCCGGTGCCTCGTGGTCCGGCCGGTCCGGGAACGGGTCGGTCGAGGTGATCGAGACGTCGTAGTAGCCGACGACCTTCTGCTTGTCGCGGAGCAGCTCGCGCGCGAAGACGATCGGTGAGACACGGCCCTCGGCGCGCGTCACGAGCTCGACAGGTAGGCCGAGCAGGTCGGCGAGCCGCGACAGCGTCCGCTCCCGTTCCGGCACGCCGAGCGAGGCGCCACGAATGAGGAATGTCGCGTAGTCACCGCTGGCGAACTCCTCAGCTCCGGCGAGCGCCTGGGCAAGCGGCGTCCCGGTCGGAAACGCGCGCGAGCGCCCGTGGAAGAACGCTCCGCCTGCCATCGTCGGCAGCTGGTCGACCCACTGCACGACACCGTAGTCGTCGCCGGCGAGACCGCTCAGCTCGAGCGCCGGCGAGATGAGGATCGCGCCGTTGAGGCCGATGCCGGTGTCCTCCTGGAGCATCCGCACGAGCCGGCCGACGCGGTAGCCACCGTAGCTCTCGCCCGCGATGAAGATCGGCGAGCTCCAGCGGTCGTTCTCCGACAGCCAGCGCGCCATGAACTCGCACAGCGACTCGAGATCGCGCTTCTGGCCGAAGTACTCGTTCGGGTCCTGCTTCTCGTCCTCGCCCGGCTTCGACGCGCCGTCCGGCTTGTCCGCCGGGCCTCCACCGTTCTTCTCGGGCTCGATGATGCGGCTGAAGCCGGTGCCGACCGGGTCGACGAAGACGAGGTCGGCGAAGCCGAGCCATGACGACTCGTTCTGCACGAGCTTCGGCGGCAGCGTCGGCAGCGTCCCGTTGACCGGGAACGCGACGCGTTGCGGGCCGACGGCGCCCATGTGGAGGTACGCCGACGACGCGCCGGGCCCTCCGTTGAATACGAACGCGACCGGCCGATTCTGGTCGCCGCCCTTGGCGAGGTACGAGACGGAGAAGATCTCGGCCGAGGGCTTCTCCTTCTTGCGCAGCACGAGCCATTTCGCCGTCGCGGTGTACTCGAGCGGCTTCGCCCCGCCGGTCCAGCGCTCGGTCGTCTCCGCCCCGGCAGGCGGCTCGTGATCGCGCTTCGGCTTCGTCTGCTCGTCCTCGGCCACGAACGGGGAAGCTACACCTTCGCCTCTTCGCGCTCGCGCTTCGTCTGTTCGATGATCTTTTGCGCGACGTGCGTCGGCACTTCCTCGTAGCGGAGGAAGTGCATCGAGTAGTCGCCGCGGCCGCCCGTCATCGAGGTCAGCGCCTGCGAGTAGGTGAGGATCTCGGCCATCGGCACCTCGGCCTGGATCGTCGTCATACCGCCCGCGGGGGCCATCCCGTGCAGCCGGCCGCGTCGCGAGTTGAGGTCGCCGTTGACCGCGCCGACCGAGTCGTCGGGCACGGTGACCTCGAGCTCCATGATCGGCTCGAGCAGGACGGGCTCCGCCTTCTGGTACGCCTCCTTGAAGGCCATCGAGCCGGCGATCTTGAACGCCATCTCCGAGGAGTCGACGTTGTGCTCCATCCCGTCGACGAGCACCACGCGCACGCCCTGGATCGGCGCGCCCGCGAGATCTCCGTGCTCCATCGCCTCGCGGACCCCCTTGTCCACGGCCGGCCGGTAGCTCTGCGAGATGACGCCGCCGACGATCTTGTCGACGAACTCGTAGCCCAGCTCGCCGTCCTCCGCGGGCAAGGGCTCGATCCGGATCGCGCAGTCGCCGAACTGGCCGCGACCGCCGGTCTGCTTCTTGTAGCGGTGGCGAGCGGTCGCCTCCTTGCGGATCGTCTCCTTGTACGGGACGCGTGGCGGATGGAGCTCGACGTCGACGTTGAAGCGGGACTTCAGGCGATCGACCGCCACCTCGACCTGCATCTGCGAGAGGCCGGAGAGGAGTTGCTCGCCGGTCTGCGGGTCGCGGCGGAGGAGCAGCGTCGGATCCTCCTCGTGGAGGCGCCGCAGGCCCGTCGCCATCTTCTCCTCGTCGCCTTTCGCCTGCGGCGTGACGGCGAAGCTCATGACGGGCTCGGGGAAGTCGATGTGCGGCGGCTCGACCGCGACCTCGTGGTCGACGAGCACGTCGCCCGTGACGACATCCTTGAGCTTCGCCACCGCGCCGAGGTCGCCGATGCCGAGCGCCTCGACCGGCTCCGAGTCCTTGCCCTGCAGCAGGAGGACCTGGCCGAGCCGTTCCTTCGCGTGCGTGCGCGGGTCGACGAGCGTCGTGTCGCCCGAGACGGGGCCTGCGAGGACACGGAACAGGCTGATGCGACCGGTGAACGGGTCGGCGATCGTCTTGAAGATGAAGACCGCCTGTTTCGCGTCGCCGAACTCGATCGTCGTGCCCTTCCTCGCCGGCGACGGGACGCCCTCGACGAGGAGGTCGAGCAGCGCCGTCGTGCCGAGGTTCTTCGTTGCGACGCCGCAGGCGACCGGATAGAGCTCGTCGCGCGTCACCGCCTGCTTGAGCGCCTGGGCAACCGCGTCCGGGTCGAGCTCCTCCCCCTCGAGGTAGCGGCCCATGAGCTCCTCGTCCGTCTCGACGACCGCGTCGAGGAGCTTTTCGCGGTGCTCCTGCACGAGATCCGTCATGGAATCCGGAATCGGCTGCGGCCCGCCCTCGCGCCCACCCGACGGATCCATGTACGCGCACATATGGAGGAGGTCGACGACTCCCGTCAGCTCGTGCTCGGTGCCGATCGGCAGCTGGATCGCGACGCACCGGTCGGAGAGCTGCTGGCGCGCTGCCTCGAGCACGCGGTAGAAGTCGGCGCGCTCGCGGTCGAGCATGTTGACGAAGACGACCCGCGAGAGCTCCTGCTGCTCGGCGCGCTGCCAGACGCGCGAGGTGTTGACCTCGACCCCCATCACGCCGCTCATGACGACGAGCACGCCCTCTACGACGCGCAGCGCTGCGTACGTGTCGGCCTGGAAGCCCGCGTCGCCCGGCGTGTCGACGAGATTGATCTTGCGGTCTTTCCACTCGAGGTGGCAGAGCGAGCCGGAAAGGGACATCGCCCGCCGCTGCTCGTGCTCTTCCCAGTCCGAGACCGTGGTCCCCTGCTCGACGCTGCCGAGCCTGTTCACCTTTCCCGCCTCGTAGAGCAGTGCCTCGACGATCGACGTCTTCCCGACTCCGCGGTGGCCGGCGACTGCGATGTTGCGGATCTTCGTAGGCTCGGTGGCAGGCATCGGGGACGTGTCCTCCTCGGTCGCTTCGAGCCAGCATCGTATCCCTGCCGAGCGCAGGGTTCGAGCTACATCGCGGCCGCTGCGCCGAACGACGCGATGTGCGCCTTGAGCCGGAGGATCGCCTTCGTGTGGAGCTGCGAGACGCGCGACTCGGTGACGCCGAGCACCTCGCCGATCTCGCGCAGGGTCAGCTCCTCGTAGTAGTAGAGCGTGACGACGAGCTTCTCGCGCTCGGGGAGCCGCGCGATCGCGTCGGCGAGCGCCTCCTTCTGCTCGGTGACCGAGAGCGTGCCCTGCGGATCGGGAGCGCTTTCGTCCTCGATCGTGTCGATCAGCGCGACCTGGTCGCCTCCACCGGAGCCCGAGACCGTCCAGAGCTCGTCGAGCGCCGCGATCGAGGAGCGCGCGATCTCGCCGAGGCTCTCCTCGAGCTCCTCCTCGGTGATCCCGAGCTTCTTCGAGATCTCCTCGTCGGTCGGCGCGCGGCCGAGACGGGCTTCGAGCTCGCCGATGGCGCGCTCGATGTGGCGGGCGCGGGCACGCACCGAGCGCGGCACCCAGTCCATCGAGCGGAGCTCGTCGATGATCTGCCCCTTGATGCGGGCCATCGCGTACGTCTCGAACTTCACGTCGCGCGACGGGTCGTAGCGCTCGATCGCGCCGATCAGGCCGAGGAGGCCGTACGAGACGAGGTCGCCTTCGTCGACGTGGGCCGGCAGCCCGGAGCCGAGCCGGCCGGCGACGTACTTGACGAGCGGCGCGTAGGTGAGGATCAGGCGGTCGCGGATCTTCTGGTCGCCCGTGCGCCGAAAGTCCAGCCAAAGCTGCTGTGTCTCGTCGGCCCTCGCTGCCACGACCGAGAGAATACGGCGTTTTCCGGCGGACTCCTCAGTTTCTCAGCGTCGTCCGCGCCGGAAAGCGCTCGCCGAGAGGGACGCGAGCCAGACCGCGACGGCTGCTGCGGCGAAACCGACGACGAGCCGGCGGGCGTTGTCCCCGCCTGCGAGCGCATACACCGCGACGGCCGCGATCGCCGTCGCGAGCGTCGCGAACAGGATGCCCAGCCCATGCCGCTGCACGGGCCGAGCCTACTCGGGCGGAAGCTTTGGGCCCGGAAACACGCCGGGTACACTGGCCAACCGGCACAGGGGCGTAGCTCAGTTGGTAGAGCGGCGGTCTCCAAAACCGTAGGTCGGGGGTTCGAGTCCCTCCGCCCCTGCTTCTCTCTGCCGTCGCCACCTCTATCTACCGTGGCTCATATGCCGGAGCTGAAGGCGGGCGAAGCCGAACTCGAGACCTACTTTCGGCGTCGCGGCTGGCCTTTCGAGCGGCATCCACTCCTCACTGAGGAGGCGTCAGCCCCCAGGCCCGACTATCTGGTTCAAAACCCGCGCACCACGTTCGTCTGCGAGGTCAAGGACATCGAGTCGTGGAGGATCGTGGAGGCTCTGGCAGTGATGCCCAACGAAGCCAGTTACGTCGATCCGACGCTGGCGTATCACCGACAATGGAGCAAGATCCGCTCGGCACACGATAAGCAGCTCGCTCGCTACGCATCTATCCACCCGGTCGTCGTCGCGCTGGTAGAGGCGGCCGCATCCGACGTAGTGCTCGACAGTCATTCGATGTGCGAACTCCTCATCGGTAGGGACGAGGTGGTCATTTCGCGGCAGACCGGGGAGATCATCCGGCACCAAGCCACGGTTACTGACCATCCGAACAGCCTGTTCTGTGCGCCAAGGACTCGTCCGGCGGATGCCTTCGACTATCTCACCGGGGGACTCGCCGCCGTTGTCGTCGTACGTTCAGGCGCTTCGGGGGTCGACGTCTATCTGAATCCAAATTGCGAGGCACTAACACTGCAAGCCGAAGCTTTCGATCATGCTGACGATCGGGTTTGGGGCTTGACGCCCGACGGCTTCGGGTACCAGCCGGTTCCCTAAGGATCAGACGGCCTCGAGCGCGAGCTGGCGGAAGTCCGCGAGGCCCGAGACGCCGACACCCACGAGTCGCAGCGCTCCCGGACGATCTTTCAGGCCCCGATCGAGCTGTTGGCACGCGAGCTTGCCGATCGTCTCCGCCGCGTCGATTCCCGCGTCGAGTGACGTCGAGCGGCTGCGGATCGAGAAGTCCGCATAGCGGAGCTTCGTCGTCACCGTACGCGCGACCTGGCCGCGGCGCTGGAGGGCGGCGGCGACCTCGTCGGCCATCCCGCGCAGCTCGTCGTGGAGCCGCTCGCGGTTCGAGATGTCCCGTTCGAACGTGTTCTCGACGCTGATCGAGATCCGCTCCGTGTCGAGCTCGAGCCCGCGCGGGTCGATGCCGCGGGCGCGGTTGCGGAGCATCGTCCCGACGCTGCCCGGGAGCAAGCGGCGCAAGTCGTCGTCGGTGAGCGCCGCGAGGTCGCCGATCGTCTCGAGGCCGCCACTCTTCAGCCGCTCCTCCGCCTTCGGGCCGACCCCCGGGAGTCGCCGAACGGCAAGTGGGGCGAGGAACGCCGCCTCACGCCCTGCGGGAACGACGACGAGCCCTCCCGGCTTGCGGGCGTCGCTCGCGATCTTGGCCACGACCTTGCACGGCGCGACGCCGAGCGAGCAGGTGAGGCTCGTCGCCGCGCGCACTGCGGTCTGCACCGCCTCCGCGACGACCCTCGCCGCGAGGAAATCGGAGGCAACTTCCCCGATGTCGAGATAGCCCTCGTCGATCCCGGTCTGCTCGACGGTCGGGACGACGCCGCGCACGTTCGCCCAGACGGCCCGCGAGTGCTCGCGATAGACCGAGTGCCGCGGCCGGACGAAGACTGCCTCCGGACAGCGGCGCAGCGCCTCGGCGCAGCTCATCGCGGAGTGGATCCCGAAGCGGCGCGCGACGTAGTTCGCCGTTGCGACCACCCCACGCCCGCGCGGATCGCCGCCGACAACGAGCGGCTGCGTGCGGAGCTCGGGGTTCTCGAGCTCCTCCACGCCCGCGTAGAAGGCGTCGAGGTCCAGGTGCGCGACGATCACCCGAACAAATGTACGGGGCGCCGGTGACGGCGCCCCGTACAGGCGCTGAGCTCAGGTCGTCGTGACGGGTGACGCTTCGGGCGCCTGGGATGCGCCGCCCTGCAACCGCCGCGCGACGTTTCGGTCGGGCCGGCCAAGGAGCAGATACGCACCCCCCACAACGGCGATGAGGAAGATGATGAAGAGCGTGATCCAGTCGATGTTGACGAACGCGCGTGCACTCGAGAGACCCGACGGATACACGACGTTGATGAACATCGCGGCGAGGTAGCCCGCGCCGAGAAGCGTCACCGGCCAGCCCCACTTGCCGAGCTGGAAGCTTCCCTCCGGTTGCCAGCCGCGGGCGCGGGCGATGATCACGCCGATCACCGTGAGCAGGAACGAGAGGTAGATGCCGCTCACTCCGAACGAGACGAGCGAGACGAGCGCGTTCACGTGCGCCGGGTAGGTCACGAACCAGATGTGGTAGTTGCTCCCCGGGTTGACGTAGACGAGCAGCGCGAAGAGGAGCGTGATGACCGCGCCCATCAGCAGCGCGTTGACCGGCGTCTTGAAGCGCTGGTTGACGCGCGAGATCCAGCCCGATCCCGGCAGCGCACCGTCGCGCGCGTACGAGAACGCGAGCCGCGAGCCTGCGCCCTGGATCGACGAGCCGCAGGAGAAGAACGCGAAGATGATCAGCAGGAGCAGGACGTCCTGCAGCCAGCTCGGCAGCTGGGCGAGGATCGACGGGATCCCACCGGCGACGGCCGCCGCGACCCCACCGTGCTTCTGCGTGGCGAGCAGCAGGCCGGCGGTGAGGATGAACGACGCGATGCAGCCCCAGATCAGCGCCTGGCGCATGGCTCGCGGGATCTGCCGTCCGGCGTCCTTCGTCTCCTCGGCGATGTCGCCGGCCGACTCGAAGCCGTAGAAGATGTAGACGGGCGCGAGCACGGCGATCAGCGCGGCGCTGAGCCAGCTTCCGTGGAAGTCGAATCCGAGCGCGTTGGTCGCCTTGTGCTGGGCGCCCTGCGTCGAGAAGAGGAAGCCGAGCCCGTGGTGGAAGCCGTGGATCCCGAGCACGATCGCAATCCCGAGCGTGCCGAGAATCTCGACGTAGACGCCGAACTTCGCGACGTCGGCCATGATCCGGGCCCCGGTGATGTTCACCGTCGTCTGGATCGCGAGCAGGATGAGCGTGATCACGAGGATCGTCCCGTGGCCCGCAGGGTTGAGATTCCAGCCGAACCAGTTGTGCGTCAGCGCCGTGACGTAGCCGACGACGCCCGTGTCGACCGCGGCCACCGTGATGAGCAGGGCGAAGCCGTAGAACCAGCCGACGAACCAGCCGTAGCGGGGGCCGACCGTGAACTTGCTGTATTGGAAGAGCGCCCCGGCCACGGGATAGTTGCTCGCGAGCTCGCCGAAGACCAGCGCGACGAACAGCATCCCGGCGACGGGCAGGAACGTGAGCCAGATGTAGGCGGGGCCGCCCATCCCGAGGCCGATGACGAACAGCGAGTAGATCCCGACCATCGGCGACAGGTATGTGAAGGCCACCGCAAAGTTCGAGAACAGCCCCAGCACGCGGTTGAGCTGCGGCGTGTAACCCAAGCTCTCGAGCCTGGCATCCTCATTCCCAGCAACCATCGTTCCCTCCCGTCGGCCGATTCCGTTCGAGCGACTCTCTACGGTTCGTCACGTCTGTGTCAATGGCTGCGCGCGGGTCCTTCACGGTTAGGCTCCGGCCGTGGCGGTCCTGACCTCGCAGCTCGACCGAGATGCCGAGGAGTTTGCGCGCCGGCGCGGGCGCATGGAGCAGCTCGTCGCGGAGCTGCGCGAGCGCTCGTCGCACGTCGCGCGCGGCGGCGGCGAGAAGGCGACCGAGCGGCACCGCTCGCGCGGCAAGCTGCCGGCTCGGGAGCGGGTCGACCTCCTCGTCGATCCCGGCACCGCCTTCCTCGAGCTGAACGCGCTCGCAGCCTGGGATCTGTACGACGGCGGCGCGCCGAGCGCCGGCATCGTCACCGGGATCGGCGTCGTCGAGGGCCGCGAGTGCGTGATCGTCGCGAACGATGCCACCGTCAAGGGCGGCTCGTACTTCCCGCTCACGGTGAAGAAGCACCTGCGCGCGCAGGAGGTGGCGGAGCAGAACCGGCTCCCGTGCATCTACCTCGTCGACTCGGGCGGCGCGTTCCTGCCGCTGCAAGCCGAGGTCTTCCCCGACCGCGAGCACTTCGGCCGGATCTTCTTCAACCAGGCGCAGATGTCCGCGCAGGGCATCCCGCAGATCGCGGTCGTGCTGGGCTCCTGCACGGCCGGAGGCGCTTACGTGCCCGCGATGTCGGACGAGACCGTGATCGTGCGCGGCACCGGCACGATCTTCATCGGCGGCCCGCCGCTCGTGAAGGCCGCGACCGGCCAGGACGTGACGGCCGAGGAGCTCGGCGGCGCCGACGTCCACACGAGGCGCTCAGGCGTAGCCGACCACTACGCGACCTCCGACGAGCACGCGCTCGCGATCGCGCGAGGCATCGTCCGGAACCTCGAAGGCCGACGCGAGGAGCCGACCTGGGACGTCGCCGAGCCGGAGCCGCCGGCGCTCGAGCCGTCGGACCTCTACGGCCTCATCCCCGAGGACTTCCGCCACCAGGTCGACCCGCGCGAGCTGATCGCGCGCATCGTCGACGGCTCGCGCTTCCAGGAGTTCAAGCAGATGTACGGCGAGACGCTCGTGACCGGGTTCGCGCGGCTCGAGGGCTTCCACGTCGGGATCCTCGCGAACAACGGCGTGCTCTTCGCCGAGTCCGCGCAGAAGGGTGCGCACTTCATCGAGCTCTGCTGCAAGCGGCGGATCCCGCTGATCTTCCTCCAGAACATCACCGGTTTCATGGTCGGCACCGAATACGAGGCCGGCGGGATCGCGCGCGACGGCGCGAAGCTCGTGATGGCGGTCGCGAACGCCGCGGTGCCGAAGTTCACGGTCGTCACGGGCGGCTCGTTCGGCGCCGGCAACTACGCGATGTGCGGTCGCGCGTACGGGCCACGGCAGCTCTGGATGTGGCCGAACGCGCGCATCTCCGTCATGGGCGGCGAGCAGGCGGCGACGGTGCTGTCCATGGTCGGCGACGTGGATCAGGACGAGATCCGCGCGAAGTACGAGGAGGAGGGCAATCCGTACTACTCGACTGCGCGGCTCTGGGACGACGGGATCATCGACCCGCTAGACACGCGGCGTGTGCTCGCGCTCGGGCTCGCGGCGGCGAGCAACGCTCCGATCCCGGACACCACGTTCGGCGTCTTCCGCATGTGATGGGCTACTCGGTCGTCCGCATCGACGAGATCGAGCCAGCCGGCCCGGGCGGCGCGGTCCGCTTCGTGCGCCGCGAGCTCGGCGTCGAGGCGTTCGGCATCAACTGGTTCGATGTGCCACCGGACACCGAAGGTCGCCTGCATGACGAGAGCGACTCGGGGCAGGAGGAAGTGAACGTGATCGTCAGCGGATCCGGCGTGTACCGGATCGGAAACAAGGAAGTTCCGTTCGCCGCAGGCACGATCTTCCGCTTCGACCCGGACACGATCCGCCAGCCGGTCGCCGGCCCGGACGGATTCACGATGATCGCGATCGGCGCCCGGCGCGGCAGCTATGAGGCGAGGGGGCCGTTCTGACCGTGCGGATCCTGATCTGGAGCCTGTACGAATCGAAGACGACGCTCGAGGAATTGCGCGAGAACCTGCCCTTTCTGCCGGAGGGCGACGTCTGGATTTTCAACGAGGCGCAGGATCGCTTCGGGCTGATCTCGTACGGCGAGGAGCTACCGGATCTCGGCGGCGTGCCCGAGCTGATCGGCGAAGAGCCGGCGGTCGCCGAAGAGTTCGACGTCGAGTGAGACGAGAGCCGAGGACGTGGACCGCGGCCGGCGCAGCCGCCGTCCTGCTCGGGATCTCCTTCTACGCGCTTGTCACCTGGATCGAAAAGGGCCAGCTCTCGGACGTGCCTGTGTACGTGCACTACGCGGGGCTCCTCCGCGGCGGCCACGTCCCATACCGCGACTTCGCCTTCGAGTACCCGCCGGCTGCGTTGCCGCCCATGCTCCTGCCGAACTACATGAGCTGGAGCTACCCGACGTCGTTCGCCGTGCTCATGGGCGTCTGCGGCGCCGGCTGCATCGCTGCGGCGGCCTCGGCGCTGCGGGCGGTCGGCGCCGACGCGATGCGGACGTGGGTCGCGCTGCTCACGATCGGCGTCTCGCCGCTCGTCCTCGGCTCCCTCTTCGACACGCGCTTCGACCTCTGGCCGACGCTGCTCGCGGTCGGTGCGCTGACGGCGCTCGTCCGGGAGCGGCCGCTCGTCAGCGGGGCGCTGCTGGGGCTCGGGTTCGCGGCCAAGCTCTGGCCGGCCGTGCTGCTGCCGATCGCGGTCGTCCACCTCTGGCGGCGGAGAGGACAGCCGAGCGCGCTCGCCTCAGTCGTCGCGTTCGTCGTGGTCGCGGCCGCGTGCTTCGTGCCCTTCGCGGTGCTGGCGCCGGACGGCCTGCATGCGATGTTCAGCGACCAGCTCGGCCGCCCGCTGCAGATCGAGAGTCTGGGCGCGGCGGTGCTGATGGCGGGGCAGCACGTGGGCATGCATCCGCTCACGACCGTCACCTCGCACGGCGCGCAGGCGCTGAGCGGGCGCGGTGCCGGTCTCGCGGCCGATCTCTCGACGGCGGGCGAGGTCGTATCGGTCCTCGCGGTCTGGGCCGCCTTCGCGCGGCGGCGCAACGCGGGCGGAGAAGCGACGCTGCTGGCCGGAGTTGCCGCAGTCGCGGCGCTCGTCGCCTTCGACAAGGTGCTCTCGCCGCAGTACCTGATCTGGCTCGCCCCGTTTGTCCCGCTCGTGCGCGGCGCACGCGGCGTCTTCGCCGGCGGCCTGCTCCTGCTCGCACTCGGGCTGACGCAGACGTGGTTCCCGTGGCACTACTGGCGGCTCGCGAACGATCACGCCGCGCCGTGGTCGTGGTACCTCCTCGCGCGCGACCTCGCGCTCGTCGCGCTCGCGGCCGTGCTCGTCGTCGCGCTCAGCCGCGAAGGAGATTTCGGAGCAGAAAGACGAGGTTGGCCGGCCGCTCGGCGAGCCGGCGCATGAGATAGCGGTACCACTCGGGCCCGTACGGCGTGGCGACGAGGACGTCGAAGCCTCGCCGCACGAGATCGAGCTGGAGCCGCGGCCGGACGCCGTAGAGCATCTGGAACTGGAAACGTTCCTTGGGGATGTCCGAGTCGCGCGCCAAGGCGATCGTGTGCTCGATGAGCTTCTCGTCGTGTGTCGCCACCGCAGTGAAACCGCCGCCGCCGAGCGACGTCTCCAGCAGCCGGACATACGCGGCGTCGACGTCGCTCTTGTGCGGATACGCGACCTCCGGCGGCTCGAGGTACGCGCCCTTGACGAAGCGGAGGTTCGGGGCGAGCGGCAGCAGGGCCGCGAGGTCATCCTCCGTGCGGAACAGATACGACTGGAGCACGGCCCCGACGTTCTCGTGCCCGCTCTCACGCAGGCGGCGGTAGATGCGCAGTGTCGCGTCGACGTGCGCCGACTCCTCCATGTCGATGCGAACGAAGTTGCCGACTCGCGCCGCGTGCTCGACGAGCTCGGTGAGGTTGCGCTGCGCGAGCTCCTCGCCGATCGACAGGCCCAGGTGGGTGAGTTTCACGGCGAGGTTCGTCCGCAGCGCTTCCGCCTGGATGCGGTCGAGCGCGTCCCGGCAAGCGGCGACGACCGAGCGTGTCTCGGCCTCGTCGGCGACGCCCTCGCCGAGGAGCGTCGTGTTCGTGAGCAGACCGCTCTCGTTCAGGCGGCGCAGCACCGGGACGGCGTCGTCGAGCGTCTCCCCGGCGACGAACCGAGCCGCGCCGAGACGGAAGCCGTACCGCTGCACCAGGCGCTGGAGGCGTGGGCTGTCCGCCGCCGCGAGGATCAGGCTGCGGAGCGCGCTCATCTGGACCAGGCCGCGACGATCCGCTCGACCTCGGCCCGTTCGCCGTCGGTCAGCCCCCGCAGAGGCGCGCAAACCTCGGGCCTGACGGGCAGCCCACGGAAGCCGAGCGCCGCCTTCGACGCGGCATGGAACGGGAAGCGCTGTAGCTCGGTGCGTAGCCCTGTGGCCTTCTCCCCGGTTTTGGGCGTCGGCTCCCGAACGAGCGGAACAACTGCATCCGGGAAGCTCGCGGCGAGACCCGAGACAGCGCCGGCCGCCCCGGCTGCGAGCGCGCGCTCGAGCAGCGCGTCAGCACCGACGAAGACGTCGAGCCCCTCGACGAGGAACGGCTCGAGCCGCTCCCACGGGCTGTCCGAGACCTTCATCCCGGCGAGGTTCGGTGCGCGCTCGCGCAGCCGCTCGATCACCGGCAGCGGGATCGGGTAGCCGCTCCGCGCTTCGAACTCGTAGAGGTAGAACGGCACCGGCGCGCACGCGGCGGCGGCCGCCTCGAAATGCGCCAGCAGCTCCTCGTCGTCGAGCCGGAAGTACGGCGGCGCGATCACGGCGACGGCGTCCGCGCCGTCCTCGGCCGCCCGAGCAGCGAGCGCGACGGTGTCGTGCGTCGTCTGGGCACCTGCATGCACCGCGACCTGGATCCGACCGGCCGCCGCGTCGATGAACGCCCGCGCGATCTCGATCCGGTATGCCGGCGGGAACAGGACACCCTCGCCGGTCGTCCCGAGCGCGAGCAGCCCATCCACGCCGTGCCCGACGAGAAATTCGACGTAGGGCCCGACCGCGCCGGCGTCCAGCCGCCCGTCGCGAAGCGGCGTGACTGCAGCGGCGAGCGCTCCCTTCAGCACGACGGTCACTCTAAGCTCCGCGCCGTGCCCTCGAACCTTCGCACGGAGCGGGACGGCGACGTCCTGCGCATCACCCTTGCGCGGCCCGACCGCCGTAACGCATTCGACGCCGGGCTGATCGGGGAGCTCGCCGAGGCATTCGTCGGCGTCGGGCGCGCCCGCGCGGTAGTCCTCGCGGGCGACGGCCCGAGCTTCTCCGCCGGTGCCGACGTCGACTGGATGAGCTCCTCCGTCGATCTGTCGTACGAGGAGAATGTGGCCGACGCGAACGCGCTGCGCGCGATGCTCGAAGCGATCGACGGCTGTCCTGCGCCCGTCGTCGCCCGGGTTCAGGGTCATGCCCTCGGGGGAGGTGCGGGGCTCGTCGCGGCGGCCGACGTCGCGATCGCCGCGGCCGACGCCGTTTTTGCGTTCTCGGAGGTGAAGCTCGGGATCATCCCCGCGGTCATCTCGCCGTTCGCGCTGGCGCGGATCGGCCCCGGAGCGGCGCGCCGGTATTTCGTGACCGGCGAGCGCTTCGACGCCGAGACCGCGCTCCGGATCGGGCTCGTGCACGAGGTTGCGGAGGATCTGGACACTGCCGTCGAGCGGGTCGTCGGCGAGCTCCTCTCGGCCGGACCGCAGGCCGCGCGCTGGGCGAAGCGGCTCGTGCGCGAGCGGCCGGACGGCCCCG
The DNA here is from genome assembly GCA_025928515.1 of Thermoleophilia bacterium. Classification (GTDB taxonomy): domain Bacteria; phylum Actinomycetota; class Thermoleophilia; order Gaiellales; family Gaiellaceae; genus Palsa-739. The sequence continues at coordinate 65,706 of JAICJI010000001.1, forward strand.
AGACCGCGCGCTGGATTGCCGAGCGCCGAACGAGCGAAGAGGGCCAGGAGGGCCTGCGCGCCTTCCTCGAGAAGCGGTCGCCCAGCTGGCGCGCCTGACCCAAGAAGCATGAATAGCTGAACGCCTTTTGGGGAAGGTTGTATCTCCGAGATGAGCTGGCCGAGATTTCTCGACAACGCTCCTCCGGCTGACCACGGGGTGCAGATCTACCGTGAGCTGGACGAGTTGACCGCGTCCGTGGGCCGCTTCCTCGACGCCGGCTTCCAAGCCGGCGAGCCGGCAGTCGTGATCGCTGCCGCCGACCATCGGCAGGCCTTCACGACGGAGCTCGAGCGCCGCGGCCGCAAGGTCGACGAGCTCGAAGCCGACGGCTTGCTCACGTGGCGCGACGCAAGCGAGATGCTTGCCGCCTTCATGGACGGCGACACACCGAGCGCCGACAGGTTCGAGGAGGTCGTCGACCAGGTCGTCGACGAGGTCGCGCGACGCTTCCCGGATCGAACGATCCGGGCTTTCGGCGAAATGGTCGACATCCTCGTTCAGCGGGGGCAAACGGCTGCTGCGATCGCGCTCGAGGAGCTCTGAAACGGCGTGCTTGCGACGCGCCCCGTCGCGCTGCTCTGCGGCTACGAGCTCGACGTCTTCGATCTCGAGACGCAAGCCACGACGCTCCCCGAGATCGTCCGGGCGCACACGCATCCGCGCCCGGTCGCCGACACGGCGCGGCTCGCTGCCGCCGTGCACGAGAGTCTCACCGAGGTCCTCGGGGCGGAAGCGGCCGCCTGGATCTACGTACGCGTCGCCGAAGAGGTTCCGCGCACCGCCCTACCGCGTGCGCAAGCGGTGCTCATGTGGCTCAGCCGCCACCGGCCCGGCACTGCCCGCCGCGTCCTACAGGGCGCCCGCTCCCGGTACGCCTCCGCCACCTAGAGCCAGTAGCGCGGCAACGCGCATCAGGGCGACCTTAGACCCGGCGGCAGTCGGCGCAGACTCCCACGATCTCGACGCGGTGGTCGGTGGCGACGAAGCCGTGCCTGTCGGCGGCGGCGACGACCCAGTCGTCGAGCCCGCACTCCTGGATCTCGACCACGCGGTGGCAGCGTTCACAGAGCAGGTGGTGGTGATGCTCGGCGCCGCAGAGCCGGTAGCACTGCTCGCCGCCGTGATGGGAGAGGACATCCACGACGCCCCTCTCGCTCAAGAGCGCGAGCGTCCGGTAGACGGTGGCGAGGCCGGCCCGCGAGTCGCGGTCGCGCAGACGTGTCCAGAGCTGCTGCGCGGTGACGTCGTCGCGTTCGTGCGCGAGCTCCTCGAGCACCTCGAGCCTGCGCGGCGTGGCGCGAACGCCGTTCCGCTCGAGCAGCTCCGACAGACCTCGCGGCGTCGCGGCCATCGGCACTATCCTAGCTGGTCGTGGTAATGAGAACCGTTATCGTTCTCGCCGTGATCCGGCTTTGAGCCTGCCCTGGCTGGCCGTGCCCTTGGCCCTGGCCACCGCCTTCTCGACCGTGATGGGCGGGCTGGCCGCCGTGCGGCTGGCAGGCCGCCTCGGCGACCTCATCGCCCTCTCCGGCGGAGTGGTTGTGGCCATCGCCCTCTTGGACGTCCTGCCCGAGGCCGAGCGCGAAGTGGGACAACCGGGGCGGGTCTCGCTGCTCGTTGCCCTCGGCTTCGTCCTCTTCTTCCTGGCGAACCGCCTCCTCGTCCTCCATCACCGCGACGACTCCGACCAGGCCCGCGCCCACCATCGGGTCGGAGCGATGGGGGCCTTCGCCCTTTCAGCCCACTCGGCCGTCGACGGGCTGGGCATCGGCCTGGGCCTCCACCTCTCACTAGGCACCGGCCTTCTGGTCTTCGCCGCCGTGGCCAGCCACGACTTCGCCGACGGACTGAACACCGTCTCGTTCATCCTCCGCCAGGGCGGGGGGCGGCGCCGGGCCCTGCGTTGGTTGGCGGTGGACGCCACCGCCCCCATCCTCGGCGCGGCGGTCGGAGCCTCGCTCTCGATCTCGGCCCACGGCCTCGGGACCCTCTTGGCTCTCTACGTCGGCTTGTTTCTCTTCCTCGGAGCCTCCGATCTCCTGCCCGAGGCGCACGAGCACCCCTCGCGGTTACGGGTGGGCCTGACCGTGGCCGGCTTCGGCCTCGTCGCCCTGGTCGTCTGGCTCGCCGGGCTGAGCAGCGCGTAATCCGGCACGGCGGCTGTCAGAAGCGCTTCAGCCGGAGCCCCTCGCGGCGCACGTGCGCCGTGAGATAGCGGACGCCGTCCGGCCCTGCGGCGAGCGCGCGCCGCGAGCCCTTGTCCACGATCGTCGCCTCGCCTGCGCCCAGCTCGCGCGGCGCACCGTCCACCGTGAGGGTCGCGGACCCCGCGACGACGATGTAGAGGACGTCGCGCTCGTCGTTGACGTGCTCAGCGGGGCCTTTGCCCGCCGGCCACTCCAACAGGGTCGCGTTGAGGTCGGCGCTCGCGGCACCCCAAACCGGGCCGCCTGCGGCTGCCATCAGCGGTCGAGGCTCTGGAGCATCCGCTGCGTCAGATGAAGCGACGTTCGCGTCGCCGCCAGCCGGCCGGCGGCGACCGTGACCCGGTATTCGACGGGACGGAGCGTCAGCGGCGTCCTGAACTTGCCGCTCGAATCGAGGATCGGATGCGCAACGACGCGCCACCGGCCGCGCACGAGGCGCCAGACCGCGACAGCCCCGTCCGGCTTCGGCGAGACCGCGCCCGCGAGCAGCCGGCGGCTCAGCGCCTGCACCTGCACATGCGGCGCGACCGCGACCGACACCGACGTCCCGCTCGTTCCGGGCGCGACCAGCCGGAAGGCGGTGCTCGCATGCGGCTCGAGCTGGAGCTGTGCCGGGCCGCTCAGCTGCCGGACGGTGCGCCACGCGCCGCTCGGGCTCCGCTGCTCGAGCAGCGCGCCCTTCACGTTCGCCGCCCGCGCCGCGACCGTCACGCGTCCGCCGTAGAGCAAGTGGGAGCTGCTCGTCGAGAGCTGCAGGTCTCCGATCGAGAACCAAGTCGACTGGAGGTGGAGCGCTCTGGCGATGGCCGCTCCGCTGCGGCTGGCTACGGCCCCCGAGGCGAGGTGGAAGAGCACCGAGGCGGCGCGCGCGCTCGCGTTCCTCTCCACGCTCGCCGACTCGATGGCGCTGCCGAGGCCGAGCCGCGCCGCGAGCCGCGGGCCGGAGAATCCGAACGGCCCCCAGTCGTGGTGCGGCGAGTACGTGTCGTAGGGATCCGGCACCGAGCGCAGATACGGGATCGGCGACGCGGTCGGCCACGCATCCTGCACGGCCTCGGTGCGGCCGCCCGAGCTCGAGGAGTAGTACGTCCGGGCCACCCGACCGTTCCACGTGAGAACCTGGCCGAGCGTGGAGTAGACCGCACGGTCGGAACGCGGCGTCTCCGCTGCGACGCCGCCGTAGACCTGGTCGGCTGTCGTAGGCACGAGGTCGTACCACGAGTCGGGCCGCAGCTCGGCGACTGCGTAGGAGCGGGCGGCCACCGCTTGCGCCTCGAGCGCAGCGAGCGGCCAATGAGAGGGCGATTCCGACGGGACGACGCCGCGCAGGTACGTGTCTAGCGAGAGACCGTTGACCACCGAGACGCCCCCGCCGGAGGTGCGCAGCGCGAGCGTCCCGTGGTATGCGCGACCGTCGAGCTCGAGCGGGGCGCGGTCGCACTCGAGGAGGGCGAAGCGCCCAAACGAGAGCCCTGCCCCGTGGTGCCGCGCGGGGAAGACGAGCCGAGAACCGACGCCGTACGTCCCCGCGGCGAGCGTTTTCGTCAGCCGTCGTCCGTCGGAGACGCGCATCGGAGTCGCGCAACCCACCGTGACCGAGCTCGCGCCACGGGCGAGCAGGACGCGAACACGCATCTCGCCGACCTGGCTCATCTTCGTCCCGGGGTAGTAGTGCGCGAGGATCCGGCGGTAGATCCATCCGTGCCGCGCGTAGCCGTATGCGCCCCATTGGCTCATGCCGACCCCGTGTCCCCAGCCGTGGCCGGTGACGATCAGCGCCGTGCCTGCGCGCGCCGTGGCCGCGGTCGCGCAGACGACCACCGAGAGCCCCAGGGCTACCCCCAACCTCACGCGCACGGCGATGTTCATTCCACCTCCCAGGCCGGCCAAACGAGGAAGAGTAGAGCCGACCGCGCCGAGTCGCCCGAGTCTTTCGGCGAGGCGGAGCCTAGACTCGGCCCCATGCGCAGGCTGCTCGTCGCGAACCGGGGGGAGATCGCGCTGCGCATCTTCCGCGCGTGCCGCGCCGAGGGAATCGAGACGGTCGCCGTCGCCGCGCCCGACGATCGCGGCTCGCTGCACGCCGAGTCCGCGGACGCGCTCGTCGAGATCTCGTCGTACCTCGATCCGGCCGAGCACGTGCGGGCGGCCCGCGACTCCGGCGCCGATGCCGTCCACCCCGGCTACGGCTTCCTCTCGGAGAGCGCCGAGCTCGCCGAGGCCGTGCTCGAGGCCGGGCTGACCTGGGTCGGGCCGCCGCCGGCGGCGTTGCGGGCCGGCGGGGACAAGCTCGCTGCGAAGGAGACGGCGCGCGCGGCGGGAGTTCCCGTCCTGCCGAGCGGGCCGCCGGAGGAGATCGGCTTTCCGCTGCTCGTCAAGGCGGCCGCGGGCGGCGGCGGGCGCGGGATGCGCGTGGTTCGCACGCCGGAGGAGCTCGACGAAGCGCTCGAGGCCGCGCGCCGCGAGGCTGCAGCGGCATTCGGCGACGACGCCGTCTTCTGCGAGCGCTACCTCGAGCGGCCGCGCCACGTCGAGATCCAGCTGCTCGCCGATGCGCACGGCAACGTCGTCGCGCTCGGCGAGCGCGACTGCTCGATCCAGCGCCGTCACCAGAAGGTGCTCGAGGAGTCCCCGTCGCCCGCGCTCGATCCGGATCTGCGCGCGCGGATGAGCGATGCCGCCGTCGCCTTCGCGCGCGCTATCTGCTACGAGAGCGCGGGCACGGCCGAGTTCGTGCTCGACGGCCGTGACTTCTGGTTCCTCGAGCTCAACGCCCGGATCCAGGTCGAGCATCCCGTGACGGAGCTCGTAACCGGCGTCGACATCGTGCGGGAGCAGCTCCGCATCGCGTCCGGAGAAGCCCTGTCCAACTTAGTAACAAGTTGTTACTTGCGCGGTCACGCCGTGGAGGTACGGCTGTACGCGGAGGATCCGCGCTCGTTCCTCCCCCAGGCCGGTCGACTCGAGCGGCTGCGCCTGCCCGAGGGGATCCGTGTCGACTCCGGCGTGCGCGAGGGCGACGAGATCGGCACCGCGTACGACCCGATGATCGCGAAGCTCATCGCCGCCGGCGACACGCGCGAGGAGGCGTTCGACCGGCTGGCGCAGGCGCTCCGCGAAACGGAGATCGGCGGCGTGACGACGAACCTGCCGTTCCTCCGCTGGCTCGTCGCGCATCCACTCGTTCGCGCAGGCCGCGTCACGACCGCGTTCCTGACCGAGAATCCGGCTCTAGCGGAGCTGCCGGCCACCGCGCCGGCCGAGGTCTGGAGCGAGCCGTGGCGGCTGAACCTTCCACCGCCGCCCCCGCGCCCCGCGCCCGACGTGGACGACGCGGCCGGCGCGCACGGCCCCGGCGGGCACGAGCAGGCGGAGCTCGTCGCGCCGATGCCCGGCACCGTCATCCGCGTGCTCGTCGAGCCGGGAGCGAAGGTCTCCGCGCGGCAGCCGCTCGTCGTGCTCGAGGCGATGAAGATGGAGACCCCGCTCGTCTCGCCCTACGAAGCGACGGTTCGCACAGTCCACGTCTCGGAAGGCGATCATGTCGCGGGCGGCGCTGTGCTCGTAGAATTGGACGAGTGACCGAGGGGGGCGAGAAGCCGGAGCTGTTCCTCCCGAAGACGACGGCGTTCTTCACCGGCGCGAGCCTGCTGCTTCTGCTCGTCTTCCTGGCCATCCTCGTGGTGGCTGCGATCCTGCTCGTCGACCTCCACTGGGCCCTCGGCGGCGGCGCTGCCGGCGACTAGCTCGGGAAGAGCTTCTGGAGCTTCATCGCGGCACCCATGTCGCCCTTCAGCTTGAGCTTGCCGGTCATGTAGGCGCTCGTCGGGTTTTGCTCGCCGGCGACGATCTTCTCGAAGATCTCCTGGGAGGCACTGATCGTGCAGTCCGCCGCGTCCTCGATCCCGTCGTGGACGCTGACGTTGCCTTCGACGACCTTGACCGTCCACTGGCCGGCGCCCTCGATGTCGAAGGCGTACGAGTTGTTCATGCCGGCCGTCTTCGACGTGTCGGCGCGGGACGGAAGCGTCTCGAAGAACTCCTGCACGGTGACTGGCATCTCTCGCTCCTTCTCGGGGTTCCGGGCGAGTCTATGCACCGCTAAGAGTGGCGCACCGATACCATCGCGCTCCGATGACGAAGGTCGAGATCGCGCTGCCGGGACAGGCGGGAGCGGACGCCATAGCCGTCCCGGTCGCCCAGCCGCTCGGGGGGAACGGTGCGCAGATCCTCGACGACAAGCTCGGGGGCCGGCTCGCGAAGCTCGGCGACAGCGGGGAGCTGCGCGGCGAGCGCGGCGAGAGCGTCCTCCTCCACCTGAACGGCGAGCTCGAGGCGCCGCGGCTCGTCGCCGCCGGCGTCGGGAAGCGCGAAGACGTCGATGCCGACGCGCTGCGCACGGCGGGCTCGGCCGCGGCGAACGCGCTCTCGCGCGTCGGGGGCACGCTCGTCTGGCTGCTCGACGAGTCGCTCCCGGTGCCGCTCCCGGAGCAGGCCGCCGCGCTCGTCGAAGGGACTATCCTCGGCGCGTACTCGCCGGGCCACTGGAAGTCGCAGAACGAGACGCTGGCGCCGGAACGGATCGTCGTGGGCCACTCCGACGACCCTGAGTTGCAAGCGGCCGTGGAGCGTGCCGCGATCGTCGCCGAGCGCGCGAACCGCGCCCGCGATCTCGCGAACATGCCGCCGAACGAGCTCACCCCCCACACCCTGGGCGAGAAGGCGCAGGAGTTGGCTCGCGAGCACGAGCACCTGACCTGCGACGTCCTCGCAACCCCCGAGCTCGACAAGCTCGGCATGGGCGCCTTGACGGCGGTCGGCCGCGGCAGCCGCAACGAGCCGCGCCTGATCGTCCTGCGTTACGACCCGCCCGAGGCGAAGGACGATCTCGTGCTCGGCCTCGTCGGCAAGTCGATCACGTTCGACGCCGGCGGCATCTCGATCAAGCCGTCCGGCGGGATGCAGGACATGAAGGGCGACATGGCCGGCGGCGCCGGAACCCTGCATGGGATCGGGGCGCTCGCCGCGCTCGGCACCCCGGTGCGGGCGGTCGCCGCACTCGCCGCCGCCGAGAACCTGCCGGGCGGCGACGCATTCAGGCCGGGCGACATCCTCCGTGCCGCGAACGGCAAGACCATCGAGATCATCAACACCGACGCCGAGGGCCGCCTCGTGCTCGCCGACGCGCTCTGGTACGTCCGCCGCGAGGGAGCGACCCACGTCCTCGACCTCGCGACTCTGACCGGCGCGATGGAGCTCGCGCTCGGCGACCTCTACGCCGGCGGCTTCTCGAACGACGCCGCGTGGGGCGAGCAGATCGGCGAGGCTGGCCGCCGCAGCGGCGACCTCGTCTGGCCGTTCCCGCTGCATCCGCGCTATCGCCGCTACATCGACTCGGCCTTCGCGGACATGAAGAACAGCTCGACCCTGCGCCAGGGCTCGCCCGCGCTCGCCGCCGAGTTCCTCCAGGAGTTCGCCGGCGACGGCCCCTGGTGCCACGTCGACATGGCCGGCCCCGGCTTCCTCGAGCGGAGCCGCGGCGACTATATGCGCGTGCCCGGGGGCACGGGCTACGGCGTCCGGCTCATCGCCGAGCTCGGCAGGATGCTGGCTTGAACTTCGCGCTCTCGGACGAGCAGGAGCTCATCCGCCGCACCGTCCGCGAGTTCGCGGAGACGAAGGTCGCTCCCGTCGCCGAGGAGCTCGACCGCGAGTCGCGCTTCCCCTACGAAATCGTCGGCGAGCTCGCCGCGCTCGGCCTGATGGGGTTGCCCATTCCGGAGCAGTACGGCGGCGCAGGCGGCGACACCATCTCGTACGCAATAGCGATCGAGGAGCTGACACGCATCGACTCCTCGGTCGCCATCACCGTCGCGGCCCACACCTCGCTCGGGACGATGCCGATCCTCCTCTTCGGCAACGAGGAGCAGAAACGGGAGTGGCTGCCGCGGCTCGCTTCCGGCCAGGGGCTTGCCGCATTCGGGCTGACCGAGCCCGACGCCGGGTCCGACGCCGGTGCGACCCGCACCAAGGCCGAGCTACGTGACGGCGAGTGGGTGATCGACGGCTCGAAGATCTTCATCACGAACGCGGGCACCGACATCAGCGCCTGCGTCTCGATCACCGCCCGCACCGGCGAGGACGAGATCTCGAACCTGATCGTCCCGAACGGCACACCCGGCTACGAGATCTCCGGCCCGATGCACAAGCTCGGCTGGCACGCCTCCGACACGCGCGAGCTCTCCTTCCGCTCGTGCGCCGTGCCGGAAGGGAACCTGTTGGGCGAGCGCGGCCGCGGCTTCCGGCAGTTCATGGAGATCCTCGACGGCGGCCGCATCTCGGTCGCGGCGATGGGCGTCGGGCTCGCGCAGGGCGCGTACGACCTCGCGACCGCCTACGCGAAGGAGAGGCACCAGTTCGGGCAGCCGATCTCAAGCTTCCAGGCGATCCAGTTCCAGCTCGCCGACATGGCGACCGAGATCGAGGCGGGCCGGCAGCTCGTCTATCGCGCCGCGTGGCTCAAGGACGAGGGCAAGCCGTTCGCCCTCGCCGCCGCGCAGGCGAAGCTCTACACCGGGATCCTGTCGAACCGCGTCGTGAACTCGGCGCTCCAGATCCACGGCGGCTACGGCTTCATGGACGAGTTCGCGATCTCGCGCCTGTACCGCGATCAGAAGATCCTCGAGATCGGCGAGGGCACCAACGAGGTGCAGCGCATGGTGATCGCGAAGCACCTCGGCCTCTAGCGCCGACCTCGGCCCATCGGAGGCACAATCGACGGCGTGATCCCGGTCATCGTGGCAGCTGTCGTGGCGCTTCTCTTTGCCCAGGCCGTCGTGCGCCTGCGCCGGCGTGGGCGTGCCGACCATGCGGGTTGGGACCGTGTCGCACTGTTCGCGCTCGGTCTCGCGGTGACGCTGTTCGCGCTCGTCGGCCCGCTCGACCGGATCGCCGACGACAAGCTCCTCTCGGCGCACATGGGCCAGCACGTCCTGATCGGGGATCTCGGCCCCGCGCTCATGGTCACGGCGCTGCGCGGACCGCTGCTCGTCTTCCTTCTCCCCGCGCCGGTCCTCGCGCCGCTCGCCCGCAACGCTCACGTCCGCGCCGTCCTCGGGAGGCTGCTCCGCCCGCGCGTAGCCTTCGTGCTCTGGGCCGCGAACCTCGCCGTCTGGCACGTGCCGTACCTCTACGACGCTGCGCTCAGTCACGCGGAGCTCCACGACTTCGAGCACGTCTGCTGGACACTCTGCGGGGTACTCGTCTGGACGCTGCTCGTCGATCCGGGCTCACATCGCCGGCTGAGTGTCGGCGGACGGGTCGCGCTCGCGGCCGCGCTCTTCGCAGCCGGTCAGATCCTCACCGACGTGCTCGTCTTCTCCTTCACTGCCCTCTATCCGTTCTACCGGGGCGCGTACGGGATCTCAGCGGTCACCGACCAGCAGCTCTCGGGGATCGTGATGATGGTCGAGCAGCTGCTTACGCTTGGGACCTGCGTTGCGCTGCTCCTGCGGCCCCGCCGGCGCCGCTCCCGCGCGGCCCGCCTCGCCGCCGCGACGTGACCGTGAGCGCGTCTGCGTTCAGCTTCGAGCCGTTTTTCCTCGTGCTCGCCGCCGCCGCCGCCGTCCTCTACGTGCGTGCGGCCAGGAGCGACCGGCCGCCGAGGTGGCGCGTCGCGGCCTTCGTTTCCGGCGTCTTGCTGATCGCGGCCTCCCTCAACTCGCCGCTCGAGACGATCGCGTCGCACTACCTCCTGCTGATGCATCTGCTGCAGAACGCCCTCGTCGCCGACGTCGCACCGCTCCTCGTCATGCTCGGCCTCACTCCGGCAATGCGTGCGTCGCTCGGCCGGCACGGACTCGACCGTCTGCGCTCACGCTGGATCCTGCCGCTCTGGCTCGCGGCCTGGTACTGCACCCATTTCGCGCCGTTTTACGACTGGGCACTCCGCACCGGGTGGGGGCTGAACGTCGAGCACGCGATCCTGATCGCCGCCGGCCTGCTCTTCTGGTGGCCGATCGTCAGCGGTCGGCTGTCACCGTCGGCCGGGCTCGGTTACCTCGTCGCCGCCTTCATCGCCTCGTCGTTCCTCGGCCTCGCGTACATCTTCTCGAGCCGTCCGTTCTACGCCTTCTACGAGCACGCGCCCCGACTCTGGGGATTGTCCCCCGCGCGCGACCAGAACCTCGGCGGGATCCTCATGAACGGCGAGCAGACGCTCGTCTTCCTGCTCGCAATCGGCTGGTTCGTGCTGCGGCTGCTCGACGAGGAGCACGCGCGGGAGCCGCTTTCGGATACATAGCGGGAGCCGGTGGTAGCGTCGCCGCCGTGCTGTTCAGGGAGGAGGGACTCGCATGGTCGCCGCAGATCTAGATCGATTCGTGGAGGACTACCACGACGCGCTCGACGAGTTCTTCCGTGGCGATCCGGAGCCCGCGAAGGCTCTCTATTCCCACCGCGAGGACGCCAGTCTCGCCAACCCGTTCGGCCCGGTCGCGATCGGGTGGGACAAGGTGGAAGAGGCGATGGAACGTGCGGCGGCCAACTACAGAGACGGCGGGGCCACCGGTTTCGAGACGCTGACCACCTGTGTCACCCAGGAGTTGGCGTACCTCGTGGAGGTCGAGCGCTTCGAAGCCAAGGTCGGCAGCGCGGAGGAGAGGGCTTCCGGGGCTTTGCGGGTGACGAGCGTGCTTCGCCCCGAGAGCGGTGTCTGGAAGGTCGTGCATCGGCACGCAGATCCGATTACCAGCCCTCGCGAGGCAGATTCGGTCATCCAAAGCAAGGCGGGATCCTCCCACCCTTGACAAGGCTCCTGTTCAAGCAGTTCCTGAACGACGATCTGGGGTGCGCTTCGTACCTCGTCGGAGACGAGCACGCGGGTGTCGCGGTCGTCGTCGATCCGCCGTATTTCGTCGAGCCGGTGCTGGCGGAGGCCGAGCGGCACGGCGTCCGCATCGCCGGCGTTCTCGAGACCCACACCCACGCCGACCACATCTCGGGACACGGTCGCCTCGCGCTCGAGCACGGCGTCCCGATCCGCGTGCACCGCGCCGCGGAGGCGACCTTCGCGCACGAGCCGCTCGAAGACGGGACGGAAGTAGAGGTCGGCGACGTCGTGCTCCGCACTATCCACACGCCGGGCCACCGCCCCGAACACTGCTGCTTCGCGGTGATCGACCGCTCACGCAGCGACGAGCCGTGGCTCGTGCTCACCGGCGACTCGCTCTTCGTCGGCGACGCCGGCCGACCGGATCTTGCGGTCGAGGCGCGGGAAGGAGCCGAGGGCCTGTTCAACAGCCTGCGCCGGCTCGTCGAGCTCGGCGACGGCGTCGAGGTCTTCCCCGGCCACGTTGCAGGCTCGCTGTGTGGCGCGGCGATGAGCTCCAAGACCTCGACGACGATCGGCTACGAGCGCCGCTCCAATCCCGCGCTCGAGGGGGAGCTCGCCGATTTCCTCGCTGCCCGGCTCGGGCCGCAGCCGCCGCGGCCGCCCAACATGGAGCGGATCGTGGAGCTCAATCGTGGCGAGCTCCTCGGCGCCCAGCCCCAAGTGACGCGCATCGATTCGATGCCACAGGAGGCGGTTGTCGTCGATGTCCGCCCGACGGACGCATTCGCAGCCGGTCACCACCGGGGCGCCGTCGGCATCCCGGTGTCCGGTTCCAGCTTCGCGACGCGGGCGGCGTTCGTCCTGCCCGAGCGTCCCGTCGTCCTCCATGCGGCCGACGAGGACGAGGCGGTGCGGGCCGCACGGTCGCTGCACACGGTCGCGCTGTTCGCAACGGCCGGCTGGCAGCAAGGCGGCGGCTCGGAGAAGCTCGAGCCGGTGTCGCTCGAGGAGCTCGAGCACCTGCTCGCGAACGACGCGGTGGAGCTGCTCGACGTGCGCGAGGCGGACGAGCGGGACGAGGGCCACATCCCCGGCTCGCAGCACCTGCCCTATCGCACGGCGCGCGCCGCGGCGGAGGCAGGGCTGCTCAACGGCCGCCCGGTCGTGACCATCTGCGAGTCGGGCCCGCGGGCGGCGATCGCCGCGAGCGTGCTGCAGGCAGCCGGCGTGGACGCACGTCCGGTGCTCGACGGCGGGATTACCGAGTGGCGCGCCCGCGGCGGCGAGACCACCTGCTTCCGCCGCTGCGGTAGCTAGCCCTACGTCAACAGACGGGCGACCGCCGTCACGACTGCCGCCCCCACGACCACCACGGTCATGGGCGCACGCCGCCAGAGCGCGACCGCGGCGAACGCGACTCCGAGCGCGCGTGCGTCGAGTGTGAGCGAGCGTCCCTTGCCGAACGTCTCCACCATCACCAGCGCCGCGAGCAGCGCGGACGCGAGGAGCTCGACGATGATCAGCGCGCGTGCCGGCAGCGGGCGGCCGCCGACCGTCAGCGGCCCGGCGAGCCTCAGGACGGCGGTCGCGAGCGCGAGCACCGCAACGGTCACCCATACACCGGTCACGAGCGCATCCTCGAGGCGGCTACCGCCGCCGCTGCCGCCGCCAGGATCGGCAGGCCGGCGGGAACGAGCGGCGTCAGCACGAGCGCGATCCCTGCTCCGCCTCCGGCGGCGGCCAGCCGCCGCCGTCCACGTGCCTCCTCGAACAACAACGCGACGAAGAAGGCGGGGAATAGCGCGTCGAGGCCGAGCGCGTTCGGGTCGCCGAGCCTCGGCCCGACGAAGACGCCGACGATCGTCCCGAGCACCCAGCCCGTGTACTGCGGGATGCTCACCCCGACCATGTACCAGGGGTCGAAAGTGCCGTCTCCCCTACTCGCGGCCGCCCACGAGGCGTCGACCGTGGTCAGCGCGAACGCCGCGCGCGACAACGGGCGGCCGAGCAGCGACGGGGCCAACGCGAGCCCCATTGCGAGGTACCGCGCGTTGAGCAGGACGGCAGCGGCGATCGCTGCTCCTGTACTTCCGCCGGCGGTCAGGACCGCGAGCGCCCCGAACTGCGCCGAGCCCGAGAACACGAAGATCGACATGACGATCGGAGCGAGCGAGCCCATGAGCGGTCGCGCGAGCACACCGAACGAGAGCGAGATCGCAAACACGGCGATCCCGAAGGGCAGGCCGCGCCGGATCCCGGCCCTGCGCCGCTCCCTCGCCGCCTCCATGAGCCCAACGTTATGGGCGGAGCTGCAGGCTAGGACGCCGCCGAGAGCAGGCCTTCCGCGTCGCGCACGAGCTTCGTCGCTCCGACCGCGTGGAAGAACGCGAGGCCACGCTCGAGCTGCACGTCGGCCTCCCGGGTGCGGCCCGCTGCTGCGAGCTGCCGGGCCGCCTCGATCCTGGTGACGGCCTCGTCGTGCGGCGAAACGAGCGCCCATTCGTCCGCCGCCTCGAGCACGCGACCCTCGAGCAGCAAGCGGGCCCCGCGCACACGGCGCGTATCCGCATGTCGCTTGTGAAACGCGAGCCACTTCTCCCCCATCCCGACGCGTATGACCAGAACCGTGTTCTTCGCGTCTACCCCGGTGCCCGGTGCCGGATCGCGAGCGCCACAGGAAAAACCCGTTCGACGAGCCGCCGCGCCAGCTCCTCGTCGCCGATGACGAGCGAGGCCCAGCCGGCTTCGAGAAGCCCCGGGATGGCCGACTGCCCATCGGGAATCTTCTCCGCCAGCGCCAGCCCTTCGTCCCGGCAGGCTCGGGCCGCGGCGAGCTGGTCGCGCGCCCCCAGGATGTACGCCTTGAACAAGAGGATGCTGTCGAGGGTGTAGTGCGGGCCGAGCGCGATCTGCGCGTCCCCGCGCCGCAGCGCCTCGTCCCAGCTCCCGAAGAGCAGGGCTTTGTGGATCCATCCCCACTCGAGCCAGCGGAGGTTCGGCCGGTCGCCCGCCCGCTCGGCCTCCTCCATTGCGGCAGCCTGCAGCGGCTCAAATGCATCCATGGCGCCGTCCGTCCACTCGAAGACGGCGCAGTTCGCAAGCGCGCGGAAGCGCGGCGACGAACCGATCGGCGCGAGCTCGATCGCCGTGTCCGTGAGCCGCCGTCCCTCGTCGAGATCCCCGGCGGCCATCGCGACGACGCCCTGCGTCACGAGCAGCGAGGCGCGCAGCTCGTTCGAGCCATGGGCCGGCGCCAGCTCCACTGCCTCCGCAAGGTCACGCTCGGCGCGGTCGTAATCGCCCCGGAACCAATGAATGCGCGCGCTCTCGGCGAGGAGCTCCGCTCGCGCGGGCGAGGCCGGGCGCCCATCGAGCAGCTTCAGCCCGCGTTCGAGGAAGCTGCGGGGGTCTCCCGTCGCGTACCAGACGGTCATCGCCGCTGACGCCGCGAATTGCGCTGCGTCCTCCCACAGACCGGCCGCCTCGAGAGCATCCAACGCGGCCTCGAGTTGGTCGGTATCTCCGGTTGCGCGGGCGCGCGCGCCGGCGCACGCCGCGACGAGCTTCGGGTACTCCCCGTCTTCGGCCGGCCAGGAAGCGAGCGCCTGAGCGTAGTAGCGCTCGGCCGCGGGCCAGGCCCCGAGCGCGCGGGCGCGGTCGCCAGCGCGTCGGAACGTGATCCGCGCCCGGTCGCCCACCTCGACCCCCAGCTCGTCGCCCGCCGCGAGATGGTGCGCGACGAGCTCGGCATGATCATCGGCGCGGCCCAACGACTCGATCCAGTCGGCCGCGCGCACGTGCTTCTCGCCTCGCGCCGCGCGTGGGATCTGGCCGTAGGCGACGTCGCGGACGAGCACGTGCCGGAACACGTACTGCGTCTCGCCGCCGACAGCCGAGCGGCGCTCGCGGCGCAGGATCCCCTTGCGGTCGAGCGAGTGGAGCGCTTCGTCGTGCGCGTCGATGGCTCCCGCCCAGAACACCTTCCCGTAGACCGAGGCGTCCTGCACGATCCGCTTTTCCTCCGGTGAGAGCCCGTCGAGCCGCGCGGCGATCAACCCCTGCACCGTCTCGGGTAGGGGTAGGTCGTCGGCCGAGCCGCGCTCCGTGTAGAGACGCGCGAACTGCTCGGCGTACAACGGGTTTCCGCCGGCCCGCTCGAGCAGCGCCCGTTGCGTCTCCGCCGGCAGCGCGGCCTGGTCGAGGACGGCGTGGATGATCTGCGCCGCCTCCTCGTCGCTCAACGGCGTCAGTGCGATCGTCGAGACGTTCAGCTTGCCGCCGCCCCACGACGGCCTCCGGTCGAGCAGCTCGGGGCGCGCGGTCGCGATGACGAGGATTGGGACTCCCGTCGCCCAGTCGACGAGATGGTCGATGAAGTCGAGCAGGCCCTCGTCGCCCCAGTGCATGTCCTCGAAGACCATGACGAGCGGACGCCGTTCGGCGAGGCTCTCGAAAAACGCACGCCACGCCGGAGCACTGTCACCGCCCGCACCGCCGTGATCGACGCCGACGAGCGGAAGGAGGTGATCGATCACCCACTCGCGCTCTGCCTCGTCCGCCAGGAGTTGCGCGACGTTCGAGCGCAACTTCTCGGCGCAAATGTCCGGTGGATCGTTCTCCTCGATGCCGGCCTGCGCCTTCACCATCTCCGCCACCGCCCAGAAGCTGACGCCGTCACCGTAGGGCAGCGCGCGGCCCTGGCGCCACCACACGAGATCCGGCTGTCCTTCGAGATGCGCGAAGAACGCTCCGACGAGGCGCGACTTGCCGATGCCGGGGACGCCGACGAGCGTGACGAGCTGCGGCTCGCGCTCGGACTTCGCCCGCTCGAACGCGTCGACGATCACGCCGAGCTCGCGCGTGCGACCCACGAACGGCAACGCCGTGCGCTCGACGTCCACCCCGAGCCGGGAGCGCACCCGAACGGCCTCCCAGACCGGGATCGGCTCGGACTTGCCCTTCCCCACGACCGGCTCGCGCTCTGCATACTCGACGACATCCCTCGTCGCGCGATACGTCGTCTCGCCGACGAGCACGCCGTTCACGGGCGCGGCGGTCTGCAGCCTCGCCGTCGTGTTGACGACGTCGCCGGCTGCCATCCCCTCCCCCTCCGCAGGCCGCGCCCCGAGGATGACGAGCGCCTCGCCGGTGTTGACCGCGATGCGCACCTGAAGGTCGTGCTCCTCGCGCGCCCAGTCCCGGATCGCCAGTGCGGCGCCGACCGCGCGCAGCGGATCGTCGTCGTGCGCGACCGGAGCTCCGAAGAGCGCCATCACCGCGTCGCCGATGAACTTCTCCACCGTCCCGCCGCGTTTCTCGAGCTCGCTGCGCAGCCGCTCCCAGTACGGCGCGAGCACGGCGCGGACGTCTTCCGGATCGAGTTGCTCCGCGCGCGAGGTGAAGCCGACGAGGTCGGCGAAGAGCACCGAAACGACCTTGCGCTCCTCGCGGGGCGGCTCGCTCGTCAGCGCTGCGCCGCAGGCGGAACAGAAGCGCGCGGTGTCGTGGTTCTCCTGGCTGCAGACGGGACAGGCGCGCATCGGGCGGAGTCTAGGACGCTGTGACGTGCGTTTCGAGCGCGGGTCAGTCGAGCCGCTCGACCGGGTAGCCCCACTCACCGAGTTGCATGAGAAGCTGCTCGCAGTGCGCGTCGTCGCGCGTGAGCAGCGTGAGCTCGACGCCCGTGTAGCCGACGGGGATTCCCGGCGACTCGCGCTGGTGCTCGACCTCGACGACGTTCACGCGCTCGCCCGCCAGCCTCCCGAGCAGCTCCGCGAGCTCTCCCGGCCGGTCCGGGACACGCGTGCGCAGCACGAGGTAGCGGCCGTGGAGCGCGAGCCCGCGCCGCATCACCTGCACCATGAGCGAGGCGTCGATGTTGCCCCCGGAGAGGAGCGCGAGCACGGCGCCCGAACCGCCGACGAGACCTCCGAGGACGGCGGCGACGCTCGCCGCTCCCGCCCCTTCGACGACGAGCTTCGTCCGCTCGGCGAGGAGGACGATCGCCTCCGCGATCTGCTCGTCCTCGACGGTGACGATGTCGTCGAGCGTCTCGCCGAGGATCCCCATCGTCAGGTCGCCCGGCTGCTTGACCGCGATCCCGTCGGCGATCGTGTGGCCCGAGCCGCCCGGTCGAGTTCCCGCGGCCTGGACTCCGACCAGGCGCAGCCCCGGCCGCACGGCGCGGAGGGCGAGGGAAATGCCCGACGCCAGCCCTCCTCCCCCGATCGGGAGCACGACCGTGTCGAGCTCGTCGACCTGCTCCGCGAGCTCGAGGCCGATCGTCCCCTGGCCCGACATCACGAAGGTGTCCTCGTACGGGTGGACGAACGTGCCGCCGCTCCCCTCGACGTAGGCCTGGGCCTCGGCGAGCGTCTCTTCGAACGCCGGCCCCGTCAGATCGACCTCAGCGCCGTAATTGCGCGTCGCGTCGACCTTGGCCATCGGCGAGTCCTGCGGCATGAAGATGCGCGCCGGCGCGCCGAGCTCCCGGGCCGCCCAGGCGACCGCCTGGCCGTGGTTGCCGGCGCTCGCTGCCACGACACCCGCGGCAAGGCGCTCGGGCTCGAGGCTCGAGAGCTTCGTGTAGGCGCCGCGGATCTTGAACGAGCCCGTCCGCTGCAGGTTCTCGGCCTTCAGGCGAACGGAGCGGCTCGTCAGCCGAGAGAGCGTCTCGGAGGGGAAGACCGGCGTGACGCGCGCGACTCCGGCGAGCCGCTCGCGTGCGCGCTCGATCTCAGGAAGCCCGGGTGCCGTTACCTGCGTCGCCATCGTGGATCCGGAAGACCTTCTCGAGTATCTCGCGTACCGCGGTCAGCGGGTCGAGCTCCCGCGCCTGCACCTCGGCCAGCAGCCGCCGCAGCTCGGCGTCGTCGGCGACGGCACGCTCGAGGTGGCGGCTCGCCCGGCTCGACGCGACCGCGAAGACCTCGCGGGCCAGGTTCGCCCGGCGCCTCGCGTCGAGCTGTCCACTCTCCTCGAGGAATGCGCGGTGCTCTTCGACCTTCTCCCACAGCTCCGGCACGTGCTCGCCGTGCAGGGCTTCGGTGAGGACGATCGGCGGGTTCCAGTCGCGGCTGCGATCGAGCGCGAGGATCGAGCGCACCTCGTTGAGCATCGTCTTGGCCGCGGGGTTGTCCATCTTGTTGATCGCGATCACGTCGGGGATCTCCATGATTCCCGCCTTCAACGCCTGCACGGCGTCGCCCGAGCCCGGCATGAGGACGAGCAGGACGGTGTCGGCGATCCCGATCACCTCGACCTCACTCTGCCCCGCGCCGACCGTCTCGAGGAAAACGATGTCCTTGCCCGCCGCGTCGAGCACGAGGAGCGCCTGCAGGGCCGCCTCGGCGAGGCCGCCGAGATGGCCGCGCGTCCCCATCGAGCGGATGAAGACTTCCGGGTCGAGAAAGTGGTCGCTGAGCCGGATCCGGTCGCCCAGCAGCGCGCCGTGCGAGAACGGGCTCGAGGGATCGACCGAGACGACGCCGACCGTGTTCTCGCGCTCACGGACGTGGCGGATCAGTGCCGAGACGAGGCTCGACTTCCCTACGCCGGGTGGGCCGGTCACGCCGACCGAATAGGACGAGCCTGTGTGCGGATAGAGGTCGGCGACGACGCCGTACGCGAGCGGGTCGCCGTCCTCCACGAGCGAGATCGTGCGTGCGAGAGCGCGCCGGTCGCCCTCCCGGACGCCGGCGGCCAGGTCTTCACGACTCCACTCGCGCCGTCCCGCCACGACCCGGAATCTATTCAGTTCGCGGCAGCGACCGGCGAGCGTTCGGCTGGCGCGACCTCGGCCTCCGCGGCCGTCTCGCTGCCGAGGTTCCGCGCGAGCACGGCGCCGGCGAGGGCGGCCACGAGCAACACTGCGCCCGAGCCTGCCCAGATCCAGCGCGGGGTATTCACCTCCACAGGCTTGCGGAGGAAGACGCCGCCGAGCCCGAGCCCGAGCCCAACAAACAGGTAGGTGACGCTCATCACGAACGTCAGCGCCCGCCCACGCAGCAGGTCGAACGTGCCGCGCTGGACGAGCAACGCGTTGCAGGCGACCGCGGCGCCGTTGCCGATCCCGAGCACGACGGCGCAGAGAGCCGCTACCCACACGTCGGGGCTGACCGCGACCGTGAGCGACCCGAGGGCCATGAGCAGCAGAGCCTCGCCGTACACGCGGCCGACGCTGTAGTGCGCCAGCGCGGAGGCGCTCGCGAAGGCACCGAGCACGAGGCCGGCACCGGTCGCGCCGTACACGAGCCCGTAGCCGACGTTGCCTCCCGAGAACGTGTTCTTCGCGATGAAGACGGTCGCGACGTTGCTCGCGCCCACGGCGAACGAGGCGATTCCCCACGCGACGAGCACGGCCCGCATCGAGGGCGAGCGGAGCGCGGCGCCGAAGCCATCCCGCAGATCGCGCCAGTAGCCGCGCGAGAGCGCACGCTCGCTTTGCAGGAGGCGCGGCGGGATCCGCACGAGCAGCGCGATCGAGACCACGAAGGACGCCGCGTTGATCGCGTAGGCCACTTTCGGGCCGTCCGCGGCCGTCAAGACGCCGCCCACGAGCGGCCCCACCGCCCAGCTCACGTTCTCGACCGTCTGCAGCAGCGCGTTCGCGCGAGGCAGCTCCGCGTCCGGCACGAGGTTCGGGATCCCGGCGTAGACGGCCGGGCGGAAGAACCCGGTGGCGAGGCCCGCGACGAGCGCGAGCCCGACGACCGTCGCGGCGCTCGGCGCGAAGGGAAGAGCAACGAACACGCCGACCCTGATCGCGTCGGCGCCGATCATCAGCGACCGCCGCTCGAGCCGATCCAGGAGCGGCCCGAACACGAGCCCCACCACGATCGTCGGCAAGAACTCGACGACGAGCACGGCCCCCACCCAGAGGCCGGAGCCCGTCCGGTCGTGGACGTCGATCGCGAGCGCAATTGCCGCGAGCAGCGTCCCGACGCTCGAGCCGAGGGTCGCAAAGAAGAGGTTGCGGAACCCCTCCAGGCGGAGCGGCGCGAGCTGGGCGGACGGAAGCCTCACGAGCTTGCGCCCGAACGTACCACCTGCGCCAGCCGGTTACGAGACGCCAGAAAGGACGTGTCCCAATGCGACGGCGAAGACCTCATTCTCCTCCGGTGTGCCCACCGTGATGCGGATCGCCTCGGGCGCGCCGAAGCTGTCGAGCGGCCGGACGATGACGCCTTCCCGCTGCAGCCGGTCGAACAGCTCTCGCCCGCCGCCGACGTCCACGAAGAGGAAGTTGCCGCGCGACGGCCCGACCGGCTCGAGGCCGTGGCTGCTCAGGATCTCGGCGAGCCGGTCACGACCCGTAGCGTTCAGCCGTCGGCGCCGCGAGATCTCCTCCGCGCCGTCGAGGCTCGCAAGGGCGGCCGCCTGCGCCGCCGCGGCGACGTCGAACGCGCGCCGTACCTTGCTCGTCGCCGTGGCGACGTCCGCCGGCGCCACTCCCCAGCCCACGCGCAGCCCGGCTAGGCCGTAGATCTTCGAGAACGTCCGCAGCACGGCAACGCGACGGCCCTCCCGGAAGAGATCGAGCCCGTCGAGGTAGTCCGGGTCGTCGATGTACTCGAAGTACGCCTGGTCGAGGACGCACAGCACGTGCTCCGGCAGCCGGTCGAGGAACGCGAGCAGCTCGTCGCGACCGTTCGCGGTGCCGGTCGGGTTGTTGGGGTGACAGACGTAGACGAGCTTCGTGCGCGGCCCGATCGCCTCGAGGAGCCCGTCGAGCGCGTACGTGTGATCGCCCAGCGGGACACGCCGGGCCTCGGCGCCGAGCTTCGCCGCGGTGAGGACGTAGCTCGGGAAGGAGGGCCAGCCACACACGACGTCGTCGCCGGGGTCGAGTGTTGCCTGCGCGAGCAGGTCGATGATCCCGTCGGCGCCTGCACCGACGATCACCTCCTCGAACGCGATGCCGTGCCGCTCCGCAAGCGCGCTCCGCAGCGTCCAGGCGCCGCCGTCGGGATAGCGGTTGAGCTCGGGCGCAGCACGCTCCATCGCCTCGAGCGCCGCCGGGAACGGAGGAAACGGCCCCTCGTTCGAGGCGAGCTTGACGACGTGCTCCAGCCCGAGCTCCCGCTGCACTGCCTCGACCGGCTTGCCCGGCTCGTACGGCACGAGGCCGTCGATCGAGGAGCGGAAGAGGCTCAATCGCTCTTCTTGCCGCTCTTGGAGCTCTTGCCTTTCCAGGGCGCGAGCTTGCCGCCGACCTGTTTCGCCTTGCGGCGGGCGACGAGCTTCCCGACCTTCAGCGTGAGGAAGCCGACGACTGCGTTGCGTCTGTTCATGATTGTCATGCGCTTCTCCTGTCCTCCTCCGACAAGCGCTATGCAGGCGCTGCTGCGCGCGGCTTGCGGTTCGGGATGTGGATGGCACGGCCGAGCGCGACCAAGCCCGCTTCCTTGATCGCCTCCGAGAGGGTCGGGTGCGGCGCGATCCCGTCGGCGACGGTCTCGACGGTCGACTCGGCGTCGATCGCCACGACGCCCGCCTCGACCATGTCGGTCACGTGCGGCCCGACCATCACGAGGCCGAGCAGCTCGCCGTATCGCGTCTCGTGGATCGTCTTCACCCAGCCGACCGTCTCGTCCTGCATCACCGCGCGCGCATTCGCGACCCACGGGAACTGGCCGACCGCGACGTCGTCGCCGTACTCCTCGCGCGCCTGTCCTTCGGTGAGCCCGACCGCGGCGATCTCGGGGTCGGTGTAGATGGGACGCGGGATCGCGCGGTTGTCGAATACCGCCTCGTGCCCGGTCGCGTTCTCGGCGGCGATCTCGCCCTCACGGAACGCCGTGTGTGCGAGCTGCCAGTAGCCGGCGCAGTCGCCGACCGCGTAGATGTGCGGGACGCTCGTCCGCCGGTGCTCTTCGGTAGCGATGCCGGAGCGCCGGTCGAACTCCACGCCGGCGGCCTCGAGGCCGATGCCCTCGACGAGCGGCCCGCGGCCCACGGAGACGAGCATGAGGTCTGCCTGCACCGTCTCGCCTTCGCCGAAGTGGACGGTGACCTGGGAGCCGTCGTCCTCGATCTTCGTGCACTGCTTGCCGAGCTGGAGCGTGATTCCGCGCTTGCCGAACTGCTTCGCGAGCTCCTTCGCCGCGTCGGCGTCCTCCTGCGGAATGAGCCCATCGAGCATCTCGACGATCGTCACCTCGGAGCCGAAGCGGCTGAAGATCGAGGCGAACTCGCAGCCGATGATGCCGCCGCCGAGGATGACGAGCCGCTTGGGCACCTGATCCTGCGCGAGCAACCCGGTGGAGTCGACGCACCGCGAGGAGTCGATTCCCTCGATCGGCGGCCGCAGCGGATACGAGCCGGTCGCGACGACCGCAGAGCGGAACGTCACGTCCTCCCCGCCCTCGACCGCGATCGTGTTCGCGTCGGTGAACGTTCCGGCGCCCTTCACCCACTCGACACCGTTCGCCTTGAACAGCCCCGCCACACCGGAGGTCATCTGCTTGACGACGCCCGCCTTCCACGCGTTCGAGGCGGCGAAGTCGAGCTTCGGCTCGCCTACCTGGACGCCGAACTTCCCGAAGCTCTCCTCGGCCTCCTTGAGCGCGAACGCGGTCTGCACCCAGGCCTTCGTCGGGATGCAGCCGACGCGCAGACAGGTGCCGCCGAGCTCGGGCTCGCGCTCGATGCAGGCAACCTTCGCGCCGAGCTGCGCGGCGCGGATGGCGGCGGTGTATCCGCCGGGACCGCCTCCGAGGACGGCGACCTCAACCTCCATGCTCAACTCCCCTCGTCATCGTCGGATTGAGGGTACTCAGAGGCTGGCAACCATGGTGACGGTTCCATCTTCCCGGCGTAACTCGCGGAAGCCGTACTTCTCGTAGAAGCCCGTCTGGCCGGGCTCGGCGCTGAGGCTGAGTTGCGAGAAGCCGTCCGCGCGGGCGCGCTCGAGCAGTGCTTCGAGGAGCTCGCCGCCGGTGCCCTTGCCGCGGTGGCTGGGCACGACGGCGATCGTCACCTCGGGCGTCTGCTCGTCGACGAAGGCGAACCCGGGCGCCGAGGCCGGAAAGAGCCTGTACCACGCCGCGCCGTAGGCGTTCGGGCCCGCGGAGGCGATCACGCCTGCGTCGCCGGGCCTCCCCCAGTTCTTGACATACCGGAAGACCGGCAGGTCCGGATCCCCCATTCGCCAGTGGTAGGCGTGACGGAGCATGTCGCGGAGGAAGCGCGTGTCCTGCTGGTCGGCCGGGCGCAGCATCAGTCGCGGAGCTCCTGGGCGAGCTGGATCCGGTTGCCGTCGGGGTCGTAGACGTCGAGGAGGCGCATCTCACCGGTCAGCTCGAGGACGATCCCGACCTCGACGCCCGCCTCGCGCAGCCGGTCCGCCTCTTCCTTGAGGTCGGCGACGTCGACGTGCGCGACGCCGTTGTCCTCGAGCTCTCCCTGGACGAGCCCGATCTCCATCTCGCCGCGCTTCAGCGTCGACCAGCCGTCCTCGAAATCGACGGCGAGCTCCTCGAAGCCGAGCAGCTCGCGATAGAAACGGCGCCCCTTGTCGAGGTCGCGGACGTGGTACCAGACCGTCGGCGCCATAGGACAGTTCTACAACGCGAGCCCCGGGTCTTCGAGGCTCTCCTTCAGAGTCTGGAGGAAGGCCGCGGCCGGGGCGCCGTCGACGGCGTGGTGATCGAACGTCCCCGTCAGCGTCACCATCGGCCGGACGGCCGTCTCGCCTTCGTGCGGGACGACGCGCTCCTCGGTCGCGCCGACGGCCACGATCGCAGCTTGCGGCGGGTTCAGCACCGCGGTGAAGCGCTCCACTGCGTACATGCCGAGGTTGGAGATGGTGAAGGTGCCGCCCTCGAGGTCTTCGGCACGCAGCTTGTTGTCACGCGCCCGGGCGACGAGATCGGCTCGCACGCCGGCGATCTCCGTGAGCGAGAGCCGCTCGGCGTTGTTGATGACGGGCACGACAAGCCCTTGCGGCGCGGCGACGGCGAGGCCGACGTTTGCGCTCGGGTGAAGGAGGATCGCGTCCTCGGTGAACTCCGCGTTCACCTCGCGGTGGCGCATGAGCGCCTGGGCGCAGACCTTCGTGAGGACGTCGGTGACCGTGACGCGAACGTCCGGGTCGCGTTCCCGGAGCCTGGCGACGAGCGCATTCACGCGCGTCATGTCGGCCGAGGCCTGCAGCTGGAAGACCGGGATCTGCCACGCCTCGGTGAGCCGGCGGGCGATCGTCTTGCGGATGTTCGAGAGCGGCACACGCTCGACCTCGCCGCTCGGAACGGGCCTCGGCGTGACTGTCGGAGTAGCCGGGCCGCCGGCCTCCGCGCGCTCGACGTCCTCCGCCACGATGCGCCCGTCGGGACCGGTGCCGCGGATCCCGGTGAGCTCGATGCCGCGCTCCCGCGCGATGCGGCGGGCGAGCGGCGAGGCCTTGATCCGGCCGTTGCCGGATGCGACCTCGTGCCGCGGATCTTCGGTCTCGCGCGCGGGCTCGGCCGGCTCTGACGCTTCGGGTTTCTCGACCGGCGCAGCCGTTGCGACCTCGGGGACGTCCTCGCCTGCGGAGCCTATGAACGCCACGGTCTGGCCGACCGGAACTTCTCCCTCGGCGATCGCGATCTTGAGCAGGACGCCTGCCGCCTCGGCCTCGACCTCCTGCGTCACCTTGTCGGTGTCGAGCTCGAACAGCGGCTCGCCCTTCTCCACGGGCTCGCCCTCCGACTTGAGCCAGCGCACGATCGTGCCCGACTCCATGCCCTGGCCGAGGCGCGGGAGGATGACCTCGGTCGCCACCTACGCCTTCCCGACCGTTCGCTTGATCGCGGTGAGCACGTCCTCGGCATGCGGGACGACGAACGCCTCCATGACCGGCGCGAACGGCAGCGGCGAGAACTTCGCGCCCACGCGCTCGATCGGCGCGTCGAGCCAGTCGAACGCCTGGTACTGCAGCACGGCCGCGACCTCCGCGCCGAAGCCCATCCGCGTCACCGCCTCGTGCGCGACGACGGCCCGGTTCGTCTTCTTGACGGAGGAGACGAGGCTCTCCTCGTCGAGCGGCTGCAGCGTGCGCGGGTCGACCACCTCGACCGAGATGCCGTCGCGCTCGGCTTCCTCGGCGGCCTTGAGGCTCTCGTGCACGAGCCGGCCCGTGGCGATCACCGTCACGTCCTCGCCCTCGCGGTGGACGCGGGCACGTCCGATCGGGATCGGCTCAATCTCCTGCGGCACGTTCCCCTTGATCGGGTAGAGCGTGCGGTGCTCGAAGAAGACGACGGGGTTGTCGTCGTAGATCGCCGACCAGAGGAGTCCGCGGACGTCCTCCGGCGTCGAGGCGAAGACGACCTTGAGACCGGGGATGTGGACGAACCACGCCTCGAGCTGCTGCGCATGCTGCGCGCCCGGCGACCAGCCCGCGCCACCCTGCGTGCGGAAGACGACGGGCACGGTCAGCTGCCCGCCCGACATGTAGCGGATCTTCGCCGCCTGGTTCACGACCTGCTCCGCGGCGAGCGTCAGGAAGTCCTCGTACATGATCTCGGCGACGGGGCGCATGCCCTGCATCGAGGCACCGATCGCGGCGCCGGCGAGCGCCATCTCGGAGATCGGCGTGTTCCGCACGCGCTCTTTCCCGAACTCCTCGAGCATCCCCTGTGTGACGCCCATCGAGCCACCCATCTCGGCGATGTCCTCGCCCATGAGGAAGACGCCGTCGTCCTGGCGCATCGCCTGCGACAGCGCGTCGCGGACGGCTTCGCGGTAGGTCAGCTCAGGCATAGACGTTCTTGAGGGCGTCTTCGGGCGCGGGATCGGTGCCGCTCTTCGCGAACTCGACGGACGCCTCGACCATCTCGGTCACCTCCGTGTCGAGCTCCTCGAACTCCTCGTCGGAGATCGAGAGCTTGAGCTTCTCGCGCAGCAGCTTGATCGGGTCGCGCGTCTCGGCGAGCTTTCGCGCCTCGTCCTTGTCGCGGTAGACCTGCGGGTCGCCGATGTAGTGGCCGTGGAAGCGCACGCAGTCGAGGTGCACGAACACCGGACCTTTGCCGGAACGTGCGTGGTCGAGAGCCTGCCGCGCGGTCTTGTACACCGCCTCGACGTCCTGGCCGTCGGCCTTCAGCGTCTTCATCCCGAACGCCTTCGCGCGGTCTGAGAGGTCACGGATCGGCGAGTGCTGGCTCTCCGGCGTCGACTCGGCCCACTTGTTGTCCTCGAGCACGAACACGGCCGGCACCTGCCAGAGCTGCGCGAGGTTCAGCGCCTCGTGGAACGTGCCGATGTTCGTCGCGCCGTCGCCGAAGAACGCGAGGGCGACGCGCGGCTCGCCGCGCATCTGGAAGGCGAGCGCGGCGCCGGTGACGTGCGGCAGGCCGCCGCCGATCACGGCGTTCGCGCCCATGTTCCCGCGCTCGACGTCGTAGAGGTGCATCGAGCCGCCGTAGCCGTGCGAGCAGCCCTCCTGCTTGCCGTACAGCTCGGCCATCAGCTCGTTCGGGTGCGTGCCTTTCGCGAGCGTGTGGCCGTGCGCGCGGTGAGTCGAGGCGATGACGTCGCCGTCCTCGAGCGCGCGACAGACTCCGACGGCGCTCGCCTCCTGGCCGATCGCGACGTGGAGGAACCCGGGCAGCTCGCCGGCGCGGAAGCGTTCTTCGACCTTCTCCTCGAAGCGGCGGATCAGGAGCATCTCCCGTAGCACGTCGCCCAGCTCGCTCTTCGCGAGGGTCGCCTTGTGCTCTGCCGTCGCCACGGGCCGGAGTGTACGGTTCGCGCCGTGCCACTCGTCGACCGCTGGAACCAGCTCGAAAGTGGCCTGGATCCAAGGTGGACGGAGGTCACCTTGAGCCTTGCAATCCGGGACGACGAGGCGCGATCCCGCGCAGCTGCGCTGCTTGGCCCGGCCGGACCGGGCGTCGCGAGCGGCGAGATCCGGTTCACGGTCTCGACGCGCGGGACCAGCATCGGACCCGAGGCGGCGCGACGGCTTTTGCGGCGGATCGACGACGAGGGCATCGTCGGGCGCGTCGAGCTCGTCGCGACCCAGGGAGCGCGGCCACGGCCGGAGCCGTCGGCACGCTCGCTCGCGGCCGAATGGGCGGCGGCGCTCGAAATGCTCCCTTCCGACTGGAGCGACCTCGTCGCCGAGATCGACCTCGATTCGAGCGCCGACGTCGACCGCGGAGCGGTGCTCTGCGCTCCCATCAACCCCATCCAGTCGACGGGCCGACCGGGCTTCCGGTTCCGCTGCGCGAGTCATCGAGGCTACGGGGCCTCCTCGGGCATGGTCGGCCGCTGCCTCGCCCGCCTCGACGAGGCCGGCATCACCGGCCACGTCCGGATCACGCACGCGCTCAGCGACGTGCACCCTGTCGGCACGCAGGGCGCGACCTTCGCCGTCGGCCGCCGGCCCGCCTGATGCCCGATCCCGTCGCCTGGAAGGCGGTCGAGCACGGCTGGGCGGTCTACGACCGCGAGGGCGAGCAGGTCGGGACTATCGCGGAGATCGCCGGCGACGAGGAAGCGGACATCTTCGACGGCTTCGGCATCAAGACCGGCGCGCTCAGTGGTGTGAAGTACGTGCCCGCCGAGATCGTCGACAGCATCGCCGTCGGCGAAGTACGGCTCACGATCTCCGGGAACGAGGTGGCGCCTCTCGATGACCTGCGGGCGGAGGTCGAGGAACAGCTCATCCCCGAAAGCTCCACGTGGTACCAGCGGCTGGCCGGGTGGCTCACCGGCCGCGACCGTTGAGGGCTCGGGTTACCCTCCGCACATGGCGGTAAGAAAGAGCCTGTGAACGGACTCGGCCTCTCCGGCGCCAGCAAACGCGTAGCCGAGCACGCACGGTCGTTCGTGCGGCTCGAGCTGCAGCTCGCGGCCACGGAGATGAAGAAGCGCGTCGTCGCGCTCGGCCTCGGCATCGCTCTCGCCGTCCTGGGCGCCGTGCTCGCGCTCACGGCGCTCTTCTTCGGTCTCGCCGCGGCGACGGCAGGCATCGCAACGGCGCTGCCGGTCTGGGCCGCGCTCTTGATCATGTTCGGCGGCCTGTTCCTGCTCGCCGGGCTTCTCGGCGGGCTCGGCGCGGCGCTGCTCAAGAAGGGCGCGAAACCGGTGCCCGAGAAGGCGATCGAGGAGGCACGGCTGACGACGGAGGCGATCCGCAATGGCGAGTGAGTCCGAGCTCAGGCGCGAGATCGCGGATGAGCGGCGCGAGCTCACGAATGCCGTCGCCGAGCTGCGGGCGGAGATCGAGCAGACGGCCGAGCGCGGCAAGAAGCTCGGCATCAAGGTCAGCGCCGCCACAGCCGTCGCCGTGCTGACGCGCATCGCCGTCCGCCTGCGAAAGCGGTAGCTACGCGCGCAGCACCGCGTCGAAGCGCGTCGCGAGCGCGTCGACGATCGACGCGCGCACCGGCGCGACGTCCTCGTCCGTCAGCGTCCCTTCGAGCGAGCCGAACGCGGCCCGGAACGCGAGCGAGCGCTTCCCTTCTCCGATCTGCTCGCCCCGGTACTCGTCGAAGACCTCGAGCTCGCGAAGCAGCCCGCCTGCCGCCTCGCGGATCGCGGCCAGGACCTCGGCGGCCGGCACGTCCTCGTCGACGACGAAGGCGAGGTCTTGGCGCACCTCCGGATACGGGCTCACCTCCGCGAACGCTACGACCTGCGGCGCCGCCTCCGCGAGCGCGTCGAGGTCGAGCTCGAACGCGCTCCACGTCCCGTCGAGCACCGCCGGGTGGAGCTCGCCGAGCCAGCCCTCGGCGGTGCGCGCGGCCTTACCGGGGTGGAGGAACGGCTCGCTCGTCCGCTCGTAGCCCGGCTCGATGCCGAGCGCAGCGTAGACCTGCTCGACTGCCCACTTCGCCTCGGCGAAGCCGCCGTCGGCGACGCCCGCGACGTGCCAGTGCTCCTCCGGCAGCTCCCCGCCGACGTCGTGGTACGTGCGTGCGATCTCGAAAAGCGCGACATCGCCGGCGCCCGCGTCAGCGTTGCGGCGAGCCGGATCGAGGAGCGAGGCGTAGAGGACGGCGCGCAGCGCAGCGGCCTCGGCGGACAGGGGCTCGGGAAGGCGTAGGTCGCCGTCGGCGACGAAGGTCGGCGTGTACACCTCGCCGTAGCCGGCTCCGACGAGGACGTCCTCGACCTGCCGCCGCAGCCGCTGGTCGCGGCTGAGCCGCCCGAACATGGCCTCGCGCCGCGGCAGGGTGAACGGAATGTCGGCGAGCTTGAAGCGCGCGACCTCCTCGATCAGGTCGACCTCGCGCGTCACGTCGCGCGCGCGCCAGGTCGGCACGCGGAAGCCGCTCTTCAGCTCCTTGAACCCGAGGCGCCCGAGAATCTCGCTCTGTTCCTCCGCCGCGACTTCGAGCCCGATCAGCTCGCTTGCGCGCTCGGGCCGGAGCCGGATCACCGCGGGCTTCGGGAGCTCGGCCTGGACGTCCTCCGCCCCGGTCCAACGCGCGCCGCTCAGCTCGACGAGCAGCTGCGTGGCATAGGTCGCAGCTTGCCCTGCGACGTACGGATCGACGCCTTTCTCCCAGCGGTTCGAGCCCTCGGTGCGGAGCGAATGCCGCTCGGAGCTGCGCAGGATCCCGACCGGCTCGAAGTTCGCCGCTTCGAGCAGGACGCTCTGCGTCCCGGACGAGACCTCGGTCTCCTCGCCCCCCATGATCCCGGCCAGCCCGACGGCACGCTCGCCGTCGGCGATCACGAGATCCTCTGCCGACAGAGTCCGCTCGACGCCGTCGAGCGTCCGCACCTTCTCGCCCTTGCGCGCGCGGCGAGCGACGAGCCCGCCGTGCAGCAGGTCGAGGTCGTACGCGTGCAGCGGGCTACCGAGCGCGAGCATGACGTAGTTCGTGACGTCGACGACGTTCGAGATCGCGCGGACGCCCGAACGGCGCAGTCGTCCCTTCAGCCAGAGCGGGGCCTCACCCACGGTGACGTCGCGGAGCAGGCGGCCGATGAAGCGGAGGCACCCCTCGGGATCGTCGATCCCGATCCCGACAGCCTCGTCTCCGTCCTGCTGCGGGTCGCTTCCCGGCATCGGCAGGAGCTCGCCGCCGAGCAGCGCCGCCACCTCGCGCGCGACGCCGTAGACCGAGAACAGATCGGGGCGATTGCCGGTCGGCTCGAGATCGAGAACCTCGTCGGCGAGCGGCAGCACGTCGGCGAGCGGGGTCCCCGGCTCGAGCGCATCGTCTAGGACGATGATCCCGCTGTGGTCGCCGCCGAGGTCGAGCTCGTCCTCGGCGAGGATCATGCCTTCCGAGACCTTGCCTCGCAGCTTGCGCCGCTCGAGCACGAGCCCGTCCGGGAGCGTCGCGCCGGGGAGGGCGACGGCCACCTTCGCGCCCGCGCCGAAGTTCCAGGCGCCGCAGACGATCGAGTACGGCCGGTCCTCCCCCACGTCGACCGACGTGAGCTGCAACCGGTCGGCGTCGGGGTGCTTCGCCGCCTCGACGACGTGCCCGACGCGGAAGAGCCCGGGCTCGCCCTGAACACCCACGCGCGCGACTCCCTCGACCTCAGCCGAGCCGACCGAGAGCGCTTCGGCGATCTCCGCCGTGGTCGCGTCGACACGCACGTACTCGCGCAGCCAGCTGAGCGGAACCTTCATCGGAACTGCCTGAGGAAGCGGAGGTCGTTCTCCCAGAACGCGCGGATGTCGCCTATCCCGTAGCGAAGCTGTGCCGTCCGCTCGACGCCCATGCCGAACGCGAAGCCGGAGTATTCCTCCAGCCCCCAGCCGACGAACTCGTAGAGATACGGGTCGACGATCCCCGAGCCGCCCATCTCGATCCAGCCGGAGTGCTTGCAGATCGCGCAGCCCGCACCGCCGCAGTTGAAGCACGAGACGTCCGGTTCCATCGACGGCTCGGTGAACGGGAAGTAGTGCGTGCGGAAGCGCACCTCGCGCTCGGGGCCATACAGCTCGCGCATCACGTACAGGAGAGTCCCCTTGAGGTCGGCCATCGTGATGCCGTCGTCGATGGCGAGGCCCTCGAACTGGTGGAAGATCGGGTAGCGCGTCGCGGTGATGTCGTCGCGCCGGTAGACACGTCCGATCGAGACCATGTAGATCGGCGGACGCTGCGACTCCATCTTGTGGATCTGCGCCGGAGAGGTTTCCGTGCGCAGCACCGTCTCGTCGCCGAGGTACAGCGTGTCGCGCGGCGAGCGGGCCGGGTGCCATTCCGGAAAACCGAGGGCGTCGAAGTTGTACCGGGTCGTCTCGACCTCGCGGCCGTCGACGATCTCGTAACCGAGCCCGAGGAAGATGTCCTCGACCTCACGGCGCACGAGCGTCGAGGGATGGAGCGTGCCGCGCGGCCGCAGCTTCCGCTGCCCGACGAGCCCGGCCGGCAGCGTGACGTCGACCCGCTCGGTCGCGAGACGCTCCTCGAGCTCGGCGCGCCGCAGGTCTTCCTCGCGGGCTGCGAATGCCGCCTCGACCGCCTCGCGCACGGCGTTGAGCGTCATCCCGGTCTCGCGATCCCGGACGTCGCGGAGCGCGAGCTTCAGCGCGCTGCGGCGACCGAGGTACTGGACACGTGCCTCATCGAGCTCGGCGAGCGTCGACGCGGCCGCGACAGCGGCGAGCGCCTCCTGCTGGAGCCGTTCCGGATCCACGGCGGCGACTGTATCCAACGGTTTCTCCTCCTTTCTCGGGCATGGGTCGGCGGCGGTTCACGCCCCGGCTCGAGCTGAGGAGACGACGCCTGCTAGCGCGCCGACGCCCCGGCTGCGAGCCGGGGCTCCGTAAAGGCGAACGCGCGAGTAGCAGACATCTGTGTCGATACTACCCGGCGATGAGCGACTTCGACACCTGGGCTCCGGTCTACGACCTGTGGGCCGCCTTCATGACCGAGGACGTGGGCCACTACGTCTCGCTCGCTCGCGAGGCGGATGGGCCGATCGTCGAGCTGATGGTCGGCAACGGACGCGTGGCGATCGAGGTCGCGCGCGAGACCGGGAAGCCCGTGCTCGGGATCGACTCCTCGCCCGGGATGCTCGAGATCGCCCGCGAGCGTGCGGCGGGCCTGCCCCTCGAGTTGAGGCTCGGCGATGTCCGCAACCTCGAGCTCGAGGAGCCCGCGGCGCTCATCTACGTCCCGTTCCGCTCGCTCCTCCACCTGCAGGGCTGGCAGGCCAAGCGCGATGTCTTCGAGCGCGTCGCCGCCTCGCTACGCCCGGGAGGACGCTTCGCCTTCAACGCATTCGTCTTCAGCCACACGATTGCGGCACAGCTCGACGGCACGACGCAAGACCAGAACGGGATCGTGCACACGATGCGTTACGTCCCGGCGGACAACCGCATCGATATCGAGCGGCACGACGGCACGACGGTCAGCCTGTGGTGGGCGACGCGGGAGGAATGGGACGGTCTGTTCGACGTCGCCGGCCTCGAGGTCGAGGCGCTGTACGGCTGGTTCGACCGGCGGCCCTTCGACGACGAGTCGCAAGAGTTCGTCTACGTGACGCGCAAGCGCTGAGCGCCTACGACCCCATCGCGCGGCTCTACGACCCGTGGAGCGCGAGCGTCGTCGAAGACGTGTCCTTCTACGTCGACGAAGCCCTCGCCGCCGGCGGAGAAGTCGTTGAGCTCGCCGTGGGCACGGGCCGGATCGCGATCCCCACCGCGCTCGCCGGCGCGCACGTGATCGGGGTGGACTCGTCGGTCGGGATGCTGGAGGTCTGCCGGCTGCGAGCGCGCGAGGCCGGGGTCGAGACGCGGCTCGATCTGCGGCTCGGCGACCTTCGGCGGCCTCCCGTCGACGAGCGCGTCCCGCTCGTGACCTGCCCGTTCCGCTCGTTCCTCCACCTGCGAGACGACGAGGAGCGGCTCGAGGCCCTCCGCGCCGCGCGCGGGCTGCTGCACCCGGGCGGCCGCCTCGTTTTCGACGTATTCACGCCGTCCCGGGAGGACATCGAGGAGACGCACGGCCGCTGGCTCGAGCGCGAGCCCGGCATCGACGAGCGGGCCGACTGGGATCTCGGGGAGCAAACGCTGACATTGTCGGTGCGCGGCCCCGGGGGCTCCTCGACGATGACGCTGTGGTGGGTCGAGCCGGAGCGCTGGCACTCGCTCCTCCCCGAAGCGGGCTTCGAGGTGCTCGCGTGCTACGGCTGGTTCGACCGTCGCCCGTTCGCCGACGGCGAGGACAGCGTCTGGATCGCGCGCCGAAAATGATCCGCTCGCAAATTGCGACAAAAACGTTTCGTCCGGACCTTGATCCCGTGAGTGCGTTCGCGTAGTTTCCTCCTTGCGCCGAGCACGGAACGCGAGTAGGTCGAAACTTCGACCGAGCGGTCAGACGAAGAGGGAGCAATCCCGAGGCGAAAGGCCGGTTGGACGAGGCGGACGAAAGCGAAACCGGCTCGGCGAATTCTTTGGTCCGGCCCCCGCAAGGGGCCGGCCGCGTTTCTGGGGCCCGCGACGGCCGGTACCAACTACCGTCACCTAACAGTCACGCGCGATCACAACGTCGCGATCACACACCGCTTGGTTAAGCCGACGGTTTGGCGTTACGAAGACGTGCGGTACTTAGTACCGGTCTTTTGGCGCGCGCTCTCGTAGAGCGCGATTGCGCCCGCAATTGCGACGTTGAGCGAGTCGCCTCCGCCGGGCTGTGGGATCGAGGCACGCTCGTCACAGCGCTTGAGCACGTCCGCCGGCAGCCCTTCCCGTTCCGCGCCGAGCACGAGCACGACGTCGCCGTCGAGCCGCAACTCCGGAAGCAAGACGCCTCCGTCCGGCACGAGCGCGACCCGTCTCCCCGCCGGCTCGTCGAACCCGCTCACCGGCACACGGAAGATCGCGCCCATCGAGGCTCGCAGCGCTTTCGGCCCCGTGAGATCCGCGCAACCGTCCGACAGCGCGACGCCGGCGCCGAATACGTCGGCCGCGCGCAACAGCGTGCCGACGTTCCCCGGATCGCCGATGTGCCAGAGCGCAAGCGTCACCGGCCGCGTCCCGCGGGGAAGCCCTTCACGCCGGAAGACTGCGACGACGCGCGGCGGGTGCGCGAGCGCCGACACCTCGCCGAGCAGCT
Organism: Thermoleophilia bacterium; assembly: GCA_025928515.1. GTDB lineage: Bacteria > Actinomycetota > Thermoleophilia > Gaiellales > Gaiellaceae > Palsa-739. Next base: position 99,806 of record JAICJI010000001.1, read on the forward strand.
CCGGCGCCACGTCCTCGCCGGCGACGAGGACGTCCGTCGGCTCGAGCCCGGCAGCGAGCCCGGCCTCGACGAGATCCTCTCCCTCGACTGCGAACAGCCCGAGCTTGTCTCGCCAGCGCCGCTCGTGCAGCTTGCGGACGAGCTTGAGCCGCTCGTTGTCGGGGGAAGTGATCAGGCCGACTAGCTCTGGAGCGCAGTCTTCGCCTGCTCGGCGATTGCGCCGAACGCGACCGGGTCGCTGACAGCGAGGTCGGCGAGCACCTTCCGGTCGAGCTCGATCCCGGCCTTCGAGCAGCCGTGCACGAATTGGTTGTACGAGAGCCCGTTCGCACGTGCGGCCGCGTTGATCCGCGTGATCCAGAGCTTCCGGAACTCCCGCTTCCGCACCTTCCGGTCGCGGTAGGCGTAGACGAGGGAATGCTCGACCTGCTCCTTCGCGTAGCGGTAGTGCGTGCTCTTGCGACCCCAGTAGCCCTTGGCCTGCTCGAGGACCTTGCGGCGCTTCTTCTGCGCGTGGACGGCTCGTTTGACGCGAGGCATCTAGCCCATCCCCAGCATCTTCTTGACGGCGCTGCGGTCGCCGCCGGTGACCTCGCGATCCTTGCGGAAGCCGCGCCTACGCTTCGACGACTTCTTCTCCAGGTTGTGGCTCCGCATCGCCGGCCGGCGCAGGATCTTGCCGCTGCCCGTCACCTTGAACTTCTTCTTCACGGAGC